>NZ_JBVJWV010000037.1:49486-74667 GCF_055602105.1 Streptomyces sp. NPDC037421
CTCCCCGCCCCAGGACGGCCTACCGACCCCCCGGGCTAGTGGCGGACCCCTTGGTGGGGGGGCCCCCCCCCCCGCTTCGGGCCTCACATCGGTCGGGGGGAACCCCCCCCCCCCCCCCCCGGGGCAGCAGCCGCCCGACCGCCGCCAGGGCCGGAGCCAGCGCGTCCCCCGACCGCAGCCGCACCAGCACCGCCAGCACCCCCGTCCCCCTGCCCGGCCCGTCCCGGTCCTCCGGGCCCGCCGGGACCACGCACACCGCCGCCGCCCCCGGTACCGAACCCGGAGCCTCCCCGGACCACGGGGCCACGCACACGGCGGCGTGCGGCCCCTCGGCCCCCGGCCCCAGCGCCACCCGCAGCGCGGCCGCCGCCATGTCCTGCTGCCAGCCCCGGCCGGCGGTGAGCACCGCCAGGAACTCCCGCGAGAGGTCGGCGCCCGCCTTGGCCTCCTCGGCGAGCAGCACCCCGATCCGCTGGGCCACCTCCATGGCGGCGTCCAGGGCGGCGGGCCCGGGGCCCGGGTCCTGGTCGAGGAGCCACACGTAGCCCTGCACGATGCCCCGGTACCGCACCGGCAGGCAGATCCGCCCCCGGAAGACCCCCGCGTCCGGGGCCGCCGGGATCCGCACCGGGCCGGTGGCGCGGGCGATCCCGAAGCCCTCGAACCAGGACCGGACGGCCGCCGTCGACTGCCGGGTCAGGATCGAGCGGGTGCGCACCGGGTCCATCACGAGGTCGTCCTCGCTGTCGTGCGCACCGAAGGCGATGAGGCGGAAGTCCCGGTTCTCCAGCGTCGCCGGGGCGCCGAGCAGCGCCGAGATCTCGTCCACCAGGTCCTGGTAATCGCCCTTCACGCGGACATTCTCCCACTCCGCGACGGACCCTTCAGACAGATGTATGAGATCCGGGCCACGGATGCGTGACAGCTGTCGATGGCAGAGGATCGTGGAGATCCTTAGGTTTCACGGTGGTTTTACTTGCGTTTTCCTTACGGTCGCAGCCCACCCCCGCGGCGTCCGTTCGTCCGCTTCTGCCACCCGTTGGAGGTGCCCCGTGCTGGGTCCCGCGATCCTCGCCGCTTCGCGCAGCGACAAGATGCGCCGAATCGTCTCTGCCGCTCCGGTGACCAAGCCGGTGGTCAACCGGTTCATCCCCGGCGAGACGGTCGGCCAGGTCATCCCGATCGTCGAGGAGCTCACCCGCAAGGGCCTTGAGGTCACCCTCGACGTCGTCGGCGAGGACATCACCGCCGTGGAGCAGTCCTACGCGGCCCGGGACGCCTACCTGGAGCTCATCGAGCGCCTCAAGGAGCTGGAGCTGGGCGAGACCGTCGAGATGTCGGTCAAGCTCTCCATGTTCGGCCAGGCCCTGGAGGGCGGCCACGAGCTGGCCCTCGCCAACGTCCGCCCGGTCGTCGAGGCCGCCGCCGCCATCGGCACCACCGTGACCCTGGATGCCGAGGACCACACCACCCTCGACTCGATGTTCGCCATCCACGAGGAGCTGCGCCGGGACTTCCCGCAGACCGGCTGCGTGATCCAGGCCTACCTCTTCCGCACCGAGGCCGACGCCCGCCGCCTGGCCGCCGCCGGCAGCCGCGTCCGGATCGTGAAGGGCGCCTACAAGGAGCCCGCCGAGGTCGCCTACCAGGACAAGGCGGAGATCGACAAGGCGTACGTCCGGATCATGAAGATCCTGATGGAGGGCGAGGGCTACCCGATGATCGGGTCCCACGACCCGCGCCTGATCGCCATCGCGCAGGAGCTCGGCCGCCAGGCCGGGCGCAAGCTGGACGAGTACGAGTTCCAGATGCTCTACGGCATCCGCAGCGAGGAGCACCTGCGGCTCGCCGCCGAGGGGCATCGAATGCGGGTCTACACGGCCTATGGCACCGACTGGTACGGCTACTTCATGCGCCGTCTCGCGGAGAAGCCGGCCAACCTGCTCTTCTTCCTCCGCTCGATGATCACCAAGAACTAGCCAAGAACCAGGTCAAGGAGTTATCGCCCCATGGATGCTGTGACCCAGGTCCCCGCGCCGGTCAACGAGCCGGTCCACTCGTACGCCCCCGGCAGCGCCGAGCGCGCACGCCTCGAGATCCAGCTGAAGCAGCTGTCCGAGAACCCGATCGACCTCCCGATGACGATCAACGGCGTCAAGCGGATGGGCGGCGGCGAGCGTTTCGACGTCGTCCAGCCCCACGACCACAAGTCGGTCATCGGCACGTACGCCAACGCCACCCAGGCCGACGCCCAGGAGGCCGTGGACGCCGCCCTGGCCGCCGCCCCGGCATGGCGCGCGATGTCCTTCGACGACCGCGCCGCGATCATCCTGCGCGCCGCCGAGCTGCTGGCCGGCCCGTGGCGCGAGAAGCTGGCCGCCTCCACCATGCTGGGCCAGTCCAAGACCGCGCAGCAGGCCGAGATCGACACCCCCTGCGAGCTCGTCGACTTCTGGCGCTTCAACGTCCACTTCGCCCGCCAGATCCTGGCCGAGCAGCCGGCCGCCAACAGCGCCGGCGTGTGGAACCGCAGCGACCACCGCCCGCTGGAGGGCTTCGTCTACGCGATCACGCCGTTCAACTTCACGGCCATCGCGGGCAACCTGCCGACCGCCCCCGCCCTGATGGGCAACGTGGTCGTGTGGAAGCCGTCCCCGACGCAGACCCACTCCGCGGTCCTCCTCATGGAGCTCCTGGAGGCGGCCGGCCTGCCCAAGGGCGTCATCAACCTGGTGACGGGCGACGGCATCGCCGTCTCCGAGGTGGCCCTGAACCACCCCGAGCTGGCCGGCATCCACTTCACCGGCTCGACCAAGACCTTCCAGTACCTGTGGAAGACGGTCGGCAACAACATCGAGAACTACCGCTCCTACCCGCGCCTGGTCGGCGAGACCGGCGGCAAGGACTTCGTCGTCGCGCACCCGTCCGCGGACCGCGCGATCCTGAAGACCGCCCTGACCCGCGGTTCCTTCGAGTTCCAGGGCCAGAAGTGCTCCGCCTCCTCCCGCGCCTACGTCCCGGCCTCCATCTGGAACGACGGCTTCAAGGAGCAGTTCGCGGCCGAGGTCGACGGCATCACCATGGGTGACGTCCGCGACCTGGGCAACTTCATCGGCGCCGTCATCGACGAGCGCTCCTTCGCCAAGAACAAGGCCGCGATCGACCGTGCGAAGGCCGACCCGACCTGCACCATCGTCGCCGGCGGCACGTACGACGACTCGGAGGGCTACTTCGTCCGCCCGACCGTCATCGAGTGCACCGACCCGGAGAACGAGGTCTTCACGACCGAGTACTTCGGCCCGATCCTCGCGATCCACGTGTACGAGGACGACAAGTACGACGAGATGCTCGCGCAGATGGAGAACGTCTCGGCGTACGCCCTGACCGGCGCCGTCATCGCCCAGGACCGCTACGCGGCCGCCGACACGATGGAGAAGCTCCGCTTCGCGGCGGGCAACTTCTACATCAACGACAAGTCGACCGGCGCCGTCGTCGGCCAGCAGCCCTTCGGCGGCGGCCGTGCCTCGGGCACGAACGACAAGGCGGGCGCGGCGTCCAACCTGCTGCGCTGGACCTCGACCCGCTCCATCAAGGAGACCCTGGTCCCGCCGACCGAGTACGGCTACCCCCACATGGGCTGACCTGCCCACGGCTGAACCCCGCCCCCGCTCCGGTACCCCCAAGCCCGGAGCGGGGGCGGTCCCAGTTTGCGGGGGCTCGCGGGCTTCAGACCTCGACCAGGACCTGGTCCAGGGACTTGCGGACCAGGTCCGGGACCTCGCAGTCGTCGGCCGGGTAGCCCACCGGGATGACCGCGAAGGCCTTCTCGTTCTCCGGGCGGTTCAGCACGTGCGCCAGGAAGCGCATCGGGCTCGGGGTGTGGATGAGCGCGGCCAGGCCGGACAGGTGCAGGGCCGACAGCAGCATGCCGACCGCGATGCCGACCGACTCGTCGACGTAGTAGTGCTTGCGCTTCGTGCCGTTCGGGCCGAGCCAGTAGCGCTGCTGGAAGACCACGATCAGCGCCGGCGCGTCGGTGAGGTGGGTCTTCACGGCGTCCGTGCCGATGGGGCGCAGCGCGGCGAGCCACTCGTCGCCGAGGCGGCCGTCGTAGGAGATCTGCTCCTCCTGCTCGGCGGCGGCGCGGATCTGCTGCCGGATGGCCGGGTCCTTGACCAGGACGAAGGTCCACGGCTGCTGGTGCGCACCGGAGGGGGCGGTCGCCGCGCAGGCGATGGCGTCCCGGACGGCCTGCTCCGGGACGGGATCGGGGGAGAAGTGGCGCACGGTCCGCCGCTCGTCCATCCGCGCCCGCAACTCCGCCGCGCGCGCGAGGGATTCGGGGCCGGGCATGCGCGCGGGACGGTAGGCGACGGGCCGGTAGGGCTGGCCATGGGTGGGGGTCCACTGCTGGGTCTCAGGCGACATGCGCAGATCTTCCAGCGATGGAACTCCTGAGGCCAGGGGAGCGTCATGAACCAATGTCCGTTGTGTACTGACAGGGGGGCTATGACCGTGTCGAACGTCGGTCGATTCGTGGACTGGGAGGGCTGCTTCAACGCCCGCGACCTCGGCGGTCTCGGAGCGCTGCGGCCCGGGGCGCTGATACGGGCGGACAGCCTCGACGGGCTCACCGCCCGTGGCTGGACCACACTGTCCGGCCACGGGGTGCGGACCGTCATCGACCTGCGCAACGACGGCGAGGCCGAGGTGGACCACGCCCCGCGCCCGGCCGGGCTGACCACCCTGCGGATCCCGCTCGACGGCATCGGGCACCGGGACTTCTGGGACGTGTGGTGGGGCACTCCCGGCTTCGGCACCCCCGCGTATTTCCGGCCTTTCCTGGAACGCTTCCCCGACCGCGTGGCCTCCGTCGCCCGCGCCGTCGTCACCGCCCCGCCGGGCGGGGTCGTCTTCCACTGCGGTCTGGGACGCGACCGTACGGGGATCATCGCGCTCGTCCTGCTGCGGCTGGCCGGGGCGAGCCCGCAGGAGATCGCCGACGACCACGCGCTGAGCGAGCCGCGGGTCCGGGCCCGGTACGCCGCCCGGGGCCGGTCCTACGACGACGCCGAGATCGAGGAGTACACCGCCGCTCTCGGCACCACCGTCCACGCCCTGGCCCGGGACACCGCGCGGTGGCTGGATGCGGACGCCTACCTGCGCGGGGCCGGGCTGACGGCGGCCGAGCTGGAGGGGCTCCGGGGCAGACTGGTGGCATGAGCGACGACACGCACACCCGCCTCGCGCACACCTCGCAGCTCGGCCGGGAGACCCTCGCCGCGGTCCGGGAACTGCTCGACGGGGCCTTCGACGGGGACTTCGGCGACGAGGACTTCGAGCACGCCCTGGGCGGGATGCACGCCCTGGTGTACGAGGGCACCGCGCTCGTCGCGCACGGCAGCGTCGTCCAGCGGCGCGTGCTGTACCAGGGGCGGGCCCTGCGGACCGGGTACGTCGAGGCCGTCGCCGTCCGCGCCGACCGGCGCGGGCGCGGGCTCGGCGGGGCGGTGATGGCCGCCCTGGAGCGCGTGATCGCCCGGGCCTACGTACTCGGTGCCCTGTCGGCCTCCGAGGAGGGCGTGGCGCTGTACGAGAGCCGGGGGTGGAAGCCGTATCCGGGGCAGATCGGGGTGCTGGGGCCGGCGGGCCCCGAGCGGCTGGCCGAGGAGGAGGGCTCGACGTACGTGTGGGCGCCGCCCGGCGGGGTCGCGCTGGACTCCGCCGGGCGCCTCGACTTCGACTGGCGGGACGGGGACGTGGTCTAGCTACGAGCCGGAGACGCTGGGGGCGCCCGTCTCGATGTGGCCCGTGTAGCGGCGCGACCAGGTGCCGTCGGCGTCGGCCAGGATCGTGAAGTCGTACCAGCCCTTGCTGTACGCCACCGCGTTGAAGAAGTCCTCGCGCGAGGAGTTCGCCGGGACGGTGTAGGTCCAGGGGCCGTCCGTGCGGTAGGCGTTGGAGCGGACGGTGAAGGTGACCGGGGAGGCGGAGGCGTTGGTCATCTTGAACCAGACGGCCGTCTTGCCGGTGCCGGATTCCACCGCGTAGCGGGCGGCGACCTCCAGGTCCTTGCCCGGCTTGGCCGCGTCGCCGATGAAGCGGCGCAGGAAGCGGTTCGGGCCGTACATCGAGATGTCGTACTTGCCGGAGCCGGCGCCCAGGCCGATGGAGAACCAGTCCGTCGAGGTGGCGCCCGGGTCGACCGTGTACTGCCAGGCGGCCGTGTCCCGGTGCTGGTGCGGGTGGATCGAGAAGTGCGCCGCCTGCTTGGCCTGCGGACCCTGGTTGGTCATCGAGAACCAGGCGAGGATCTTGCCGGCCGGCCCGAACTCGAAGCGGTCCAGGTTGCCGTTCACCTGGTAGGGGAGGGCTCGCGCCGGCCGTGTGCCGGGCTCCTGCGCCGGCTGGGCGTTGTTCTGCGGGACGGGGTTGGGCAGCGGGCCGCAGGTGGACTGGCCGATGACCTTCGCCGTGGACGGCAGGCCCGCCGGGACCCCGTACACCGGGTGCGCGAAGTCGAAGACGCCCGTCAGGTCGCCGGTCACCTTGCGGCGCCAGGCGCTGATGTTGGGGCAGAGGGCGGGCGTGCCGATCGCCGTCGTCCACTTCTCCATGAAGCGCAGCACCGAGGTGTGGTCGAAGACCTCGGAGCTGACCCAGCCGCCTCGCGTCCACGGGGACATGACCAGCATGGGGACGCGGAAGCCGAGCCCGATCGGGACGCCGTCGACGTACTCGTCCGGGGTGCCGGGCGGGGCGACCGGCGGCGGGACGTGGTCGAAGAAGCCGTCGTTCTCGTCGTAGTTGAGGAAGAGGACGGTGGAGTCGAAGACCTCCGGGTCCGCGGCGAGCGCGCGGTAGACCAGGTCCACGAAGTGCGCGCCGTCGCCGGGCGGGGCGTACGGGTGCTCGGAGAACGCCTCGTTCGCCACGACCCAGGACACCTGGGGCAGGGTCCCGGCGACCACGTCCGCGCGGATCGCGGCGGCGATGTCGTCCGGGGTGGAGCCGGTGACCCTGGGGACCGAGGCCATGCCCCGGTCCCACAGCGGGTCGCCGGGCCTCGCGTCGGTGAACTTCTTGAAGTAGGCCAGCCCGTTGTCCCCGTAGTTGTCCTGGGCGTTCTGGTAGACCTTCCAGCTCATCCCGGTCCGCTGGAGTGCCTCCGCGTACGACTCCCAGGTCAGCCCGGACTCCTCGCCGCCGTCCTTGCTGCCCGCGTCGATCCTCCCGCTCCACAGGAAGGTGCGGTTGGGGCCGGTGGCGCTGAGGGTGGAGCAGAAGTAGGCGTCGCAGACGGTGTAGTTGTCGGCGAGGCCGTAGTGGAAGGGGATGTCTCCCCGCTCCAGGTAGCCGAGGGTGTGGGTCTTGCCGACACCGGCGACCCAGTTGTCCATCCGGCCGTTGTTCCAGGCCGCGTGCTGCGAGGTCCAGCTGTGCGGGAGGTCTCCGGTGCACTGGGCCAGGGTCTCGCCGTCGGCCCCGCCGGCCGAGGGGGTTGCGGACAGCCTCCACGGGTACTGGCGGCCGCCCCAGTTCGGCTGGTTGAAGGTGCCCCAGCCGCCGGGGATGTTGCCGGCGGCGCGGTCGCCGAAGCCGCGTACGCCCTTCAGCCTGCCGAAGTAGTGGTCGAAGCTGCGGTTCTCCTGCATCAGGACCACCACGTGCTTCACATCGGTGATCGTGCCCGTCGCGGCGGCGGCCGCCGCCGTCGCCGGCAGGGCGGCGGGCAGGGCCGCCCCCGCCACGAGCCCGGCGCCGATCCCCACGAAACCCCTGCGGCTGATGGGTGTCACTGGCTGCTCGCCTCCAACTCAAGTGCCCCTCTGGCACATTGACGGCAAGGGTGGCGGCAGCCGCCGCAAAGGTCTACAGCCGTGCGGTAAGAACTCGGTGAACATCCGGATGGCCGGAATCAGCTCCCGATCCGGACGAGCATCTTGCCCGTGTTCTCGCCGCGGAGCATGCCCAGGAAGGCCTCCACGGTGCGGTCGAACCCCTGGACAACGGTGGTGTCGGTGCCGATCCGGCCGCTGCGCAGGTGAGGGACGAGGAAATCCTCCAGCTCGTCCTGGAGATTGGTGTGGTTTCGAACCAATACGCCTTCCAGGCGCAGCGACTTGTGGACCACCTCGAAGAGGTTGCGGGGGGCGGCCGGGGCGCGGTCCGCGTTGTACATCGAGATCGCGCCGACCCAGGCGATCCGGCCGTACTCGCGCAGGGAGTCGATCGCACCCTCCAGGTGGTCCCCGCCCACGTTGTCCACGTACACGTCGATGCCGTCCGGCGCGGCCTGCGCCAGCTGCTCCCCGACCGGCCCGTCGTGGTAGTCGAAGGCGGCGTCGAAGCCGAGGGCCCCGGTGAGGTGGGCGACCTTCGCCGCCGAGCCGGCGCTGCCGATGATCCGGCGGGCGCCGAGCAGCCGGGCGATGTGCCCGGTGGCGGTGCCGACCCCGCCGGCGGCGGCGGAGACGAAGAGGTCCTCGCCCTCGCGCAGGGCCGCCGTCCGGGTGAGGGCGGCGTAGGCGGTCAGGCCGGTGCCGCCCAGGATGGACAGGTACGCCTCCAGCGGGACGCCCTCGTGGCCCCGCAGTCTGCGGGTGCCGTCCACGCCCAGGGTGACCAGGGCGTGGGTGCGCCAGCCCGCGCGGTGGAAGACGAGGTCGCCCTCCTTCAGGCCCGGGTCGCGGGAGGCGGTCACCCGGCCCACGGTGCGGCCCTCCAGCGGGGTGTTCAGTTCGAAGCCGTCCTCGCCGCCGTCCATCAGTCCGCGGTGGTACGGATCCACCGACAGCAGCAGGTTCTCCACCAGGGCGGTGCCGGGGGCGGGTTCGGGGACGGGGGAGGAGGCGTACGCGAAGTCGGAGGCGGCCGGGAAGCCGGTCGGGCGGGCGATCTGGTGGACGGCGTACGCGGTGTCGGTGCTCATGGCCATGAACCTAGGAAGGAATCCAGCGGCCGGGCAGGGGGTTGCCCTCATGGAAGCCGCACATCCATGAACGCGGCTCATACACCGAGGTGGGAACCCGTGACCGAGCTCGCCCCGCAGGAACTCCGCGTCCTGGTCGCCGTCGCCGACACGGGCGGCTTCTCCGCCGCGGCCGCCGCGCTCGGGGTCAGCCAGTCGGCCGTCTCGCACTCGGTGCGCGGCAGCGAGGGCAAGGTCGGCGCGGTGCTCTTCGAGCGCGGGCGCACCGGGGCCTCGCCCACCCCGGCGGGGGAGCGGGCCGTCGCGCTGGGCCGGCGCATCCTGCGGCTGTACGAGGTGCTGGGCGCGGAGGCGCGCGGCGCGGCCCGCGCCCCGGCCGGGCGGGACGCGGTGGAGGGGGTGCTGCGCGTCGCGGCCTTCCGCAGCGCGGCCCTGCACCTGCTGCCGCCCGCGCTGGAGCGGCTCGCCGCGCTGCACCCCGGCATCCGGCCCGAGGTCAGGGTGGTGCGCGAGATCGGCGCCGGCACGGCGGGGGAGGTGGCCGCGGGCCGGGCGGACCTGGGCATCGCGACGCTGGGCGCGCGGGAGGACGTACCGCCGGGGCTGCTGACCGGGCTGCTGGCGGAGGAGGCGTACGCCCTGGTGCACCCCGCCGGGCACCCGGACCCCAAGGCGCTGCCCCTGCTGGACTGGGACGAGAACTGCGGCTCCTACACCCGGGCGTGGTGGCGGTCCCAGGACTGGATCCCCCGGGCCACCGTGAAGGCGGAGGACGACGCCATGGTGCTGACCATGGTCGGCCGGGGCCTGGGCATGGCGATCATGCCGGAGCTGTCGCTGCGGGAGGCCCCCGACACCGTCGAGATCACCGCCCTGGGGCCCCGGAGGCCGGTGAGGCAGGTGGGATACGTCACCACAACGGAATTGGCATCCACCCTTGCTGTCAGGGCTCTGATCAGGGAACTCAGGGCCGAGAAGGTCTGAAAACGGAACCCGCGGAAGGCTCCCTTCGGGGGGTTTCCCGTCTCAGATACTAGGAAGTCCGAGTAATTGCGGAGACATACAGCCGGACCTGCCCTAGCTTTGTAGGAGCCGAACGTCTCGCTGATCCCGCGAATGGCGGTCGAGGGCGCGCGCCCACTGGCAGGCAACCCCTGCGGCGCACGGCCCCCCGCCTCTTCCGGCGCCTTGAAGGAACACCCCTCATCCGTGGCCCCGCCACGCCGTGATCCCAAGGAGTCGATCACCATGACCCCCACCACCGCCGCAGCCCGCCGCGTCCGCCACTCCTCCCCGGCCGACGCCGACCGCAAGAACGCCGCCGCCGCCCTCCAGCGCGCCCTGGACCGCCGCGACAACGGCGGCTCGACCGGCCACTGACCGGCTTCCGGGCGGCCCCGCACGCCGACCCGCCGGCACCGGACATGTCGCGTCCCCATTGGTCCGAATGCTGGACGCGATATGTCTGAGGGCTGGGACACGGAGTACGGTTCCGACATGTCGACCAGCATCAATCTCGCAGTGATCCCCGGTGATGGCATCGGCCAGGAAGTCGTGGCTCAGGGCCTCAAGGTCCTTACCGCGGTCCTGCCCCAGGATGTGAAGCTGGAGACCAAGGAGTACGACCTCGGCGCCCAGCGCTGGCACCGCACCGGTGAGACCCTCCCGGACGCGGAGCTGGAGGCCCTCAAGCACCACGACGCGATCCTGCTGGGCGCCATCGGCGACCCGTCGGTCCCGTCGGGCGTCCTGGAGCGCGGCCTGCTGCTGAAGCTCCGCTTCGCCTTCGACCACTTCATCAACCTGCGCCCCTCGAAGCTGTTCCCGAACACGGCCACCCCGCTCGCCGGCCGTCCGGAGATCGACTTCGTCGTGGTCCGCGAGGGCACCGAGGGCCCGTACACCGGCAACGGCGGCAGCCTGCGCACCGGCACCCCCGCCGAGGTGGCCACCGAGGTCAGCGTGAACACGGCCTACGGTGTGGAGCGCGTCGTGCGCGACGCGTACGAGCGGGCCAACGCCCGCCCCCGCAAGAAGCTGACGCTCGTCCACAAGAACAACGTCCTCGTGTACGCGGGCCACATGTGGAAGAACATCTTCGACAAGGTCGGCCAGGAGTACCCCGAGGTCACCACCGACTACCTGCACGTCGACGCCGCGACGATCTTCTTCGTCACCCAGCCCGAGCGCTTCGACGTCATCGTCACGGACAACCTGTTCGGCGACATCCTCACCGACCTGGCCGCGGCCGTGACCGGCGGCATCGGCCTGGCCGCCTCCGGGAACATCAACCCGACCGGCGCCTTCCCGTCCATGTTCGAGCCCGTCCACGGCTCGGCGCCCGACATCGCGGGCACCGGCAAGGCCGACCCGACCGCGACGATCCTCTCGGTCGCCCTGCTGCTGCGCCACCTCGGCTACGAGGACCAGGCCGTCCGCATCGAGGACGCCGTCTCCGCCGACCTGGCCGAGCGCGACGGCACCTTCCGCTCCACCGACGCGATCGGCGACGCCCTCGCCGCGCGAGTAGCCGGCTGACCCGGCCGTTCCACCCAGGAAGCCGCCAGGTCACAAAGGGACCTGGCGGCTTCTCCTGCGCGGCCCCGGGTGCCACCATCTCCCCTGGGCCGCTAAAGCCCCGTTTCTCCGAAGCCTGCCCGCGCGCGATAATCGAACGCGAGGCCGCGGATTACGGGGAAGCTCGGACGTCCTAGTACGCATGAGCGCGGTCCGCCATACCCAACCGGTGAAGGACAAGCACTCATGACGACGCCCACGATCGAGCTCAAGCCCTCCTCGAACCCGCTGTCCGACGCGGAGCGCGAGGCGATCCTGGCCAACCCCGGCTTCGGCCGCCACTTCACCGATCACATGGTGACGATCAAGTGGACCGAAGGCCGCGGCTGGCACGACGCCGAGCTGGTCCCGTACGCCCCGCTGGCGATCGACCCCGCGAACATGACCCTGCACTACGCGCAGACGATCTTCGAGGGCCTCAAGGCCTACCGCCAGCCCGACGGCACCGTCGCCACCTTCCGCCCGCGCGCCAACGCCGAGCGCTTCCAGGCCTCCGCCCGCCGCATGGCGATGCCGGAGCTGCCGGCCGACCTCTTCATCGAGGCCTGCGACGCCCTGATCAAGCAGGACCGCGCCTGGGTGCCGGACTCCGGCGAGGCCTCCCTGTACCTGCGCCCGTTCATGTTCGCGTCCGAGGTCGGCCTGGGCGTCCGCCCCGCCAACGAGTTCCTCTTCATGGTCATCGCCTCGCCCGCCGGCGCCTACTTCCCCGGTGGCGTCAAGCCCGTCTCGGTCTGGCTCTCCGAGGAGTACGTCCGCGCCGTCAAGGGCGGCACCGGCGCCGCCAAGACCGGCGGCAACTACGCGGCCTCCCTCGTCGCCCAGGCCCAGGCCGCCTCGCACGGCTGCGACCAGGTCGTCTGGCTCGACGCGGTCGAGCACCGCTGGATCGAGGAGATGGGCGGCATGAACCTGTACTTCGTGTACGGCGACCGCATCGTCACCCCCGAGCTGACCGGCTCGCTCCTCCCCGGCATCACCCGCGACTCCCTCCTCACCATCGCCCGCGACCTCGGCTACACCGCCGAGGAGGGCCGCATCACCACCGAGGACTGGAAGCGCGACAACGAGAACGGCACCCTCACCGAGGTGTTCGCCTGCGGCACCGCCGCCGTCATCACCCCGGTCGGCTCGGTCAAGTCCGAGCGCGCCAACTGGACCCAGGGCGACGGGCAGCCCGGCGAGGTCACCATGAAGCTCCGCAAGGCGCTCCTGGACCTCCAGACCGGCCACACCGCCGACACCCACGGCTGGATGCACCCGCTCGGCTAGGGAGTACCCGCCCCGAGACGCCGAAGGCCCCCGCGCAGCAGCGCGGGGGCCTTCGGCGTCTCGGGGCGGGGTGGGGGAGGAGCGTGGTCAGCGCTCCTCGTCCTTCTCGCCGTCCTTCTTCTTGCTGCTCTGGACCGGGCCGTCCGTACCGGTCATGGCCGACAGGCCGTCGCCGATCAGGTAGGCCAGGCCGGCCATCCCCTTGACGATCTTCGTCGCCACGTATGCGAGCTCTTCCACGACGCCTCCCCGTGTCGTACGCGGCGACCCCTGTCCTAGTCGGCCGCCGCCATCACTGCTTCCGCCGTCGGGCCGGCGGCCGGTGCCGCCTGCGGCCGGATGGCCAGCGCGGTGTACACCGCGCCGCCGACCAGCCCCGACAGGATGAAACTACAGTCCACCCCGCCGGTGAGCGCCAGCAGAGGGCCCTCGTACACCGGGGTCGACACGGCCGCCAGTCCCACGGCCGCACCGGCCGCCCAGGAGGCGGTGGCGCGGAGGTTCCAGCCGCCGCTGTACCAGTAGACGCCGCCGCGGGCCCGACGGTTGAACACCTGGAGGGCGTCGGCGTCGTAGACCCCGCGGCAGCGCACGTAGCCGATCAGGGTGATCACGGCCCACGGGGTGCCGATCGCGGTGAGCAGCAGCACGAAGGAGGTCATCGCGGACTGCACGTCCCACTCGAAGGAGCCGAAGAAGACGAACGCGGTGGCCACTGCCGCCGCGATCACGGTGGCCGTCGTACGGGTGGCCCTCGGCACGATGGCGTCCAGGTCCAGGCCCATGGAGTAGAGCATCAGACCGGCGTTGCCCACCGAGCCGGCCGCCGCGGCCACCAGCAGCGGGACGAGGTACCAGAAGGGCGCGGCCGCCACGAGCGGCCCGGCGTAGTCGGCGCCGGCCCGGGCGGCGAGGGCGGTGTACGTGCCGAACAGCTGCGGTATCAGCAGGCCGACCAGCAGCCCGATGCAGGTGGCCCGGAACACCTTGCGGGAGCCGTGGCGGCGGGGGGAGACGTAGCGGGTGTAGTCGCCGAGCAGGGTGATGAAGGCGACGGGCCCGCTGAGGCCGGCGGCGACGGCGGCCAGCACCCAGGTCGGCCAGAAGGAGCCGAGCAGGTACTCCGTGTCCGGCGGGGCGGCGGCGGTGAAGTCCGGGGCGTAGGCGATGACGCCGACGGCCAGCAGGACCACCATGGCGATGGACAGCACCTTGCTCATGCGCAGCAGCAGCCGGTAGCCGAAGACGGCCCCGACGACGGTACACGCGGCGAGTACGCCGTACATCACGGCCCGGGTGAGACCGGTGTCCGGCAGCCCCGTGAGCCGGGACAGGGTCCCGGCCATCACGTCGCCGCCGATCCACAGGGTGAGCGCGGTGTAGCCGAGGGAGAGCAGCAGCCCGACCACGGACCCGACCAGCCGTCCCCGTACGCCGAACTGGGCGCCGCTGGAGGTGGACAGGTTGGTCGCGGTGCGCAGGGACACCAGGGCGAGCGGCGCGGTGAAGGCGATGCCGACCAGGGTGCCGGTCACGATGGCGGTGACGGAGGGCACCAGCCCGAGTCCGAAGGACGGGGGAAGCCAGCCGAAGACGATCACGCCGAGGCAGAGGTTGGAGCCGAGGAGGATCGAGATCAGGTCACGGGGACCGCTCGTCCGCTCCTCCTCCGGAATGGTGTCGACTCCGCGCTGTTCGATGGGCATGGGGGGACTCCCTTGGCAGGGCGGGGGGTGGTTGCGCATTCGTTTGAGCGTCATTCAATGTGACCTAGGCCCAGGTCGCAGGTCAATGCTTCATTGCGAGGAAATGAAGAGTTAGAGTGATGCTCTAACCCATTGACTCAAAAGGTGGTGGATCGGCGTGCGGCTGACCCCTACGGAGCGCGACCGGCTGCTGCTGCGCAGCGCCGCGGAACTGGCCAGGGCCCGTCGGGCCCGGGGCCTCAGGCTCAACGTCCCCGAGGCCACCGCGCTGATCGCGGACACGGTCTGCGAGGCCGCGCGCGACGGCAAGCGGCTGGCCGAGGCCATCGAGGAGGCCCGGAGCGTCCTGGGCCCCGACGACGTGCTGCCCGGCGTGGCCGACGTGGTCACCGAGGTGCACGTGGAGGCCGTCTTCGACGACGGATCCCGCCTCGCGGTGGTCTCCGCACCCATCCGGGGCGCCGTCTCCCTCGGCGACGACGCCCCGGGCGCGGTCGTCCCCGGCCCCGGCGCGCCGCAGCCCGAACCGCAGCTGCACCTGCGCGTGCGCAACACCGCACCGGTGCCGGTCAGCGTCACCTCCCACTTCCACTTCTTCGAGGCCAACCCCCGGCTCGACTTCGACCGCGCCGCCGCCTACGGCATGCGGCTGTGCGTACCGGCCGGCTCCTCGGTGCGCTTCGACCCGCACGGCGAGGGCGAGGTGGGCCTGGTCCCGATCGGCGGCGAGCGGATCGCCATCGGCTTCGCCGGCCTGGTGGACGGCCCGCTGGACGCCCCCGGGGCCAAGGAGCAGGCCCTGGCCCGCGCCGCCGCCTGCGGCTACCTCGGCGCCGCCGCGACCACCGAAGACGACCCGAAGGGAGACCAGGCGTGAGCCGTCAGACCCCCCACACCGACCACAGTGCGCACTGCGCCCCCGGCAGCCGCCACATCGACCCGCACGAGTACGCCTCCGTCTTCGGCCCCCGCGCCGGGGACCGGGTCCGGCTCGGCGACTCGGGACTGACCGTCCGGGTGGAGTCGGACGCGCAGAAGCCGGGGGACGAGTTCCTGGCCGGCTTCGGCAAGACCGCCCGCGACGGCCTGCACCTGAAGGGCGCCGCCGTCCGCGAGACCTGCGACGTCGTGATCAGCAACGTCCTCGTCATCGATGCCGTCCTCGGCATCCGCAAGGTGTCCGTCGGCATCCGCGAGGGCCGCATCCACGCGATCGGCCGCGCGGGCAACCCGGACACCCTCGACGGGGTCGACGTGGTCGTCGGCACCGGCACGAGCATCGTCTCCGGCGAGGGCCTGATCGCCACGGCCGGCGCCGTGGACACCCACGTCCACCTGCTCTCCCCGCGCATCATGGAGGCCTCGCTCGCGAGCGGCGTCACCACCGTCATCGGCCAGGAGTTCGGCCCCGTCTGGGGCGTGGGCGTCAACTCCCCCTGGGCGCTGCGGCACGCCTTCAACGCGTTCGACGCCTGGCCGGTGAACATCGGCTTCCTCGCCCGCGGCTCGTCCTCGGACGCCGCTCCCCTGGTCGAGGCCCTGGCCGAGGGCGGTGCCTGCGGCTTCAAGGTGCACGAGGACATGGGTGCGCACACGCGCGCCCTGGACACGGCGCTGCGGGTGGCCGAGGAGCACGACGTGCAGGTCGCCCTGCACAGCGACGGCCTGAACGAGTGCCTCTCCGTCGAGGACACCCTCCGTGTCCTGGAGGGCCGGACGATCCACGCCTTCCACATCGAGGGCTGCGGCGGCGGGCACGTCCCCAACGTCCTGAAGATGGCGGGCGTGCCGAACGTGATCGGCTCCTCCACCAATCCGACGCTGCCCTTCGGCCGGGACGCGGTCGCCGAGCACTACGGCATGATCGTCTCCGTCCACGACCTCAAGCCGGACCTCCCGGGCGACGCGGCCATGGCCCGCGACCGGATCCGCGCCGGGACGATGGGAGCCGAGGACGTCCTGCACGACCTGGGCGCCATCGGCATCACCTCCTCCGACGCCCAGGGCATGGGCCGGGCCGGCGAGACCATCCGCCGCACCTTCGCCATGGCCGCCAAGATGAAGGGCGAGCTCGGCCCCCTGGACGGCGACGGCGAGGGCGACGACAACGCCCGGGTCCTGCGCTACATGGCCAAGCTGACCATCAACCCGGCCATCGCCCACGGCCTGGCCCACGAGATCGGCTCCATCGAGACCGGCAAGCTCGCCGACATCGTGCTCTGGCGCCCCCAGTTCTTCGGCGCCAAGCCGCAGCTGGTCCTCAAGTCCGGCTTCCCCGCCTACGGAGTCACCGGCGACCCCAACGCCGCCACCGACACCTGCGAACCACTCGTCCTCGGACCGCAGTTCGGCTCCTACGGCGCCACCGCCGCCGACATCTCCGTCGCCTTCGTCTCCGCCGCCGCGGCGGCGCTGGGCAGCGACGAGATGCCGACCCGCCGCCGCCGGGTCGCCGTACGCGGCACCCGCGGCATCGGCCCCAAGGACATGCTCCTCAACTCCCGGGTGGGCGCGGTCGATGTGGACGCGCGCAGCGGACTCGTCTCCCTCGACGGGGAACCGCTGCGCTCCGAAGCGGCCGACTCGGTCTCCCTCAACCGCCTCTACTTCTTGTAAACGGCACAGCCCGTAAGCCCGTTAGGACCCCGCCATGACTGCACAGCCCGCCAAGCCCGTGAACGACGGCTTCCGGATGCCCGCCGAGTGGACCCCCCACGAGCGCACCTGGATGGCCTGGCCCAGCCCCAACCCCACCTTCACCAACGAGCAGGAGCTCGCCGAGGCCCGCCAGGCCTGGGGCGCCGTCGCCCGCGCCGTACGCGCCTACGAGCCGGTGACCCTCGTCGTCTCCCCCGGAGACGCCGAGAGCGCCCGGGCGATCGTCGGCGACGACGTCCAGCTCGTCGAGCAGGAGCTCGACGACGCCTGGATGCGCGACATCGGCCCGACCTTCGTCACCAACGACGCCGGCGAACTGGCCGCCGTCGACTGGACCTTCAACGGCTGGGGCGCCCAGGAGTGGGCCCGCTGGGACCACGATTCGAAGATCGCCCGGCACGTCTCCGACGTGGTCGGCACCCGCACCTACAGCACCCGCCTGGTGAACGAGGGCGGCGCCATCCACGTCGACGGCGAGGGCACCGTGCTCCTCACCGACACCGTGCAGCTCGGCGAGGGCCGCAACCCCGGCTGGACCCGCCGGCAGGTCGAGGAGGAGATCCACGCCCACCTCGGCACCACCAAGGCCATCTGGCTGCCGTACGGCCTGGCCGGCGACTACGGCACCTACGGCACCCAGGGC
Organism: Streptomyces sp. NPDC037421; assembly: GCF_055602105.1. Classification (NCBI taxonomy): domain Bacteria; kingdom Bacillati; phylum Actinomycetota; class Actinomycetes; order Kitasatosporales; family Streptomycetaceae; genus Streptomyces; species Streptomyces sp. NPDC037421. Next base: position 67,275 of record NZ_JBVJWV010000037.1, read on the forward strand.
CACGTGGACATCGTCGCCGCCTTCGCCCGGCCCGGCGTGGTCATGGTCCACACCCAGCCCGACCCGGCCCACCCGGACCACGAGCGCTGCAAGACCATCGCCGCCATCCTGCGCGCCTCCACCGACGCGCGGGGCCGGCTGCTGGAGGTCGTGGAGATCCCCGCGCCGACCGTGCTGGAGGAGGACGGCGAGTGGGTGGACTACTCGTACATCAACCACTACCTCTGCAACGGGGGCGTGGTGCTGTGCGCCTTCGACGACCCGCGCGACGAGGAGGCCGCCGAGATCTTCCGCGGACTGTTCCCCGAGCGGACCGTGACGCTCGTTGACGCACGTACGATTTTCGCCGGGGGTGGCGGTATCCACTGCATCACCCAGCAGCAGCCGAAGGTCTGACCCGAGGCGGACCTCGTGAAGGAGCGACCCATGGTGGCGGGCGGAGTACCGGTACGGGCGGCGCGCAAGAACGCTCCCCCGCGCGAGGACGTACTCGTCGCCGCCATGGCCACGATCGCCGAGCGCGGACTGGAGGGCCTGACCATGGCCGGCCTGGGCCGCCAGGTCGGCATGAGCAGCGGCCACCTCCTCTACTACTTCGGCAGCAAGGACGAGCTCCTGCTGCAGACCCTGGAGTGGAGCGAGGCGGCCCTCGGCACCGAGCGGCGGGCCTTGCTGGCCCGCCGCGGCCCGGCGCACGACCGGGTACGGGCTTACGTGGACCTGTACGTGCCCGACGGTGCCCGGGACCCGCACTGGACCCTGTGGCTGGAGGTCTGGAACCGGTCCCAGAACGCCGGCCCCCAGGAGCGCGAACGGCAGGCCGCCATCGAGGGCGCCTGGCACCGCGACCTGGTCGCCCTGCTCGCCGAGGGCATCTCGCGCGGCGAGTTCCGCGCGGTGGACCCCGACCGCTTCGCGTCCAGGCTGCGGGCCCTGCTCGACGGCTTCAGCATCCAGGTCGCCGTGGGCCTGCCCGGCATGGGGCGCGAGGACATCCTGGAACACGTCTCGGAGTTCCTCGCCGAAACCCTCGCCGGCTAGGACGTCGCGCCGCGGGCCGCCTGCCGGACGGCAGGTGCCCGCATGCTGAGACCGGCGTCCACCGGCGACGGCCCGTGTGACACACTGCGAGCGTGTCTGCTCGGCTCATGATTATGGACAGCAGCGCGCCGGTCCTCTGTGACCGCTGAAACCGTGGACGACCTCCGCGGCAGCGGCCACCGTGCCTCAGACCCGCGCGCAGACCTCTCGCACCCGCGAGGGGTTTTTTCGTTTCCAGGGCAGAAACATGCCGGAACCGGGCAGCGCGCGATGATGGGGGCAGTGGATCCCCGGTCTCCGGAACCACTCATCCGACAGGAGTCAGATCAGCATGACGACGACAGAGGCGACCCAGCCGACAGAGGCCCTCGACGACGCCTTCCACGTCTTCGACACCACCCTGCGCGACGGAGCCCAGCGTGAGGGCATCAACCTCACGGTCGCGGACAAGCTGACCATCGCGCGGCACCTGGACGAGTTCGGAGTCGGTTTCATCGAGGGCGGCTGGCCCGGCGCCAACCCCCGCGACACCGAGTTCTTCGCCCGCGCCCGGGCCGAGATCGACTTCAAGAACGCCAAGCTCGTCGCCTTCGGCGCCACCCGCCGGGCCGGCGGCGCCGCCGCCTCGGACCCGCAGGTGCGCGCCCTCCTGGAGTCCGGCGCGCCGGTCATCACCCTCGTCGCCAAGTCCCACGACCGGCACGTCGAACTCGCGCTCCGCACCACCCTGGAGGAAAACCTGGAGATGGTCCGCGACACCGTCTCCCACCTCGTCGCCCAGGGCCGCCGGGTCTTCGTCGACTGCGAGCACTTCTTCGACGGCTACCGCGCCAACGCCGAGTACGCCAAGTCCGTCGTGCGCACCGCCCACGAGGCCGGCGCCGACGTCGTCATCCTCTGCGACACCAACGGCGGCATGCTCCCCGCCCAGATCACCGCCGTCGTCTCGACCGTGCTGGCCGACACCGGGGCCCGCCTCGGCATCCACGCCCAGGACGACACCGGCTGCGCCGTCGCCAACACCCTGGCCGCCGTCGACGCGGGCGCCACGCACGTCCAGTGCACCGCGAACGGCTACGGCGAGCGCGTCGGCAACGCCAACCTCTTCCCCGTCGTCGCCGCGCTGGAGATCAAGTACGGCCGCAAGGTCCTCCCCGAGGGCGCGCTCGCCGAGATGACCCGCATCTCCCACGCCATCGCCGAGGTCGTCAACCTCACCCCCTCCACGCACCAGCCCTACGTCGGCGTCTCCGCCTTCGCGCACAAGGCGGGCCTGCACGCCTCGGCGATCAAGGTCGACCCGGACCTGTACCAGCACATCGACCCCGAGCGCGTCGGCAACACCATGCGCATGCTGGTCTCCGACATGGCCGGCCGCGCCTCCATCGAGCTCAAGGGCAAGGAGCTCGGCGTCGACCTCGGCGGGGACCGCGCGCTGATCGCCCGCGTGGTCGAGCGGGTCAAGGAGCGCGAGCTGGCGGGCTACACGTACGAGGCCGCCGACGCCTCCTTCGAGCTGCTGCTGCGCGCCGAGGTCGAGGGCCGGGCGCGCAGGTACTTCCGCGTGGAGTCCTGGCGGGCCATCGTCGAGGACCGCCCCGACGGCACCCACGCCAACGAGGCCACGGTCAAGCTGTGGGCCAAGGGCGAGCGGATCGTCGCCACGGCGGAGGGCAACGGCCCGGTCAACGCCCTCGACCGGTCGCTGCGGGTCGCGCTGGAGCGCTTCTACCCCCAGCTGGCCAAGTTCGAGCTCGTGGACTACAAGGTCCGCATCCTGGAGGGCAAGCACGGCACGGAGTCCACGACCCGCGTCCTGATCTCCACGACGGACGGCACCCGCGAGTGGAACACGGTGGGCGTCGCCCCCAATGTCATCGCGGCCTCCTGGCAGGCCCTGGAGGACGCCTACACCTTCGGCCTCCTCCACGCGGGCGTGGAGCCGGCCGAGTAGCTCCGCCGGCGGTCCGGCGGGCGGGGGCCGGAATGGGCTTATGTCCGGCTCACACAGGAAACGGCTGGTTCGGGTAGCGTCGGGAGCATGAGGACCAGGGTTGTATCCGCACGCTTCGGAGCGATGCTGTCCGGGCTGCTGCTGGCCCTGACCGCGGGGGCCGCCGCGGTCGCGCCGCAGGCGGTGGCGGCCGACGGCGTCGCCGCGGTCGGGCAGGCGCTGAAGCAGGGGCCGGTCTACGTCGACCCGAGGGCCGAGGCGCAGCTGCCCAGGGCGGACGCCGATGCGCTGGCGAGGAAGATCAAGGACGCCGGGAAGCCGGTGTTCGTCGCCGTGCTGCCGGCCACCGCCGAGTTCCCGCAGGACAGGGTGCTCGGTGCCGTGCGTGCCGAGACCGGGATCACCGGGCTGTACGCGATCAGGCTCGGCGACGGGTTCAAGGCGGGCGCCGACCCGGCCGTCATGCCGCAGAACGCCGTACGCAACCTCACCGACGCCGTGAAGACCGGCGGTCCGGTGGACGCCACGGCCCAGCTGAACGACTTCGTCGACCAGGCCCTGACCCAGGTCAAGGGCAAGGCCCCGGCCTCCTGGAGCGGGGCCTCCGACGGCGGCGGCTCCTCGGCCGGAGCGGTGATCGCCCTCGGCGCGGTGGCCCTGGCCGGCGGCGGTGGCGCGTACCTGCTGGTCAAGCGGAACCGCAAGAAGAAGGAAGAGGTCCGGCGGGAGGCGATCGCCCGGCTGAGCGTGGTCGTGGACGAGGACATCACCGCCTTCGGCCAGGAACTCGAACGCCTCGACTTCCACCCCGGCGAGCCCGGCGCCGACGACGCCATGCGCGCGGACTACGAGAAGGGGCTGGACTCCTACGAGAAGGCCAAGCGGATCATGGCCTCGGTGCGGGAACCCCACGAGGTGCAGGGGGTGACCCAGGCGCTGGAGGACGGCCGGTTCGCGCTGGCCAGCCTCGACGCCCGCCGCCAGGGCAGGCCGCTGCCCGAGCGCCGCGCACCCTGCTTCTTCGACCCCCGGCACGGGCCGAGCACCGAGGACGCCGCCTGGGCCCCGGCGGGCGGGGCGGCCCGTACCGTACCGGTCTGCGCGGCGGACGCCGTACGGCTGCGCGACGGGCTGGACCCGGCGGTGCGCACCGTGGACACGGAGCACGGTCCGCGCCCGTACTACGACGCGGGTCCGGCGTACGGCCCCTGGGCCGGCGGGTACTTCGGCGGCGGGATGCTGCCCGGCCTGCTGGTGGGCACGATGCTCGGTTCGATGATGTCCACCCCCGCGTACGCCTCGGACTTCGGCGGCGGGTTCGAGGGCGGGGACGTCTCGGGCGCCGACTTCAACCCGTCCGACTTCGGTGGCGGGGACTTCGGCGGCGGTGGCGGATTCGACGGGGGCGGCGGCGGATTCGACGGCGGGGGCGGCTGGTAGCCGCCCCCGGGGTGCCGCGCGGGCCGGGATCAGGCCTGCTTGACCGCCGAGATGTCGAAGGTCAGCTTCACCTTGTCGCTGACCATCACGCCGCCCGCCTCCAGGGCCGCGTTCCAGGTCAGGCCCCAGTCGGAGCGCAGGATCTCGGCGGAGCCCTCGAAGCCCACGCGCTCGCTGCCGTAGACGTCCGTGGCGGAACCGGCGAACTCCAGGTCGATGGAGAGGGGACGCGTCACGTCCTTGATCGTCAGCTCACCGGTGATGCGGTACTTGTCGCCGCCCAGCTGTGCCGCCGAGGTGGACCGGAAGGTCATCAGCGGGAAGAGCTCGGCGTCGAAGAAGTCGCTGCCCAGCAGGTGGGCGTCGCGGTCGGCGATGCCGGTGCTGACCGAGGCGATCTGTACGTCGATGGAGGCGGTGGAGCGCGACGGGTCGCTGCCGTCCAGGTGGAGGGTGCCCTCGTGCCGGGCGAAGCTGCCGCGGACGTTGGTCACCATGGCGTGGCGGACGGTGAAGCCGATGCTGCTGTGCGCGGGGTCGATGGCGTACTCGCCGGTGAGGGCGGCGAGCGCCGGGTCGACGGGGAGCGTGGCGACCGTGCCCTGTCGGGCGGGGGCGGCGCTCTGGCTGCTGCGGCGGGAGAAGAGGGCCATGACTTCCTCCTGGGGAGTCCTGCGGTTTGGTTCAACTTTCAACAAGAAGGACGCTAGACCCATTCCGTTCAAATTTCAACTTCTTGGAGGGGGGAGTCGCTGTTTTGTGGGACCTCCACAAAGGGCGAAGGTCCCTGCTGGGGGAGTCCATGCATCCTTCGGAGGTTCTGTCCGGGCCGGACAGCGGACGGGGTCCGAGACTGTGTAGAACCAACGGAGGGTTTTGATGGCCACGCTTCGTAAGGTCGGTACATGACCGTTGTGGACCAGACTCCGAGCGAGCCGACGGACGCCCGCGGGCGCGTGGCCGAGCTGCACTCCCTCCGCGAGGAGGCCCGGCGCGGCCCCAGTGACCGCGCGACCGAGGCGCAGCACGCCAAGGGCAAGCTGACCGCGCGCGAGCGCATCGCGCTCCTGCTCGACGAAGGTTCCTTCAGGGAGGTCGAGCAGCTCCGCCGGCACCGGGCGACCGGCTTCGGCCTGGAGGCGAAGAAGCCCTACACCGACGGTGTCATCACCGGCTGGGGCACGGTCGAGGGCCGCACGGTCTTCGTCTACGCGCACGACTTCCGCATCTTCGGCGGCGCGCTGGGCGAGGCCCACGCCACGAAGATCCACAAGATCATGGACATGGCCATCGCGGCCGGTGCCCCGCTGGTCTCCCTCAACGACGGCGCGGGCGCCCGTATCCAGGAGGGCGTCTCCGCCCTCGCCGGCTACGGCGGCATCTTCCAGCGCAACACCAAGGCCTCGGGTGTCATCCCGCAGATCTCGGTGATGCTCGGCCCGTGCGCCGGCGGCGCCGCGTACTCCCCGGCCCTGACGGACTTCGTGTTCATGGTCCGGGACACCTCGCAGATGTTCATCACCGGCCCGGACGTCGTCCGCGCGGTGACCGGCGAGGAGATCACGCAGAACGGCCTCGGCGGCGCGGACGTGCACGCCGAGACCTCCGGCGTCGCGCACTTCGCGTACGACGACGAGGAGACCTGCATCGCCGAGGTCCGGTACCTCATCACGATGCTCCCCTCGAACAACCGCGAGAACCCCCCGGTCCACGAGAACACCGACCCCGCCGACCGGCGCTCGGACGTCCTCCTGGACCTGGTCCCCGCCGACGGCAACCGCCCGTACGACATGCTCAAGGTCATCGAGGAGCTCGTCGACGACGGGGACGTCCTGGAGATCCACGAGCGCTGGGCGCGCAACATCATCTGCGCCCTGGCCCGCCTGGACGGCCAGGTCGTCGGCATCGTCGCCAACCAGCCCGGCCACCTCGCCGGCGTCCTGGACATCCACGCGTCCGAGAAGGCCGCGCGCTTCGTCCAGATGTGCGACGCGTTCAACATCCCGATCGTCACCCTGCTGGACGTCCCGGGCTTCCTGCCCGGCGTCGACCAGGAGCACGGCGGCATCATCCGCCACGGCGCCAAGCTGCTCTACGCGTACTGCAACGCCACGGTGCCGCGGATCTCGCTGATCCTGCGCAAGGCCTACGGCGGCGCGTACATCGTCATGGACTCCCAGTCCATCGGCGCCGACCTCACCTACGCCTGGCCCACCAACGAGATCGCCGTCATGGGCGCCGAGGGCGCCGCCAACGTGATCTTCCGCAAGCAGATCGCCGACGCCGAGGACCCCGAGGCGATGCGGGCCCGGATGGTCAAGGAATACAAGGCCGAGCTGATGCACCCGTACTACGCGGCCGAGCGCGGCCTCGTGGACGACGTCATCGACCCCGCCGAGACCCGCGGGGTGCTCGTCAGCGCCCTCGCGATGCTCCGCACCAAGCACGCCGATCTGCCGTCTCGCAAGCACGGCAACCCGCCGCAGTAACGAGCGAAGGAGACCTGCCGACGATGAGCACCGCCACCGACACCCTGCTGAAGGTCGAGAAGGGCAACGCCGAGCCCGAGGAGCTGGCCGCGATCACCGCGATCCTCCTGGCCCGCGCCGCCGCCACCCCGGAGGAGGCCGCCGCCACCAGCCGTTCCACGGCCGGCTGGCGCCGCCTGGAGCGCAGCCGGGGCTTCCAGGCCCCCCACAGCTGGCGCGGCTGAGCAGCGCACGCACGAACGCCGGAAGGCCCCGCACCCCGAGGGTGCGGGGCCTTCCGCGTGCCCGCCCCGGGACGGCACGTCCCGGGTACGGCGAAGGCCCCCGTGTCCGGGACACGGGGGCCTTCTGCGTCGTTCCGCGCTGCTTACCGAAGCCGGGCCATGAGGGCGTGCTCGACGAGCGTGATGAGTGCGCTCTTGGCGTCCGCGCGGTGGCGGGCGTCGGTGGTGATGATGGGGGCGTCGGG
>NZ_JBVJWV010000038.1:0-61751 GCF_055602105.1 Streptomyces sp. NPDC037421
CCCCCCCCCCCCCCCCCCCCCCCCCCCCCCCCCCCCCCCCCCCCCCCCCCCCCCCCCCCCCCCCCCCCCCCCCCCCCCCCCCCCCCACCCCCACCCCCGCCCCCGCCCCCGGATGCGTCGGCGGCTGACCGGCTCCAGGGTGGAGGCATGGAGCACGCGCCGATCGTCGTCCACCGCATCTCCCCCTCGGGCGGCCGCCGGGTCACCCTGCGCGTCCAGGACCGCGAAGCGGCCCTCGGCACGGCGCACACCGACGCGGACGTGATCGAGTTCCTGCGCCGTGCGGAGGTCCCGGACCCCGACGAGGTGGTGCTCGGCGGCGCGCCGGCGCTCATCGAGTGGCAGGGGGACGCCCCGCACGTCTACGAGGCCGAGCCGACGGACACCGACGTCCCCTGACGACCCCGCCCCGCTGCCTCCCTCCCCCCTCCCCCACCGCCGGCAGGGCCTCATTCCGGCCAATGCATGACGCGTGCATGACATTTCACGACGCCTGTGACACATTCCGTGGCGCACTCCGCACCGCCCTCGCACCACACCCCCACAAGGACGTGTCACAGAGGAGCGACATGATGCACCGTGCGAAACTCGCCGTCGCCGCACTGGCCCTCGCGGCCACGGCCGGCAGTGTCACGAGCGCCGCCGCCTTCGGCACCACCGCCGACCAGAAGGTCGACGGCGTCATCGTCGTAGCGGGCAACACCTGCACCTGGACCAACGCCCGCACCAGCGCCAATCCCCCCAGCGCCCTCACCGTCGACCGCACCAGCATCAACAGGCCCGGCGGGAACCTCACCTGCGACGGGGGCATCACCGCCACCCTCAACAACAACCCGGCGTTCACCTTCGACGCCGCCGGGACCTCCGCCCGTACCGACCTGATCGACATCACCGGCCAGCAGAGCTTCATATCCTGCCGCTACAGGGCCACCGGCATCCTGTGGGACCGCGACGCGGCGACCGGGAAGTACGTCAACCGCGCCTTCACCGCCACCAAGAGCTCGGGCAGCTTCCTGTGCCCGGGATCCGTGACCACGGCGGCCGGCGGCGCTTCCATGCTCTTCCACTGACCTGCCCCCACCCGCCGGCACGGCACCGCCGTCCGCACCGGACGGCGGTGCCGTCCCGCGTGAGCGGGGACACCACCACCCGATGGCCGCGACCGGGTCGCCAGGGCTGCGGCGGGGCATCAGCATGGTGGGGAGTCCGCCCGGGTGAGGAGGCGCAGGTGATGGCCGATGCGCAGCCCGGACCGCCCTCCGGCGGCCCCGGGGCGGGATCTCCGGCGGCGGGCGGCCTGCTCGACGTGCTCGGGGTGGCCGCCGTGGTCCTGGACGCCGAGGGCCGCATCAGCCTGTGGAGCCCGCAGGCCGAGACCCTCTTCGGCTACCCGGCGGAGGAGGCCCTGGGGCAGTACGCGGCGACGCTGCTGGTGGACGAGCGGGACCGCGAGGAGGTCCTGGAGCTGTTCGCCCGGGTGATGTGGGGCCAGGGCGCGTGGGCGGGCTCCTTCCCCGTGCGCCACCGGGACGGCCGCAGCGTCCTCGTGGAGTTCCGCAACATGCGCCTCCAGGCCGCCAACGGCCGTCTCTACGCACTGGGCCTGGCCTCGGAGCAGGCCACCCTGCGCCGCGTCGAACGGGATCTGGCCCTGTCCCTGCGCATGGTCGACCAGTCCCCCATCGGGCTGGCCGTCCTCGACACCGATCTGCGGTACGTCCTGGTCAACCCGGCCCTGGAACGCATCAACGGGGTGCCGTCCGAGCGGCACATCGGGCACCGGATCGCCGACATCCTGCCCTTCCTGGACGCCTCGGCGGTCGAGGCCGGCATGCGGGAGGTCATGGCGACCGGCGCGCCCCTGCTGGACCACTTCACCACCGGCCAGATCTCCGAGGACTCCGGTGAGCGGGCCTGGCTGGTGTCGATCTACCGGCTGGAGGACCAGGCCGCCCGGGTGATCGGCGTCGCGGTGTCGGTGGTGGACGTGACCGAACAGCACCGCGCGGCCGTGTCGGCCGCCCACGCCCGCCGGCGCCTGGCCCTGATCGCCGACGCCTCCGCGCGCATCGGCACCACCCTGGACCTGGACATCACCGCCCGGGAGCTGGCCGACGTCGCCGTCCCCGAGATCGCCGACATCGCCGCCGTGGACGTCCTCGACACCATGCTCACGGGGCCCCGGCCGGGCGAGGCCGCCGACGAACGGGGCGTACGGTTCCGCGCGCTCGCGGTGAAAGCGGCCTACCGCACCCCCGCCGAAGAGGCGGCCGACCCCGTCGGCGACGTGGCGTCGTACCGCCCCGAACGCCTGGTGGCACGCTGCGCCCGTACCGCGCGGCCGGAACTCGTCCCGCACGTACGGCCCGAGGACCTGCCCCGCATCGCCCGCGACGAGGCCGCCGCCCGGCTGCTGGGCGAGGCGGGGGTGCACTCGTACCTGGCGGTGCCGCTGATCGCCCGCGGCCAGGTCCTGGGCACCCTCGACCTCAAGCGTGCCCGCAACCCGGTGCCGTTCGGCCCCGACGACGTGCTCCTCGCCTCCGAACTCGCCGCCCACGCGGCCGTGTCCATCGACAACGCCCGCTGGTACCAGCGCCAGCGCCACGCCGCCCTCGCCCTCCAGCGCCACCTGCTGCCCCAGCACCCGCCGGCGGCCCCGGGCCTGGACATCGCCTACCGGTACCAGCCCGCCGGCGCGGCCGACGAGACCGGCGGCGACTGGTTCGACGTCATCCCGCTCACCGGGGACCGGACCGCGCTGGTCGTCGGCGACGTGATGGGCAGCGGGATCAACGCGGCGGCGACCATGGGCCAGCTGCGCGCCACCGCCCGCGCGCTGGGCCGCCTGGGCCTCGACCCCGCCACGGTGCTCACCCACCTCGACGCGGCGACCGGCGACCTCGGGGAGGCCATGGCCACGTGCGTCTACGCCGTCTACGACCCCCACAGCAGGCTGTGCCACATCTCCACCGCGGGCCACCTGCCGCCCGTGCACCTGCGCAGCGGCCGCCCTCCCCGGCTGCTGCGGCTGCCGACGGCGGTGCCGCTGGGCGTCGGCGGCGTCCCCTTCGAGAACACCGCCCTGACCCTCGGCGAGGGCGACGAGCTGGTGCTCTACACCGACGGGCTGGTCGAGACCCGCGACCAGGACATCGACGCCCGCCTGCTGACCCTGACCGACCTCCTCGCCGGCCCCCACCGCCCCATCGAGGAGACCTGCGACCTGCTGCTGTCGGCGCTGCGCCGTCCCGACACGCACGACGACGTCGCCCTCCTCGTCGCCCGCGCCCTCGGCTGAGCCCTCACGCGGACGCGCTCCGCGAGCGGATCCGGGCGGCGAGCACGGCGACGTCGTCCTCGGCGTGGCGGGCGTCGAGGCCCGCGACCACGGCGTCCACGGCCTCCTCGGCCGTCCCGCAGGCCGGCAGCCGCAGGCCGGTGAGCCGGGCGAGGGAGCGGTCGATGTCCTCGCCGCGCCGCTCGACCAGCCCGTCGGTGTAGAGGACCAGGGTGTCCTCGGGCCCGAGGGGGTGGGCCGCCGACTCGTACCCGCCCAGTCCCGTGCCCAGCGGCGGCCCCACCGGTACGTCGAGCAGCCGGCCGGTGCCGTCCGCCGCGAACACGGCGGGCGGCAGGTGCCCGGCGCTGGCGTACAGGGCGGTGCCGCGCGCGGGGTCGACGCGTACGAGCAGGCAGGTGGCGGCGCGCCGGGCGGCGTCCTCGGCGACGAGGGCGTCGAGCTGGCGCAGCACCCGGTGCGGGGCGAGCTCGGTGGAGGCGACCTCGCGCAGGGTGGAGCGGTAGGCGTTCATGTCCACGGCGGCGTCCAGGCCGTGCCCCATGACGTCGCCCACCACCAGCAGGGTGCGCCCGAAGTGCAGCCGGACCGTCTCGAACCAGTCGCCGCCGACCAGGGCGCTCGGCCCGACCGGCAGGTAGCGGCCCGCGACCAGCAGGTTCGGGTGGGGCCGGCCGGGGTCGGCGACGAGGGCCCGCTGGAGGTCGAGCGCGACGGACTCGGTCGCGGCGAGCCGCCTGGCGTGGCGGATGTGCAGCGCGGCGAGGCGCGCGGCGAAGTGCAGGGCGGCGGCCTCGCGGTCGGTGAACGCCTCACCGGTGCGGACCGCGAGGAGGGTGCCGTACGAGGTCCCGTGCCGGGCCAGCGCGACGGACAGGCCGTGCACCGGGGGGCCGCCCGGGCGCAGGGTCCAGCTGCGCAGCGGATGGCCCCCGTCGAGGGCGACGACGGCGGGCCGTACGGCCGGTCCCGGGGCGCGCAGCAGCCCGGTGGCTCCGGCGGTGGCCACCCGCTCGGTGCGGCCGCCGGAGGTCAGGTCGACGGCCGCCGCGTCGCACAGGGTGCGGAAGAGGAAGGCGGCCAGTTCCCGGCAGGTGGTGCGCTCGTCGTCGGTCGTGCCGATGGCCTCCAGCGCCCCGTCCGGATCCGGTGCGTGGCCGTCGAGGTCCGACACGTCTCCTCCGACCGGCGGGCGGCCCCCTGCGGGCCGCCGGTCGGTCCATTCCACCAGCCCCGGCGCGGCGGGGCCGGTGGAGCGCGCCGGACGGTCACCTCGCGGGGGTGAGCCGCTCCCACAGGAAGGTGGCGACGAGGGCCTCGTTGAAGGCCGTCTGCTGGTGGTCGGTGGCACCGGAGTGGCCGCCGCCGATGTGCTCGTGGAAGAGGACGGGATGGCCCAGTTCGCGCAGCCGGGCGGCCGCCTTGCGGGCGTGGCCGGGGTGGACGCGGTCGTCCCGGGTGGAGGTGAGCAGCAGCAGGGGCGGGTACGCGGGGCCGTCGGCGGTCATCCGGTGGTACGGGGAGATCCGTTCGAGGTGGGGCCGGTCGGCGGGGTCGTCGGGGTTGCCGTACTCGGCGGTCCAGCTGGCCCCGGCGAGGAGCTTGTGGAAGCGGAGCATGTCCAGCAGCGGTACGTGCGAGACGACGGCTCCGAACAGCCCGGGTTCGCGGGTGAGCATCGCGCCCATCAGGAGGCCGCCGTTGCTGCCGCCCTCGATGCCGAGCTGGGCGGGGGTGGTGATGCCGCGCGCGGTGAGGTCGCGGGCGACGGCGGCGAAGTCCTCGAAGGCCCGGACCCGGTTGGCGCCGAGGGCGGCCTGGTGCCAGGCGGGCCCGTACTCGCAGCCGCCCCGGATGCCGGCGAGGACGTACGTGCCGCCGCGCGCGAGCCAGGTCCGGCCGTTGACGGCGCTGTAGGACGGGACCATGGAGATCTCGAAGCCGCCGTAGCCGTAGAGCAGGGTGGGGCCGGGCCCGGGCCGGTCCTCGGGGCCGACCACGAAGTACGGGACGCGGGTGCCGTCGGCGGATGTGGCGAAGTACTGGCTCACGCGGAGCCCGGCGGTGTCGAAGAGGGCGGGGGCCTGCTTGAGGGCCTCGCCGCCGGCGGTCCCGGCCTCTCCCCGGAACAGGGTGGAGGGCTGGAGGAAGCCGGTGACGTCGAGGAAGTACTCGTCGCTCTCGTCCGGGTCGGTGCACACCACCGAGGCCGTGGACAGCGGCGGTACGCCGTCCAGGGGGGCGCGGGTCCAGCCGTCGGGGCCGGGGGTGAGCAGTTCCAGACGGGAGGAGACGTCGGCGCGGGTGCGCAGCAGGAGGTGGTTGCGGGTCCAGCTGTAGCCGGCGAGGGCGGTGCGCTCGTCGGGGGTGAACAGGACCTCCGCCTCCCGGCCGCCCGCCCGGAAGTCCTCGAAGCCGAAGGCGAGCAGGCTGCCGGCGGGGTGGCCGAGCCAGGGGGTGCGCGGCTGGACGATCAGCCACCGGCGGTGGATCCCGGCGCCGGCGTCGTCCGGTACCTCGATCTTCTCGGGTGCCGCGGCGGGGTCCTCGGGCAGCAGGAACAGCTCGCCGTTCCAGAAGTCGATCTGCCGGGACACGAAGTCCCGTTCGAAGCCGGGCGTGTCGTCGTGCCAGCCGGTGGCGGACAGGTCCTCCGGCCGGGCTTCGTAGACCCGTTCGGCTTCGGCGAGGGGGGTGCCGCGGCGCCAGCGGCGGACCTGGAGGGGGTAGCCGGAGGGGGACATGGAGCCGGGGCCGAAGTCGGTGCCGATCCAGAGGTGGTCGGCGTCGATCCAGTCGACCCGGGTCTTGGCCTCCTCGACGGCGAAGCCGCCCTCGACGAACTCCAGCGTGTGCAGGTCGAACTCGCGCACCACGCAGGCGTCGGCGCCGTCGCGGGAGAGCATGACCAGGGCGTGGCGGTTCTCGGGGCCGAGGACGGCGCTGCCGGCCCAGGCCCATTTCTCGTCCTCGGCGGCGGCGAGGGCGTCGAGGTCGAGGAGGGTCTCCCAGGCGGGGTGCTCGGTGCGGTACTCCTCCAGGGTGGTGCGCCGCCAGACGCCGCGCAGCCTGTCGGCGTCCTGCCAGAAGTTGTAGAGGTGGCGGCCGCGCCGGACCACGTACGGGATGCGCCCGTCGTCGTCGAGGACCTCGCGCACCTCGCGCTCCAGCACCTTGAAGCCGGGGTCCGTGGTCAGCGCGGCGACGGTCTCGGCGTTGCGCTCACGGACCCAGGAGAGCGCGGCCTCTCCTTCCACGTCCTCCAGCCACAGGTAGGGGTCGTGGTCGTGCGGGCCGCCGGAGCCGGCGGGGGGCTGTTCGCTCATCCGCCGATTGTGCCGGACGCGGGCGGGCCGGCGGGACGCTCCCGGCGGCCCGGCCCGCCGTGCTACCCGGCGGCGTGGTGGAGGCCTTCGAGGAGGGCCAGGTCCTCCTCGGTGAGGCGCAGGGCGCCGGCGGCGACGTTGTCGGCGAGGTGGTCCGGGTTGCCGGTGCCGGGGATGGCCAGGACGTGGGGTCCGCGCCGGAGGGTCCAGGCGAGGCGCACCTGCGCGGGGCTGGCTCCGTGGGCCCGGGCGACCGTGAGCAGCTCCTCGCTCTCGGAGCCGGCCGCGCCGCCTTCGCGGCCGGCGGCGGCGATCGCGAAGAAGGGCACGAAGGCGATGCCCTGCTCCCCGCAGGAGCGGACGAACGCGTCGTACTCGGGCCGCACCCCGATGCCGTACATGTTCTGCACGCAGACGACCGGCGCGATGGTCTGCGCCTCGGCGAGCTGTTCGGGGGTGACGTTGGAGACGCCGAGATGGCGGATGAGCCCGGCCTCGCGCAGCTCGGCGAGGACGCCGAAGCGCTCGGCGAGCGAGTGGGTGCCGAGGATGCGGAGGTTGACGAGGTCCAGGTGGTCGCGGCCGAGCTGGCGCAGGTTCTCCTCGACCTGGCCGCGCAGCTGCCCCGGCCCGGCGTACTCGGCCCACTCCCCCGAGGCGTCCCGTGCGGGGCCGACCTTGGTGGCGATGACGAGGCCGTCGGGGTAGCGGCCGCCGAAGGCGCTGTTGATCAGCTCGTTGGCGGAACGGAGCGGGGAGAAGTAGTAGGCGGCGGTGTCGATGTGGTTCACGCCGAGTTCCACGGCGCGGCGCAGGACGGCGATCGCCCGGTCCCGGTCGCCGGACGCGGCGCCGGCCTCGAGCGCCGCGCCGTTCTGCGGCAGGCGCATGGCGCCGAAGCCGATCCGGTTGACCTCCAGGTCTCCCAGGGTCCAGGTTCCCGATGCGGATGCGGTGATCGTCTCTGTCGTCATCCGAAGATGATCACTCATGGGCCGGAGCCGCCGCCAGGGGCTTTCGCCCGCTCCGCCGTGTCACATGTGCGGGTTGGAGTAGTACGTCTCGATCAGGCTGACGAAGGCGGGCTCGTCCTCGTGCCGGCCGTCCTTCTCGTAGTCGGGCGAGTCCTTGACCTGGTCGCGGGTGCATCCGAGGTGCACGGTCGCGGACTCGGTGTCGACGCGTGAGACCACGCCGGCCGGGATGACGACCTTGCGGCCGAAGATCCAGGGGCCGGTGTCGACGACGAGGTAGGAGCGGCTCACGTCGTCCGTGTGCCGGTCGACCTTGCCGATCGATCCGTCGGCCGCCTCGACCTTGTAGCCGACGAGGTCCGTGCCGGGTGCGTAGCCGGCGTCGTGTCCGTAGCCCCACATTCCGGTTCCCATGGCAGCCTCCTCGTGTCGGACTCGTGGGTGGCGCCTACCCGCAGGCCGGGGAGGAAACCCGCGAGTAGACAGTGTCTACGTCGCATGGTAGACACTGTCCATGGAATCGGATGCACCGCTGCGCGAGCGGCTGATCGACGTCGGGGTGGAACTGGTCACGACCGAGGGGACCGGCTCCCTCGGCCTGCGGGAGATCGCCCGCCGTGCCGGGGTCTCCCACGGCGCGCCCCGGCGCTACTTCCCCACCCACCAGTCACTGCTGTCGGCCATCGCCCGGCGCGGCTTCGGCGACCTCGGCACCCGCTTCCTCGCGGCCGGCGCCGGGCAGCCCGCGCCCCGCGAGCACGTGCGGGCGCTCGGACGGGCGTACGTGGGCTACGCGCTGGAGCAGCCCGGCATGTTCGAGCTGATGTTCCGGCACGACCTGCTGGACAGCACCGGCCAGGAGCCCTCCGGCGGCCCGCGGCTGCGGGAGCAGACCCTCCCGCTGTTCGCGCTGCTGACCGGGCTGGTCGGCGCCTGCGGGGCGGCGGAGCCCGAGGTGACGGCGGCCGCGCTGTGGGCGGGGCTGCACGGGGTGGCGCAGCTGTGGGGCTACGGAAGCCTGCCGCTGGTCCTCGGGACCGGCGCGGAGGGAGCGGGCGGGGGCGGCCCGCGCCTGGACGCCCTGGTGGACGCCGTCGTGGACGCGCACCTGGGGGCGGAGCCCGCGTGAGGGAGCGACTCACGCTGGTGGCCAGCGCGGCCGGGGCGATGCTCGTCGCGCTCGACGGCACGGTGCTCGTCGTGGTGCAGCCGGCCCTGCGCCGCGATCTGGGGGCCGGGGTGGCCGAGGTGCAGTGGACGAGCACCGCCTACCTGCTCGCCGTCGCCGCGTTCCTGGTCGTCGCCGGGCGCCTCGGGGACCGCTACGGGCACACCCGGATGCTGCTCACGGGCGTGCTCGGCTTCGCCGCCGCGTCGGCGGGGATCGCCCTGGCCCCCGGGGTCGGCTGGGTGATCGCGCTGCGCGCCGTGCAGGGGCTGTTCGGGGCGCTGTTGCAGCCCGCGACGCTGGCCCTGCTGCGGCTGGCGTACCCGCCGGAGCGCCTGGGCCGGGCGGTGGCGGCGCGGACCGGAGCGATCGGGGCGGCCGCGGCGGCGGGGCCCCTGCTGGGCGGGGTGCTGGTCGCGCTGCTGGACTGGCGGGCGGTGTTCCTGCTCAACGTGCCGGCCGCGCTGCTGATCGCCGCCCTCGCACTCGCCGTACGGGTGCCCGCGCCGGAGCCGCGGGAGCCGGGGCGGCTGGGGCCGGCCGGTCCCGTACTGCTCGCGGCCGCCCTGGCGGCGGCGGTGCACGCGCTGGCCGGCGTACCGCGGTACGGGTGGACGGCCGCGCCGACGCTGCTCGGGTTCGCGGCGGCCGCCGGGCTCGGGGCGCTGTTCGTACGGGGCGAGCGGCGCGCGCGGCTGCCGCTGGTGCCGGCCGCGGTGGCGCGGTCGCGGCCCGTGGCGGCGGCGGTGGCACTGCTGCTGGCGGTGTCGGCCGGAATGTTCGGGGCGCTGTTCACGGCCACGTTCCTGCTCCAGGACGTACGGGGCCTCAGCCCGCTCGACACCGGGATCCGGGTGCTGCCGCTGACCGCGCTGATGGTGGCCGGGGCGCCGGTCGCGGGGGCCGCGCTGCGCCGGTACGGGCCCCGGCGGACGGCGCTCGCGGGGACGGCGCTGGTGGTGCTGGGGATCGCCGGGCTCGGCGCGGGCGGCGGGGCGGCCTTCGGGGTACTGGGGGCCGGGTTCGCGGCGGTGATGGTCACCGCCACCGGGACCGTGGTCGGTGACGCCCCGGCCGGGTACGCGGGGGTGGTCGGCGGGCTCAAGCAGACCGCGATGAACGTCGGCCCGAGCCTGGGGATCGCCGTCGCGGCGGGCGCCGGGGCCGGTGCCGCCGGGGCCGGTACGGCGGGCGGGCCGCTGACGGCACTGGCGGCACTGGCCGCCCTCGGCCTGGCCGCGGCCTGGCTGCTGCCGGGCCGGGAGCGGGAACGGGTGCGGGCGGCGGAGGCGGCGTAGGCGGGCGGGCCCGGCCCGGCGTGGGGGGCCGGGCCGGACCCGCGGTCAGGGGGTGAAGGTCCAGCGCTGGGCGGCGGCACCGGTGCAGGGGGCCCGGGTGAGTCCGGTGCCGTTGGCGGTGCCGGAGCCCGCCGGGGTGAGGCACTGGCCGGCGCTGCGCAGGCTGCCGTCCGGGCCGGGCTGCCAGGTCTGGGCGGGGCCGGCCGCGCAGGCCCGCACCGTGACCTTCGCCGGGTCCGCGGCGTCGAGGCAGACCCCGCCCAGGCCGGTGAGACGGCCGTCGCCCTGGAGGGTCCAGCGCTGGTTCGGGCCGCCGTGGCAGGTGTAGAGGGTGGGTGCGGTGCCCGGGGTGGTGTCGCTGTGCGGGAGGTCCAGGCAGCGCGCGGAGGCCGCGTTGACGAGGGTGACGTCGGGCGGGAGCGGTGCCGGGCGGCCGGTGAGGGTGAGCTCGGCGGCGCTGGTCCAGGGGCCGCGCCCGCCCGCCTCGGTCAGGGCCCGCAGCCTCAGGTAGCGGCCGGTCCGGGGGGCGAGGGTGACGGACTTGGCCGCCGGGGTGTCGGCGAAGGTGCCGGTGGCGGCGGGGGTGCCCCAGTCGGTGGTGGTGTCGGACACGTAGACCTCGTAGCCGCCGATCCGGCCGTTGGCCCCGCCGTCCTGGCGCGGCAGGTAGCCGAGGCCGTCGACGCTGTAGCGGGCGCCGAGGTCGATCCGGATCTCGTGCGGGAGGGCCGCCGCCTTTCCGGAGGACCAGGCGGTGTGCCACAGGGTGGCGGGGTTGCCGTCGAAGGCGTTGACCGCGGCCCCGTTCTCGGCGGCGGTCTCCTGGCTGTCGGCGGAGACCAGGGTCCAGGCCGACTGGGGGACGGGCGACGAGGTGACCGGGATCGGGTCGGCGGCCGGGACCGAGGTTCCGGTGGCGGTGACGCTGAACGCACCCGCCTTCGTACCGGTCTTGACCCACAGCACGCCCGTGCGGTCGGCCGGATCGAAGAACCATCCGGTGGCGGCCGCGTCGTAGGCGGCCTTGTCGGCGAGGCGGGGCAGCGCGGCGCCGTCCGCCGTGAGGGCGGTGGGGGCGGAGGCCACGTGGAGGGTGAACTCGTAGCCGCGCGCGGCCCGCTGGCCGGCGTAACCGCCCGTGGGGGCGCCGACGGAGACGGTGACCGTGCCGGAGCCGGCCGCCGGGGCGCTGACGTCCACGCGCTGGCGGGCGAAGGCACCGGAGGCGTAGGCGCGGGTGCGGCCGTCGTCCTCGTACAGGCTGAAGGTGGAGGCGCCGCGCGGGTGGATGTCGTAGGTGAGGGTGTCGACGGGCTTCTCGCCGGAGTAGTTCATCTGCGGCCACA
Organism: Streptomyces sp. NPDC037421; assembly: GCF_055602105.1. Classification (NCBI taxonomy): domain Bacteria; kingdom Bacillati; phylum Actinomycetota; class Actinomycetes; order Kitasatosporales; family Streptomycetaceae; genus Streptomyces; species Streptomyces sp. NPDC037421. The sequence goes on from NZ_JBVJWV010000038.1 coordinate 11,414, forward strand.
TCGGCACGATCGCCCCGCCCTTGACGAACAGCGGCAGGGTGTCGAGGGGCGCCCGGTAGCCGTTCAGCCAGCCGGGGCCCGCGTACGTCTTCCCGGTCCAGTAGTCCGTCCAGGTCCCGGCGGGCAGGTAGATGCCGTCGCGGACGGAGGTGTCGGAGACGACCGGTGCGACGAGGAAGGAGTCCCCGGCCATGAACTGGCCGCTGGTGAGGTTCCCCCGGGCGACCGGGTCGTCGGGGTACTCCAGGACCATCGCGCGGGTGCTGGGGACTCCGGTCTCGTGGGCGGTGCGGCTCATCGTGTACAGGTAGGGCATCAGCCGCATCTTCAGCTGGAGGTACTTGCGGTTGACGGAGAGGTACGGCTCGGCGAAGCGCCAGGGCTGCTTGTCCTGGTAGCCGGCCGACGGGTTGACGGCGCCCCATCCGGACATCGTCATGAAGGCGGGCGTGAAGGCCTTCCACTGGAGGTCGCGGGCGTACGTCTTGGGGCTGCCGCCGAAGATGCCGTCGACGTCGCCGGAGGCGTAGTTGAGGCCGGACAGGCCCGCGCCGACGATGGCGGGGACGTGCCAGCGCATGTCGTCCCAGGTGCCGTGGGTGTCGCCGGTCCAGACGACGGCGTTGCGCTGGGTGCCGGCCCAGCCGTCGACGGTCCACACGTAGCGGCGGGCGTCGGAGTTCTTCTCGATGCCGTCCACGGCCTGCTGGACGCCCTGGAAGGCGCTCTTGTAGCCGCCGCCGATCCAGGCCACGTCGGTCTTGACGCCCCGGCTGCCCGCGTTGCCCACCTCGTCGGCGATGGAGCCCAGTCCGGTGGAGGTCCACAGGCCGGTCTGGAACCCCTTCGCCTTCAGGGCGTCGACGGTGGACTTCAGGGGTGCGGTGTAGCCGCAGCCGTAGCCGTCGTTGGGCAGGAACCAGCCCGAGGGCATGTCGGCGGCGCGGGCGTCGGCGGCGTAGCCGGCCACGTCGGGGGTGGTCTGGTGGCGCGGCCGGCCGTGGTCGCCCTGGTAGTCGGGGTTGGAGGCGTTGAAGCAGTCGGCGTTGCCGAGTTCGAAGCCCCAGATCGGCGCCATGAAGGGTTTGCCGCTGACGTCCGTGTAGGCGTCGAGGACGGACTTGAGGGAGTCGCCCGTGAAGTACCAGGCGTCGAAGCGGGTCTCGTCGTGGGTGAGGGCGGTGGGCGCGTTGAAGGCGTACGAGCCCGGGGCCCAGGTGTTGCGCATGACGCCGTAGTCGTTGGTGGACATGTAGAAGGGGGCGGGGCTGGCGTTGTCGTTCTCGCGCCACTCGTTGTCGACGGCCACGGGCACCGTCTTGCCGCGCAGCGCCCACTCGCCGAGGCGCAGGCCGGTGCCGTAGAACTGCTCGTCGGCGCCGCGCGCCAGGTACTGGGTGGTCTTGCCGCCGCCCCAGCTGGTGGGCTGGGTCTCCTGCCAGACGGGGGTGGTGTCGTCGGCGCGGTAGACGGAGAACTGCAGGGGCGATTTGTTGACCCGGATGGACAGGGCCCCGGTGGTGATCCGGAAGTGGGTGCCGGCGTCGGTGTAACTCGCGCTCACCGGGCCGAAGTCGGTGGTGGGGGCCAGGTCGGAGCCGGCCGGGTCGTTGGTGAAGGCCCCGTCGGGGGCGAGCCAGAGGCGGAAGATGTCGGCGCGGGCGACGACCACGCGGGCCTTGGCCCCGCTGGAGGTGCTCACGGTGAAGGTGCCGCCCGACTGGGTCAGGCCGGTGACGGTCCCCGCCGTGGCGGCCGGCGCGGCGGCCGCCGCGCGGGCGGTGGCGGGCCCTGCCGCGGCGAGGCCCGCGGCCGCGAGCGCGGCGGCGAGCAGGGCCGCGAGGCGGGTCCGGTGGCGGCCGGGGCGGTCCCGGCGGCGGTGCTCGGGTGGGGGGTCGTGCCGGTCGCGCCTCAGGGACAGTCTCGTCGGACTCATCGGGCAGCTCCTCGTGCGGTCCGGATCGCGGACACACCGCCTTGGCATGCACCCGGCAAGATAGCGGACTCGGGTGGCCCATTTGAAGGAACCTGTTCGAAGTAGTCCGGTACCAAGCACATTTGAGCATGAAGGGGCCCGGGCGGGTGGCCGTCACACCGGCTGCGCCGCCCGGGCCGGGCCGCCGTCAGGCGGCGGTGACGCGGATCTTGGACTGGCCGTGGCCGAGCTCCTCCCAGTCCTCCATGAAGCGGGCCTTCAGCCCGTGCCCGGCCGCGAGGTCCACGAGGGTCTGGGTGCGGTAGTAGAAGTCCTCGCGCAGGACCTGGTGTTCGGCGCCCTCGGTACGGTCGAAGGTGAAGTCGAACCAGCCGCCGGGCGCGAGGACGCGCTCCACGTGCGCGAGGCACTCGTCGATGATCCCGATCGGCGAGTGGGAGAACACGCTGTGCGCGTGCACCACGTCGAAGTGGCGGTCGGGCAGGAAGTCCAGCGTCAGGTCCTGGGTGATGGTCAGGTGCGGGAGCTTGTCCTGGAGTCCCCGCCCGGTCAGCGTCCCCTTGGCCGCCATGAGGATGTCGGGCGAGATGTCGATGCCGTAGTAGTGGCCCGTGTCCAGGTGCTCGATGAAGCGCCAGCCCGCGCGCAGGTTGCCGCATCCGATGTCGAGCATGCGGTGGCGCGGGGTGAGGCCGTGCGCCACGAGGTAGTCGAACTGCATCCTGCCGAGGGCCAGCCAGCGCTCGTGGGTCTGGCTGCCGACGGCGGCCTCCGGGTTGCGGCCGGTGTCGGAGGCCATGACGGCCCGGTAGTAGCCCACGTGGTCCGGGTGCTTGAGGCGCAGCCACCGGTCGCGGGCGGCACGGCGTACGTACGGGGCGATGCGGGTCGGGTTGCCCAGCGCGTAGCGGACCTTGTGGCCGAGGCCGGCGCGGTTGGCGGTGAGGTTCTTCTTGGTGGCCATGAGGGGTCCCCCTGGGGTGCGGACGGATCGGGCGGGCGCGGCGGTCAGGCCGAGCGGCGGCGCAGGACGAGGAGGGTCAGGCCCACGAGCGCGGCCGCGGCCCCGAGGTAGAGGGCGGTGTCGATCCACTGGAAGGTCCAGAAGTCGCCGCTGGGATAGACCTTGTGGTAGCGGCCGGTGAAGCCGTGCTCGGCCATGCACGCCCGCATCTCGTCGCCGGAGGTCTGGCAGACCTTCTCGATGGAGTACTCGCGGCCGTCGGGCGTGACGTAGCCGAACTGCCCGGTGGACCAGGCGCTGCCGACGGGCCGCTTCGGGGTGTCGCCGGGGGTGACCCGGGTCTCGGGGGCGATCCAGGAGGTGCGGAAGTACGTCACGAACACCATCGCGGTGCCGATCGCGGCCAGGGCCGCGCCCATGGCGGGCAGCACGCGGCGCACCAGCAGGCCCGCGAGGGTGCCGGCGGCGAGGCCGAACAGGGCGCAGGCCACCGGGGCCGGGCCGGTCGCGTTGTAGACCGGGGCGTCGTGCCAGTAGGGCCCGTCGAGGGTGTTGGCGATGGGCAGCCACCACCAGGCGACGAGCCCTCCGACGACGGCCGCCACGAGGGCGGCGACCAGCGCCGCGAGGCCGAACCGGGCCGCGAACCAGCGGCGCGGGCCCACGCCCTGGGTGAGGGCCAGCTTGAACGTGCCCGTCTCCAGCTCCCGGCCGATGAGCGGGGCGCCCCAGAACACGCCGATCAGGGCCGGTACCGCGATGCCGAGGGCGCCGAGCGTGCGGATGCCGGCGGAGTTGCCCTCCATGATCTGGAAGGTGGCGGGGCTCTCACAGCCTCCGTTCCAGCCCGGGCAGGGCACCCAGCCGGTGGCGTCGATCAGCTCCGCCATCTCGGAGCGCCGGTAGGCCACGTACGCCGTGCAGAGCGCCAGCAGGGCGAGCGCGGACAGGATCATCAGGCGCTGCTGGCGCCAGGCCAGCCACAGGACGCCCTTCATGCGGCGGCCTCCTTCTCGGCGGCGGGGCGGGGGGCGCGCAGGTGTGCCAGCAACAGGGTTTCCAGGGAGGGGGTCTCGGTGATCCAGCGGCCGTCGCCGTCCGGCGGCGGCGTACGGACGAGGGCGGTGACCTGGCGGCCGCCGACGGCGGAGTGCACGACGCTGCCGCGGTCGACGGAACGGGGCAGTCCGTCGGACTCCGCCTGGTCGGCCCTGCCGGTGATCCAGGTGTGCGCCTCGCAGAGCTCCTGGACGTCGCCGCAGAGCCGGGCGGTCCCGTCCTTGAGGAGCACCACGTGGTCGCAGACGTCCTCCAGTTCGGCCAGGACGTGCGAGGACATCACGATGCCGGTGCCGCGCTCGGCGGCCTCGGTCATGAGCAGGGCCATCACGTCGTGCCGGGCGACCGGGTCGAGGTCGGCCAGCGGCTCGTCCAGGAGCAGCAGGTCGGCGCGCTTGCCGAGTACGAGGGCCAGCGCGACCCGGGTCCGGTTGCCGCCGGACAGCGACCCGACCCGGACCCCGCGGCGGATGCCGGAGCCGGTGAGCAGCTGCTCGGCGGCGTCCTGGTCCCAGTGGCCGCGGTTGAGCGCGCGGCCCATGCGCAGGGTGTCGGCGACGGTGAAGCCCGGGTGCAGCGGCTTCTCCTGCGCGAGGAAGGCGGTGCGCCGACGGGCGCCGGGGGTGCCGGGGGCCTCGCCGAAGACGCGTATCTCCCCGCCGGTCGGGCGCAGCAGGCCGGCCGCGAGCTGGAGCAGGGTGCTCTTGCCCGCGCCGTTGGGGCCGACGAGGGCCGTGACGCGGCCCGCGGGCAGCTCGACGTCGCACGCGTGCAGGGCCCGGTGGCCGCCGAACTCCCGCCCGAGCCGGGTGGCCCGTAGTGCCGGCGCGTGGGTCGGATCGCTCACGCCGTTTCCTCTCTCGACTGTCCGGGCCGTCCGGGCCCGGAGGGGTTGAAGCTTTCGTCCACGGCGGCCGCGATGAGCGCCGTGATGTCCTCGCGGTCCAGCCCCGCCTCGCGGGCCTGCGCCATCCAGGCGGCCAGGGCCAGGCGCAGCGGCGAATCGGGGGCCGCGCCGGGGTGCGAGAGGGAGCGGCGGACGAACGTCCCCGCGCCGGGGCGCGGTTCGACGAGCCCTTCGCGTTCGAGCTCCCGGTACGCCTTGAGGACGGTGTTGGGGTTGATGGCGGTGGCCGCCACCACCTCCCGGGCCGTCGGCAGCCGGTCGCCCGGCTCCAGCACGCCCAGCCGCAGGGCCTGTTTGACCTGCGTGACGAGCTGCAGATAGGTGGCGACGCCGCTGCGCCGGTCTACTCGGAACTCCACCATCCACCTCATTCCACTAACACGTTAGTGGAATAGTGCAGACTTGGTGAGGGCTCGTCAAACCGGCGGAGTATGACCGAACCGTCACAGCCCGCCGAAGCGGGAACGCGGAGGCCGGCTCGGGCATCTAGGTGATCGGCGGGCCGGTGACGGCCGCGCCGACGTGACGGCGAGAACCGGCGCAGCCGGGTGTGAACAGCGAAGTGGGGCGTGGATGAAGGCGGAATCGGTGGCGGACGGTGCCCTGGCCGGGCGGGACCCGGAGGACAGTGAGCCGGGGGACGGTGCCCGCACCGGCGCCCCGGCCGGGCGTGGAACGGGCGCACCGGACCCCGAGTCGACCGATGCCCCGGCCGGGCGCGGGCGGCCCGTACCCGCCGAGGCCCTGGCCGGGCGTCAAGCGGCCGGATCCGGCACCGGGCCGGGGCCGGCCGACGCCGGGCGGGGGACGGCCGAGCCGGCCCCGGAGGACGGCGTCCCCGCCGACGGGACGGCCGCCGGGACCCGTGCCGGCGGGAAGGCGACCGACACCGGTCCCGCGGCGAAGTCGACGGACACCGGTCCCGGGCCGGAAGACGACGCCCCCGTCGGGCGGGAGCCGGCCGGATCCGGCCCCGAATCGGCATCCGACACCCCTGCCCGGCCGGAGGCGTCCGGCTCCGAGCCGGAGGACGACGACCCTGCGGGCCGGGCGACCGCCCGCGCCGGGCGTGAATCCGCCGGATCCGGCACCGGGCCGGCGACCGGCACCCGCCCCCGGGAGGAGACGGCCACCCCGGCCCTGAAGGACGCCCTGAAGGACGGCACCTCCGCCGACGGTGAGGCCACCGGCGCCCGCACCGGTGGCGAGGCGGCCGAACCCGGCACCGGGCCGGGGCCGGCCGGCGCCGGGCCCGAGCAGAAGGACGGCGGCCCCTCCGAGGGTGAGGCTGACGGCGGACCCGAGCAGGCGAGCGCCCGGCCCCGCGCCGGGCGGGACCGGAGCGGCGCCGACGAACCGGACGCCGGGCACGGGACGGCCGCCACTGCGCCGGCCGGGCGCGACGGGACCGCCCCGGACACCGGGCGCCGAAGCGGGAGCGGGCCGGGTGACCAGCCGGAGGCCCGGGTCTCCGCCGCGCGCAAGACGTCGGACGGCACCGAGCCGCCGGCGGAACCCGCCCCCGAGCGGGGCGAGTCCGCCCGGGCGGGTGCCGACGGAGAGCCGGCGGGCGCGGTCGGCGCTCCGGCCCGCCCCGGCAAGGAGCGGCCGGAGGAGGACGGCGCCTCCGTGCGGGGCCGGGCAGGCGGAGCCGCCCCGGACAAGGACGCCGACGCGCGCCCCCGCCCCTCATGGGCGCGGAACGACGACCGGCCGGGCGAAGCCCCCGCCACCACCGCCGGCGCGGACGACGACGCGAAGGAACGTCCCCGCCCGTCCTGGGCGAAGGGCGAGGGGACCCCGGATCCGCGCACGCCCGCGCGGCAGCGGGCCGGCATACCCGCGCCCGAGGGCGGACCGGCGGCCGGTGGGCCACCGGACCGCGCCCCGGCCAGGGCCGCAGCCGCCCCGGCGGACCCGGATCCGAAGGGCGCGTCCGCCCGGCCCGCACCCAAGAGCGCGGCAGCGCGACCGCACGACCCCGAGCGGACCAGCGAGTTCGTCGCGCTCAAGGACCCCGACGCACCCGAGCCGCCGAAGCCGAAGCCGGCTCCTGCGCCTGCACCGCCGGTCGTCCTGGAACCCACCCGCGAAGCCCCGCTGCCGCCGCTCGACCTGCTGGCCGAGCTGACCAACACCGCTCCCCCGCCGGAGACCCCGCGCCGCACCCTCACGCGCCGCGTCAAGGTGTGGACGCCGATCGTGCTGCTGCTCGGCGCCGCCGTCGCGGGCGCGCAGATGCTGCGTCCGCTGCCCGCCCCCCAGCTCGTCGCCGCGCAGGCCTCCTTCACCCTCGACGGGTCGACCTCCGTCCCCTGGCCCGCCAAGGGCCAGGCGGCCGTGCGCGTCTCCGGTTCCGGCGACGTCGGCACGTTCGGCGAGCAGAAGCCGATGCCGACCGCCAGCGTGGCCAAGGTGATGACGGCCTACGTGGTCCTCAAGGGCCATCCGCTGCGCAAGAACGATCCGGGTCCCAAGATCGAGGTCGACGCCAAGGCGGTCGCCGAGGGCAACTCCGAGAGCGAGTCCCGGATCGTGGGGCTCACGGCCGGGCAGAAGTTCGGCCAGCTGGACATGATCAAGATGCTGATGATCCCGTCCGGCAACAACATCGCCCGCCTCCTCGCCCGTTGGGACACCGGCGGCGACGAGGCCGCCTTCGTCGCGAAGATGAACGCCGCGGCGAGGGAACTCGGCATGAAGGACACCACGTACACGGATCCCAGCGGTCTGGACGCCGGCACGGTCAGCACCGCCGCCGACCAGCTGAAGCTGGCCGAGGCGGTCATGAAGGACGAGGCGTTCCGCACGGTCGTGGCGATGCCCAGCGCCCCCGTCGAGGGGCTGCCCGAGCCGCTCATCAACAACAACGGCAGCCTGCTCCTCGCCCCCGGCCTGAGCATCAGGGGAATCAAGACCGGGTCGAGCACCCCCGCGGGCGGCACCCTGGTGTGGGCCGCGTACAAGACGGTCGGGGGCGAAACCCCGCTGATCCTCGGCACGATGATGGACCAGCACGTGGACGGCCCGGACCCCAACGGCGGCAGGAGCCTGGAGCTGGTGAAGGAGAACAGCCGCAAGGTCATCGAGGCGGTCCGCACGGCGCTCGGCCCGGCCACCGTCATCCGCAAGGGGCAGCTGGTGGGCCACGTGTCCGACGGGCTCGGCGGCTCGACCCCGCTCGTGGCCGTGAAGGACCTCACCGTGATCGGGGTACCGGGCCAGCAGCTGCGCATCTCCCTCGGCGCGGGCGCCAAGCCGGTGCCGCACGAGGCGAAGGCGGGGACCGAGGTCGGCGTGCTCACCGTCGGCGAGGGGGAGGGCGCGAGGGGCGTACCGGTCGCGGTGGGATCGGACCTGGCCGAGCCCTCGTTCGGAGCCAGGGTCACCCGGCTGTCCTGAGGCGGCTCCCGCTGTGGTTGCATGACCGGATGGACGTCCGGCGGCGCGAACCCGAGGACCTCGGCGCGTGCGTGCGCGCACTCGCCGAGGTCCACCACGACGACGGCTACCCGGTGGACTGGCCCGAGCACCCCCGGGAGTGGCTGTCGCCGTCCGCGCTGCTCGGCAGCTGGGTCGCGGAGCGGGACGGCCGCGTGGCCGGCCACATCGGCCTGTGCCGCAGCGGGCCGGGCGACTCGGCGCCGGAGCTGTGGGGCCGGCGCACGGGGGTGCCCGTGGAGGGCGTGGCCGTCGTCAGCCGGCTGTTCGTCGCGCCCGGCGCGCGCGGGCACGGGATCGGCGCCCTGCTGATGGCGCGGGCCGTGCGCGAGGCGCGGGAGCTCGGGCTGCACCCCGTGCTCGACGTGGTGGCCTCCGACACCGCGGCCGCCGCGCTGTACGAGCGGCTCGGCTGGAGCCTGCTGGCGACCGTCGAGCAGCGGTGGGGCCCCGGCCGGGTGGTCGGCGTACGCTGCTACGCCGCGCCCCTGTAGGCCGACGGGGTCAAGGGTTCGCGATGACGAGCAGGGTACGGGCGGCCGCCGTGCCCCCGCCGGGCAGTACGCAGCGGTGGGGCAGGTCGCCCCGGTGGTGGGCGCTCTGGCCGGCCGTCAGCAACAGGGGTTCCTCGCCCCGGACTTCGAGGACGACCTCCCCTTCGAGTACGTAGAGGAAGTCCTCGCCCGGGTGTTCGAACCAGCCGCGCTCGCCCTGGCCGGGCTCGAAGTGGTGCTCGTAGGCCTCCATCAGCGCGCTGCGCCCGCCCGGGATGAGCACCCGGGCCACCTGCCCCGCGGCCTCGCTGACGCGGATCACCTGAGGGTCGCTCTCGTGGCTGACCACGCCCGGCCTGCCCGGCGGCCGCAGGAAGGTCCCCGGGGCCACGTCGAGGGCCTCGGCGATCCGGTAGATCGAGCTGAGGCTGGGCGTGGCCAGTCCGCGTTCGAGCTGGCTGAGGAAGGGCTGCGAGAGGCCCGAGCGGGCGGCCAGTACGGCCATGGAGACCCGGCGGGCCGTGCGGCACTCGCGGATCGCGCGGCCGACCTCGATGGCTTCGGGCGTGGGTTCGGGGCGGGACACGCTGGTGAACGTACCCCATCGGCTTCCGGCGGCCCGGTGGCCCCGGGAGGTTTCGTACTGCTGCAACACACCGTTCATAAGCGTCGTCAATTATTGACCTCACTTATGAACGACAGGCCGGCGACGGCCGGACAGCAGATGAGGAGTGCTCGCGTGCACCCCACCCCCTCCCCCAAGGGCCGGGCCCTCGGCCGGTTCGGCCCGCCGCTCGGCGCGGCCGCCGCCGTGCTCGGGCTCTGGTCCCTGCTCGCCCGGTCGGGCGCGGTGGCCCCGGGGCTGCTGCCCACGCCGGCCGACACCCTCGCCGCGCTGGCCGACAGCGCCCGCAGCGGGGTACTGGCCGACGACCTCGGCGCGAGCCTGGCCCGCGCGGGGCAGGGCTTCGCGCTGGGGGCGGTCGTGGGCGGCGCCCTCGGGTTCGCGACCGGCTACCTGCCGCGGCTCTCGGCCGCCGTCACCCCGGTGGTCTCCTTCCTGCGGCCCATCCCCGCCATCGCGCTGGTGCCGCTGGCGACGGCCTGGTTCGGCATCGGCGAGAGCGCGAAGCGGCTGCTGATCGCGTACGCCGTGCTCCTCGCGGTCTGGCTGTACGTGCACGACGGGGTCTCGCGGGTGCCGGTCTCGCACCTGAGGGCGGCCCGGTCGCTGGGCGCTCCGCTGCACCGGCGGTTCACCGAGGTGCTGCTGCCGGCCGCCGCGCCCGCGCTGCTGGCGGCACTGCGCTACGGGGCCTCGGTGGCGCTGCTGGCGCTGGTCGCCGCCGAACTGGGCGGCGCCGACAGCGGGCTGGCGTACCGGCTCCAGGTGGACGGCCAGTTCCTGCGGGTGGACCGGATGTTCGCGGGGCTGCTCGTGCTCGGGCTGCTGGGCGTGGCGGCGGATCTCGTACTGGCCGCCGTCGGGCGCCGTTTCGTCCACTGGAGCGCGTCATGAGCCTCGAAGTACGGCTGGAGGGGCTGACGGTGGGCTACGGAGCGGCGCCCGTGCTGGAGCGGACGGACCTGGTGTTCCCGGCGGGGTCGTTCACCGCGCTGCTGGGGCCCAGCGGCTGCGGCAAGTCCACGGTGCTGAACACGGTGGCCGGCTTCGTCCGCCCGGCGTCGGGCCGGGTGACGGCGGGGTCCGCGCCGGTGGAGGGGCCGGGACCGGACCGGGGCGTGGTCTTCCAGCACTACGCGCTCTTCCCGTGGCGCACGGCCCGGGGCAACGTCGAGTTCGCCCTGAAACGGCTCGGGCTGCCGCGCCGGGAGCGGCGCGAACGCGCCCTGGCCGCGCTCGCGGAGGTCGGCCTCGCGGACGGCGCGGAGAAGTACCCGGCGCAGCTGTCGGGCGGGATGCAGCAGCGCGTGGCACTGGCCCGGGCGCTGGCGGCGGAGCCGGAAGTGCTGCTGATGGACGAGCCGTTCGGGGCGCTGGACGCGCTGACCCGGGGCCGGATGCAGGACCTGCTGCGGGAGCTGTGGCGGCGCAGCGGGACCACGGTGCTGTTCGTGACGCACGACATCGACGAAGCCCTTGCCCTGGCCGGGCGGGTGGTGGTGCTGGGCGCCTCCCCGGGCCGGGTCCTGGCCGACCATCCCGTCCCCCCGGGCCCCCCGGATCCGGAGCTCCGCGCCCTGATAGCCCGCCACCTGACCACCCCCTGACCCCGCCCGGCCGGACCGGCCGCACGCCGCCCGGCCCGTGGCCCGGATCCGGGTGGCCGGGCGCCGGGCCCGGCCCTTCGGCATCCGGCCGGACCGGCCCGCGACCGGCTGCCGCGCTCCCGGCCGAGCCGCGGCCCGGCCGCACGCCGCCCGGCGCTTCGGCACCCGGCCGGCCCGTGGCCCGGATCCGGGCGGGCCGGCGCCCGCCCGAGCCCGTCTGCGCGCGGCCGGGCGCCGCCCGCCCCCCTCTGTTCCCACCCCCGCTCCCCCGTCCCCGAAAGGACCCGTCCCATGCCCCGATCCAGACCCGGCGTCCGCGCGGTGGCCGCCGCACTGTCCGCCGCACTGCTGTCCCTGCTCGCCACCGCCTGCGCGCAACCCCCGGAGGGGAACGGCCGGCGGGCCGTGACCGTGGCCGGGAGCGACCAGCTCGGCGGCGCGCCGGTGTACCTCGCGCAGGAGCGGGGGCTCTGGGCCGAGGAGGGCCTCGACGCCACCGTGACCACCCTGTCCACCGGGCGGGACGCGCTGAACGCCGTCCTCGGCGGGCAGGCGCAGTTCGGGGTCGTGGGCGACCTGCCCGCCGTGACGGCCGCGCTCGGCGGGCGGGACGTGCGGATCGTGGCCGACCTGTCGCGGTTCTCCGACTGGCGCCTGCTGACCCGTACCGACCGGGGCATCACCGGCTTCGCCGCGCTCAAGGGGCGCAAGGTCGGGGTCCCGCAGGGCACCAACGTCGAGTACGCCCTGAGCCGGATGCTCGCCTCGGAGCGGCTGACCCCGGCCGACGTGACCGTGGTCAACCTGGCCCCGAACCAGGTCGCGGCGGCGCTCGCCCGCGGCGACGTCGACGCGGGGGTCACCTTCCCCAGCTTCTACGACGCCGCCCGCACCGCCCTGGCCGACCGCTACGCCGAGGTCCCCTTCTCCGGCTACACCGCCCGCACCCTGCTCGTCTCGGGTCCCTCCGCCGACGACGCCGCGGCCACCGCCGTCCTGCGTACGGTGCTGCGCGCGCAGCGGGCGGCCGGGGCCGACCCGGCCGCCGCGCGGGCGGCCGTCGTCACCCAGTCCAAGGGCGCGCTCCAGGCCGGCTACGTGGACGCCTTCCACCCCCGCTACACGTACGGCGCGAGCCTGACCCCCGAGCTGCTCGCCCAGCTGGCCGACGAGGCCGCCTGGGCCAAGGCCGCCCAGAACCTGCCCGGCGCCGCCGACCGGCAGAGCCTGCGCGAACGGCTGCGCCCCGCACCCCTGACGGCGGCCGACCCGGCCGCCGTCACCCTCCGCTGACCCCCTCCACCAGGAAGCAGGCACGACCCACCATGACCGTCGACCAGAACACCCTGCGCCGCCGCGGCACCGGACTGCGCGCCCACGACCCCGAGCGCAGCCACGGCGGCTACACCCTCTACACCCCCATCACCAGCGAGGGCACGATCCACCTCGTCGACATCGAGGGCAAGCCGGTCCACACCTGGAGCTCCCCGCACCCGCCGGGCCGCCAGGCGCAGCTCCTCCCGAACGGCAACCTCTTCTACGCGGCGAAGGACACCTCCGGCCCGACCCTCTTCCCGATCTGGGACGTCTACCACGGCGGCATCTTCCAGGAGCTGGCCCCGGACTCCACGGTGCTGCGCGAGGCCCGGCACCCCTTCCACCACCACGACGCCTCGATCCTGCGCAACGGCAACCTGCTCATCACCGGCGTGGAGCCGCTGCCGGCGGCCGACGCCGCCCGGATCCGCGGCGGGATCCCCGGTTCGGAGGCTCCGGGCGGGGTGATCTACGGGGACGTGGTGTACGAACTGACCTGGGACGGCGAGGTGCTGTGGCGCTGGGCGGCCATCGAGCACCTGGACCCCGAGGAGGTGCCGCTGAACCCGCACTTCGCCCGTGAGCACTGGCCGATGGCCAACACGGTCAACGAACTCGCCGACGGCGGGATCGTGGTGGGCTTCCGCAGCGCTTCGACGACGGTGGCCGTGGACCGCGCCGACGGCTCCGTCCGCTGGCGGATCGGCCCGGACGTGCTGGCTCAGCAGCACCACCCGCACGAGCTGCCGGGCGGCAACATCCTGGTCTTCGACAACGGGACCTACCGGGACACCACCTCGGTGCCGTACTCGCGGGTGCTGGAGCTGGATCCGGTCAGCGGTTCGGAGGTCTGGTCGTACGAGGACAACCCGCCGCAGAACTTCTTCAGCCCCTACATGTCCAGCGCGCAGCGCCTGCCGAACGGGAACACCTTCGTCGCGGAGGGCTCCTTCGGCCGCCTCTTCGAGGTGACCCCGGAGGGGGACGTGGTGTGGGAGTTCGTCGTCCCGGAGTTCGGCTCGTTCAGCCGGGGCACGGGCCTGGAGTCCTCGCGCGGCGCCCAGAACTCGGTGTTCCGCGCCTACCGCTACGGCGCGGACGAGATCCCCTGGCTCTGACGGCCGGCGGCCCCCGGCACCCGGGCCCGGTTCCGGGCGCCGGGGGCTCCCGCGGAGCTCCGCCTCTGCCCCGCCAATCGGATGGCAGGATTCCGGCGGCTGGTTTCGGCCACACGGCCGGACGAGACGGGCGGACTGCGCCCGAAGGGCGCGGCCGTTGCGGCCCGAGGGGTGGCCGAAAGGCGACCGCGCCCGGATGAACAGGGGCTTACGGGCTGGTAACTTGCGCGAGTTGATCAAGGCCGGGGCCCGGTTTCACCATGCCGCCCGGCCGGAGCCACCCCCCAGTACCAAGGAACCACATTGGCACGCACCGTCCGCACGACGGCCCTCTCGCTCACCCTCTCCTTCGCCCTGCTCCCCGCCGCGCCGGCGTTCGCCGACTCGCCGACCCCCCACCTGGACTCGGTCGAGCAGACCCTGCGCCAGGTCTCCCCCGGCCTGGAGGGCTCGGTCTGGGAGCGCACGGCCGGCAACAGCCTCGGCGCCTCCGCCCCCGGCGGCTCCGACTGGCTGCTCCAGACCCCCGGCTGCTGGGGCGACCCGTCCTGCGCCGACCGCCCGGGCTCGCGCCGGCTGCTGGAGAAGACCCGGCAGGACATCGCCCAGGCCCGCCAGAGCGTGGACATATCCACCCTCGCACCGTTCCCCAACGGCGGTTTCCAGGACGCGATCGTGGCCGGCCTCAAGGAGGCCGTGCAGAAGGGCAACCGGCTCCAGGTCCGCATCCTGGTGGGCGCCGCGCCGATCTACCACGCCAATGTGATCCCGTCCTCGTACCGCGACGAGATGGTGGCCAAGCTGGGCCCGGCGGCCGCGAACGTCACCCTCAACGTGGCCTCGATGACCACCTCGAAGACCGGCTTCTCCTGGAACCACTCCAAGCTCGTGGTGGTGGACGGCGGTTCGGTGATCACCGGCGGCATCAACAGCTGGAAGGACGACTACCTCGACACCGCCCACCCGGTGAACGACGTCGACCTCGCGCTGTCCGGTCCGGCGGCGGGCTCCGCCGGCCGCTACCTCGACACCCTGTGGGACTGGACCTGCCGCAACAAGACCAGCTGGAGCAGCGTCTGGTTCGCCTCCTCCAACAACGCCGGCTGCATGCCCACCCTGCCCCGGCCCGCGGCCCCGGCCGGCGGCGGTGACGTCCCCGCCCTCGCGGTCGGCGGCCTCGGCGTCGGCATCCGCCAGAGCGACCCCACGTCGGCGTTCAAGCCGGTCCTGCCGACGGCCCCCGACACCAAGTGCGGCATCGGCGTGCACGACAACACCAACGCCGACCGGGACTACGACACGGTCAACCCGGAGGAGAGCGCCCTGCGGGCGCTGGTCGCCAGCGCGAACAGCCACATCGAGATCTCCCAGCAGGACCTGAACGCGACCTGCCCGCCGCTGCCCCGCTACGACATCCGGCTCTACGACACGCTCGCCGCGAAGCTCGCGGCCGGCGTGAAGGTCCGCATCGTCGTCAGCGACCCGGCGAACCGCGGCGCGGTCGGCAGCGACGGCTACTCGCAGATCAAGTCGCTCAACGAGGTCAGCGACGCGCTGCGCGGGCGCCTCACGGTCCTGACGGGCGACGAGCGCAAGTCGAAGGCCGCGATGTGCCAGAACCTCCAGCTGGCGACCTTCCGCGCCTCGGACAAGGCGACGTGGGCGGACGGGAAGCCGTACGCCCAGCACCACAAGCTGGTCTCGGTGGACGACTCGGCCTTCTACATCGGCTCGAAGAACCTGTACCCCTCCTGGCTCCAGGACTTCGGCTACGTCGTCGAGAGCCCGGCCGCCGCGAACCAGCTGAAGGACTCCCTGCTGGCTCCGCAGTGGAAGTACTCGCAGGCGACCGCGACGTACGACTACGCGCGCGGCCTCTGCCAGGCCTGACGGCCCGGCCCGGGCTCCGGGCCCCGCTCCGGGTCAGCGCCTGCGCTGACCCGGGGTGGCCGCAAGCAGCAGCGCCTCCGAGACGAGGCGGGCGCCCCGGGAGAGACGGCCGAGCTGTTCGAGCTCGATGGCGTACATCCTGATCGTGTTCTCGATGACCGACTCGGCGACGCCCATCGTCGGCAGCTCGGCCCGGCTGGTGTGCAGGGCGACGCGGACCGCGCGCATCTCGTGCTGGAGCTGGAGCTGTACGTGCCGGGCGAGCAGGGCGTGGTGACGGGTCAGCGTCAGGTAGCTGCCGTAGCGCGCCGGGAGGAGGTCCCGCAGCCAGCGGGTGGCGCTGCGTTCCCAGTCGTGCGTACCGGGGGCCTTGACCTGCAGGGGCCAGTCCGGGCTGCGCGTGAGGGTGGCCGTCTGGGGCATTCTCGTCACTTCCGAGGGTGTCGAACTCTGATCGAGACACTGCTGGGGGGCGGCCTCGGCCCAGGGGTTGACCGAGGCCGCCAGGGGCGCTCCTCCGGGGGATCCACAAGCCTTGACGCGGCACCCGGTCCCGCCGTGAGGAGGTTCGGCGTACTGGGTGGCCGTTCGAGGCGGACGCGGGGAACGTCCGCCTTTGGCGTCTGAGGGATCCGGAGCGCCGCCGTCAGTAAACATATATACCGTCGAGTAATCAAGGGTATGAAAAATTTCATGCATGCCCTGGCGCTGAATATCCCGCTTCCACACGTGGGTGCACGACGGGTGAAATCGGCCCTTACAAGAAGAAACCGTGCTGGTCGGCGACCTGCTCGTACTGTTCGAGCCGCGCCTGGGTCCGCTCGGGGTCCGCGTCGGCCATGGCCTGGAGCAGGGCGGCGGAGAGCATGCCGGGGGCCGCGTACGAGTCGAACACCAGCCGGGAGCCGGTACCGGCGGTCAGCACCACGTCGGCCGCCTCCACCAGCGGCCCGACGGTGGGGTCCGTGATCAGGACGACCTTCAGCCCCGTGCTGCGGGCCGCGCGCAGGGCGGCCAGGGTCTCGTTCGCGTGCCGGGGCATGGCGAAGGCCAGCACCCAGCTCCCGCCCGCCGCCCGGCACTGGAGCAGGGCGTCGTAGGCCACGCTGCCGCCCCGGGTCACGAGGCGGACGTCGGGGTGGATGCGGCGGGCCGCGTAGGCGAAGTACTCCGCCAGCGAGACCGAGATCCGCAGGCCCAGCACGGTCAGCGGCACGGACCGGGCCAGCTCGCGGCCGATGTCCAGCACCTGGTTGGTGTCGGCCAGGAGCCGGCGTACGTGCTCCAGGTTCTCGATCTCGGCGTCGACGGCGGCCTGCAGTTCGTTCCGGCGGATCTGCTCCCGGCTGTCCGGGGTGCCGGCCACCGCCGACAGGGCGATGGGCTGGAGCACGTCGCGCAGGGCCGGATAGCCGCTGAAGCCGAGGGAGGAGGCGAACCGGGTCACCGAGGGCTGGCTGACGCCCACCCGCTCCGCGAGCTCGGTGATGGAGAGGAAGGCCGCCTCGGTGAGGTGGTCGATCAGGTACTGGGCGATCCGCCGCTGGCCCGGTGAGAGGCGGTGGCCGTCGAAGAGCGCGAGGAGCCGGTCGGCCGGCGGTTTCTCCTGCCCGGGCGGGGTCCCGCCGGGCGTGATCGCGGCCGCCTGCGCGCGTGCCTGCTGCCCCGATGACACCGGCGGCCTCCTTCTGACGTCACTCTCCCTCCAACATAGCCCACGCTCCGTGGCCGGATGATCATTTGGAGGGCGGGGGCCGCCGCACCCCTCGGGCACGGCGGCACCCGGTCACGCCTGGGGCCTGGAGGGGCGGCCCGAGCCGCGGGTGAGGGAGTACCCGTAGATGCCCGCCAGGGCTGCGAGCACCCCGCCGGCGGCCGTCCACAGCCAGCGGTCGGACCACCGGCCGCCGGACCAGCCGCCCTCCGGGGCGCGCGCCTCCCGCTGCTGCTCGGAGGCGCCCGCGATGCCCGGGACCAGGGGCTCGGCCAGGGCCGCGTCCACCGCCCGCGCCCCGCCCGTCTCCTTCATCTCGGCCTCGACCTGCGCCTTCACGGGCAGACCGAGGTCCTCCTCGTGCGCCCCGACGACCGTCAGGCGGACGTAGTAGCTGCCCGGGAGCGGGTCGTTGGACCAGGCCTCGGCCCCGGAGCGGACGGTGCGCAGGGTGCAGGAGAGCTCCACGGTGGCGGTCTGCTTGGCCGCCGCCGCGCTCTGGTGCCCGTACATGCAGGGCTGCCTGCGGCGCAGGCCGTCGTACACGTCGAGCTGCCACGTCTGCGCCCCGTGCCGGGCGGCGGACTCCGGGAGCGTCACCGAGGCCCGCACGGTGGCCCGTTGGCCGGTTTCGGCGGGGAACGCCCAGTAGAGGTAGTCGCCGGTGGATCCGGAGGCCGTGGCCTTCTGCCCGGGCCTGAAGAGCGCCGCGGTGCGGAAGCCCGTGCCGGCCTCGGTCGGGGCCTTGCCGTCCTTCCCGGTGCCCTGGCCCGCGCTCGGGGTGGGGCTCGGGGCCGCGGTGGCGGCGGCCGCCGGGGCCAGGAGCGCGGCTCCCGCCAGCAGGGCGGCGGTCAGGGTGCGTACGGTACGCATCAGTTGGTCCTCCAGACGGAGATGCGCCAGCGCGAGATCCAGCCCCAGACCAGACCGGCGAGCAGGCCGGTCAGCACCAGCAGGCCGATCAGCCACCAGCCCCGGCCGAGGCCGAAGGAAGCCGCGTCGGAGCCCCCGTCGGGGCCGTCGACGAGGTCGATGGTCAGCTCGACGGGCATGCCGGGGGTGGTCTTGACGGCCGGTCCGGCGGCGAAGGAGTTGCTGACCTGGAGGCAGACGGTCTCGGGCTTCTCCGCCTCGTCCCCGTCGAGTCCGGGCTTCGGATAGCGCAGACCGGTGGAGATCACGTCGGTGCGGCCGTCCCCGGCCTCGGAGCCGCGCACGATCTCCCGCCCGTGGGCGGTGGTCGCGCGCAGCAGCACGCCGTAGTCGTTGTTGACGGCCCGGTCGGCGCCGATGCTGACCGAGGCGCGCAGCTCCTGGCCGGGGCGGACGTCGACCTTGTACCAGCGGTGCTCGCCGAAGGTCTCGCGGTCGCTGTAGAGGCCGGCCTTCAGCAGCGGGGCGCTCTCGCACTGCTTGGCGCCCTCGGCGGCCACGGGGGTGGCGACGGGGTCGGCGGCGCGGTCGACGAGCTGTCTGACCCTGCCGGAGAGTTCGGCGGTGTGCGTCACCGAGGTGTACGTGCCTCCGGTGGCCTCCGCGATGCAGGTGAGCTGGGCGCGGGTCTTGGCGTCGGGGACGAGGCCGAGGGTGTCGACGACGAGGTGGATGCCCTTGGCGGCGATCTCGCGGGCCACCTCGCAGGGGTCGAGCGGGGCGCAGGTGTCCTCGCCGTCGGTGATGAGGACGATCCGGCGGGTGGCGTTGCCGCCCTCCAGGTCCTGGGCGGCGGCCTGGAGGGCCGGCCCGATGGGCGTCCAGCCGGTGGGCGCGAGGGTGGCGACGGCCGTCTTGGCCTCGGTGCGGTTCACCGTGCCTACGGGGTAGAGCTGTTTGGTGTCCTTGCAGCCGAGCGCCCTGTCGTCACCGGGGTAGGTGGCGCCCAGGGTCCGTATGCCCAGGCGGACTTCGTCGGGTACCGCGTCGAGGACCTCGTTGAAGGCCTGCTTCGCGGCGGCCATGCGGGACTGGCCGTCGATGTCGTTCGCGCGCATGGAGCCGCTGACGTCGAGCACGAGCTCGACCTTCGGCGGCTCCTTCGCCGGTCCGTCGGCGGCGGCCGCGGTCGACGGGAGGAGTCCCGCGGTCAAGGCGACGAACAGGCCGCAGGCCCCTGCCGCCAGTCGTTTTCTTGTGATCATCGCCGGATCGTATTGAGGATCCGGCACCAATCCAAAACGTGTACCGGCAGGCGGTGTCCGCCCTGGCGGGGCCGGCTACCAGCGCACCGGCAGCCGGGTCACGCCGTGCATCAGGCTGCCCGGGATCCACTCCAGGGGGCCGCCGTCCGGGTCGGCCTCCAGGGCGGGGAACCGTTCCAGCAGGCCCCGGACCGCGATGCGGCCCTCCATCCGGGCCAGCGGTGCGCCGAGGCAGAAGTGCAGCCCGTGCCCGAAGGCGAGGTGGCCGCCGGGGGCGCGGCGGATGTCGAACACGCCGGGCCGGGCGAAGCGGGCCGGGTCCCGGCCGGCGCCGGAGAGGGAGGCGAGCACGACCGACCCGGCGGGGATGAGCACACCGCCGATTTCCACGTCCTTG
Organism: Streptomyces sp. NPDC037421; assembly: GCF_055602105.1. Taxonomy (NCBI): domain Bacteria; kingdom Bacillati; phylum Actinomycetota; class Actinomycetes; order Kitasatosporales; family Streptomycetaceae; genus Streptomyces; species Streptomyces sp. NPDC037421. Next base: position 31,021 of record NZ_JBVJWV010000038.1, read on the forward strand.
GCGGCGTAGCGGTAGGTGGTGTTCTGTACGGGGCCGTCGTAGCGGAGCATCTCCTCCACGGCCCCGCCGAGCAGGCCCTCGTAGTCGGCACGGAGGGCGGCCAGTTGTTCCGGGTGCGCGAGCAGGGCCCGTACGCCGTTGGAGATGAGGCTGACCGTGGTCTCGTGGCCGGCGACCAGCAGCAGGAAGGCCATTCCGATCAGCTCGTCGGGGGAGAGCGAGTCTCCGTCCTCGTCGCGGGTGCGGATCAGCGCGCTGAGCAGGTCGTCGCCGGGGGACTCGGCCTTCTCGGCGACGAGGTCCGTGAGGTAGAGGGTGAGCTGGTCGAACGCTTCGGCGTTGGTGGTCTTCGGACGGGGCGCGACGATGTCGTTGGACCAGCGGCGGAAGCGTTCGCGGTCGAGGTCCGGGACGCCGAGGAGCTCGCAGATCACCGTCATCGGGAGCGGGAAGGCGAGGGCATCGATCAGGTCGGCGGCGCGCGCGGGCCGGGCGGCCATCGCGTCCAGCAGTTCGTCGGTGATCTGCTGGACGCGGGGGCGCATCGCCTCCACCCGGCGGGCGGTGAACTCGCGGGCCACCAGGCGGCGCAGCCGGGTGTGGTGGGGCGGGTCGGACTCCAGCATGTTGGAGTTCGAGGCGCTGGGCTCGATGTCCGGATACAGCCCGGAGTTGCGCCAGTCCTTCAGCAGGTCCGGGTGGGTGAGGGCCTGGCGGGCCTCCTCGTACCCGACGACGAGCCAGTACGGGTCGTCGTCGGGCCTGGCGCCCGTGACCTGGTGCACCGGCCCGGCGGCGCGCAGTGCCGCGTAGAAGGAGTGCGGGTCGGAGTCGAAGTCGGGGGCGCTGGAGGCGATGTCGACGAGGGCCATCCGATCACCCTACGACGGTCAAAGCCCCCCGGAGGGGGCGAATCCGGCCACTCGCCACCGGGTGGGTGGCCGGTCTCGTCCCGTTCGCGGGGGCCTGTCCGGTCCGTCAGCCGGGCAGCCCTTCGGGGAGGCGGCCGGTGTGCACCACCCCGAGGTGCTGGGTGGCGCGGGTGAGGGCGACGTAGAGGTCGCTCGGGTCGAGGTCCGCGGGCTCGGCCACGATCACCGTGTCGAACTCCAGCCCCTTGGCCTGGCGGGCGTCCAGCAGGACCACCGGGCGGGTGAGGTCCGGCTGCTCCCCCGCCGGTACGCCGGGCAGCGCCGCGGCGAGCGCCGGGTGCAGGGGGCGCGGGGCGATCACCGCGAGCCGGCCTTCGGCGGGCGCGCCGTCGCGGACGGCCTCGGCGACGGCGCCGGGGAGGTCGGCCGCCGCCCGCACCCAGGGGCGTACGCCGGTGGAGCGCACCGAGCGGGGCGGTTCGAAGCCGGGCCGGTGGGCGCGGAGCACCCCGGCCGCCAGCTCCATGATCTCGGCGGGCGTACGGTAGTTGACGCCGAGCCGTACGTGTTCCCAGCGGTCGCCCACGTACGGGTCGAGGATCTGCTTCCAGGAGCCGCAGCCGGCTTCGTCGCCGGTCTGCGCGGGGTCGCCGACCAGGGTCATGGAGCGGGTCGGGCAGCGGCGCATCAGCAGCCGCCAGGCCATCTCGGACAGCTCCTGGGCCTCGTCGACGACGAGGTGCCCGAAGGCCCAGGTGCGGTCGGCGGCGGCGCGTTCGGCGGTGGTGCGGTGGTCGGCCTCCTCCTGCCGCTCGGCCATCCGCTCGGCGTCGATGATGTCGTGGGCGGCGAGGTACTCGTTCTCCATGTCCTCGAACTCGTAGGACTCCGAGCCCTGGGAGAGGTCGAGGACGCCCTGGGCGTAGGCGATGCGCTCCAGCCGGTCGCGGTCGGCGGCGGCCTTGCGGGCGCTGTCGTCGACGCCGAGGAGTTCGGCGGCCTCGTCGAGGAGCGGGACGTCGGCCGGGGTCCACTCCCCCGAGGTGCGGCGGATCAGCCCGGCGTCCTCGGCGGGGAGGTGGGTGGGGTCCGCGAGGAAGTCGGCGACCAGCTGCTCGGGGGTCAGGTGCGGCCAGAGGGTGTCGATGGCGGCGTGCACCTCGGAGCTGGTGGCGATCTCCTTGCCGAGCTGCGCGATGTCGTCCGGGCCGAGCAGGTTGGGACCTCCGTAGGGGTCGGCTCCGAGCCGGTCGGCGAGCTGTTCGGTGAGGGCGTCGACGACGGCGAACGCGAAGTAGGGGCGGGCCAGGTTGTGGGGCAGGGCGGTGGTGCGGGCCCGGTCGCGGGCGGCGTGGGCCATGGTCCGGTCGAGCAGGAGGGTGCCGTAGTCGTCGTGGTCGATCTCCAGCGCCGGCTCGGGGACCACGGCGCTGTCCTCCCCGCTGCCGGCGGGCACGGCCTCGGGGAGCGTCTGCCGGTCGGCGACGACCCGGGCGAGGACGTCGGCCATGGCCGCGCGGCCCTTGACGGCGGCGGCGCCGGGGCGGTCGGTGCCGGTGGCCCTCAGGCCCGGGTACAGGTCCCCGGGGGAGGCGAGGAGGACCCCGGTCTCGCCGAGGGCGGGCAGCACCTCGCCGATGTAGCCGAGGAAGGCGGGGTTGGGGCCGACGATCAGCACGCCGCGTTTGGCGAGCAGCTCGCGCTGGGCGTAGAGGAGGTAGGCGGCGCGGTGCAGGGCGACGGCGGTCTTGCCGGTGCCGGGGCCGCCCTCCACGACGAGGACGCCCTGGTGCGGGGAGCGGATGATGCGGTCCTGGTCGGCCTGGATGGTCCGCACGATGTCGTGCATGCGGCCGGTGCGGGCGGCGTCGAGGGCGGCGAGCAGCACGGCGTCCGCGTCGGCGCCCTCGTAGCCGGTGCGCTCGGTGTCGGCGAGGTCGAGGATCTCGTCGTGCAGGGCGGTGACCCGCCGCCCCTTGGTGGTGATGTGGCGCCGGCGGCGCAGGCCCATCGGGACGTGTCCGGTGGCCAGGTAGAAGGGGCGGGCGGCTTCGGCGCGCCAGTCGAGGACGAGCGGGGTGCGTTCGGCGTCGTCCTGCCGGATCCCGATGCGGCCGATGTGGTGGTCGCGGCCGTCGGAGAACTCCAGCCGGCCGAAACACAGACCGTGTTCGGCGGAGTTCAGGGCGGAAAGCAGACCGGACTGCTCGGCGACCAGGACGTCCCTTTCCAGCCGCGCCTGGAAGCCGGTGCCGCCTTCCCCGAGGGCGCCCCGAACGGCCCGTTCGGCCTGGTCCCGCAGGTCTTCGAGGCACGCGTAGAGCTCGTTGATGAATTCCTGCTCGCTCTGAAATTCGGTGTTTGACAATTTCGCTCCCAGCGCGATACGATGTCCCCGTAAAGCTTCGCCACGCCCTCTTTCAACAGAGAGCGTGAACCATCGAATATACGCGGAAGCACGCCCCGGACGTCAATTCGTCCGGGGCGTTTTTGTATGCCGTTCCGGTCAGCGCACGTCGAAGCTGACGGAGGAGGCCTTGTCGTTCATCCCGTCACCGACGTAGGCGTTGTAGCCATAGTAGGTCTGGTGGGCGCCCCGGAAGTCGCCGTGCTCCCACAGGGTGATCGGGCAGGTGATGCCCTGCGCGGAGCTCACCGTGTCGTTCCACCCCCACTTGGACAGGCTGTTGAACTCCGGATAGCGCCAGTTGCAGCCGACGCTGCCGCGGAAGGTGAACTCGCTGCCGCCGGAGTTGGCGTCGCTCCATATCTTGCCGAGGTCCTTGTACTCGGCCGCGGCGCCGAGCGAGGCGGCCTCCGCCTTGGTCGCGAAGCAGCCGCCCTCGCCCGTGTCGATGACGAGGGCACAGAACTTCGCGGGCTTCGGTGCCGGCTGCGGGGTCGCGGCGGAGGCCGGGCTGACGGCGGCGGCCAGCACGAGCGACGTGGCGGCGAGCGCGAGCGCGGATCGGACGATGCGCATGAATGCTCCTCAAGTATGCGGACAGGGCGCTTCGTCCACCGAAGGGACCTTTGGGAACTGAAGCGCGACATCACCCAACAACGCGGCATATCCACCCGTCCAGGACGCGCAGGTGCCGGTGGCATGTTTCGTACGGGTCCGCGCGCCGGGCCGGCCCGTACGCGGCTGGCGCGATCACGGCGCGCGGAGCGGCTGCGGGGCCGGTCACCGGCCGGCGCGCGAAGGCGCCGGCCGCGCCGCGTGGCCGAAGCCCCGTGCCCGTGCGAAGCCGGGCGCACTGCCGCCGATTGTCCCGATACGGGTGGACGGCGCCGCGGCGGGCACCCGTACGAGGCAGCCCGCTCGCGTCATATGAGGTGATATGCACCTGATCTCCTAGCATGGCGTCCCTCCCGTCCCGGCGGTCGTCGCACACCGAGGAGTCGCATGTCCCGAGCAGCACACCGGTCCGCCGCCCTGGCCGCCGCGCTGGCCGCGGCCGTCTTCCTGTCGGCGCCGGCCCCCGCGGCCGCGCCGGCCCCCGACCGCGCGGACACCGACGCCGAGGTCACGGCCGGGGAGGCGGCCCTGATCGGCGAGGAGCACGCGCTCGCCCACTCCGAGCGGCGCCGCGCGGCCCGGGGCGCCGACGGCTACCCGCAGGCCACCCGGACCGCGAGCCTGGCCGCGCTCACCGATTCGCAGGCGCTGGCCAACAAGGGCTTCCGCCCGGCGGAGTCGGGAAGGTTCGCGGAGTTCTTCCCCTCCCCCGACTTCGGGGTCCACCTCGCCCAGCTGCCGACCGGCAAGGTGCTGCTCTTCTCCTTCGAACGGGTCGAGACCGACCCCACCAAGGAGACCGGCCCCACCGACCGGATCGGCCGGACCAACGCGGGCCGCGCCTTCCTCTGGGACCCCTCCAGGGGCACCGGCGCGCGGGCCTTCAAGGAGGTCCGGCCGCCGACGGTGCTGATGCCCGACGGCACGTACACCCCGCGCCCCGCCCCGTTCTTCTGCGCCGGGCACGCCTTCCTGCCCAACGGGATGCTCGCGGTCTTCGGCGGCAACACCGGCGGCAAGGGCGGCAGCGGCGCGAAGCTGTCCTTCGTCTTCGACCCGTGGACCGAGCACTGGTTCCGCAACCGGGACATGTCGGTGGGCCGCTGGTACCCGTCGGCCGTCACCGGCGCCGACGGCCGCCAGATCATCATGTCCGGCCAGTCCGAGCGCGGTACGGGCACCCCCACCCCGGTGGTGGAGCGCTTCCCGGCGAAGGGGCTGCCGGTGCCCCGGCGGCCGTTCGACATCCCGCTGGACATCGCGGTCGACCGGTTCCAGGCGGACGCGCCCTTCCGCAACGACTACCCGCACCTGTTCTCGCTGCGCGACGGCATGATCTACGGGCTGGGCCGGGACGCCGACCAGCAGTGGCTCTTCGACCCGGTCAAGGAGACCCGCCGCGACCTGCCCCGGCGCCCGGCGGACTTCCGCGGCTACGGATCCGCCGTACCGCTCCCCGCGGGGCTGCGCGGGCCGGACTCCGTGCTGGTGCTGGGCGGGGACCCGCACGATCCCAACACCTACCGGCTCGCGGGCGGCCGGTGGACCACCGAGCGGCCCCGGGCCTTCGGCCGCACCCAGGACGACACCCTGATCCTGCCGGACGCGACCCTGCTGACCGTCAACGGGGCGCTGAGCACCCGCGACTACGGCAACGGCCCCTTCAACCCCAAGGCCGACCTCAAGTACCGCCAGACCGAGCTGCGCGACGCCACCGGGCACTGGCGGCTCGGTCCGGCCCAGCGGCTGCCCCGGGGCTACCACTCCAACGCCCTGGTGATGCCCGACGGACGGGTGATGGTGACCGGGGACGAGCTCCAGCAGATCGCCAACGACCCCGACATCCGGGACTCGATGGACGGCAGCATCGAGATCTACGAGCCCCCGTACCTCCACAAGGGCGGCGCCCGGCCGGCCCTGGACCGCGCGCCCCGGGGCGAACTCGCCCACGGCGCCGCCTTCGAGGTGCGCAGCTCCACCGCCGCCGCCGTCCGGCGGGCCGTGCTGCTGGCGCCGACCACGGTCACCCACGCGGTCAACACCAGCCAGCGGCACCTGGAGCTGCCGCTCACCGGGGTGCGCGGCGACACCGTCGGCCTGCGGACCCCGCCGACGGCGGCGGACGCCCCGCCCGGGTACTACATGCTGTTCCTGCTCGACGCGCGCGGGGTGCCCAGTACGGCCAAGTGGGTGAAGCTCGGCCTGCGCTGACGGCCTGACCAGGGCACTCGCCGGGCGCGTCGCCCGGATGGGTGTGCGGCGGGCCCCCCGGCACGACACGCCGCCGGGGGGCTCGTAGCGTCGTCAGCACCCGGGCCGCCGGCCCGCGAGGGACCCGGAGGACCGGGTCAGGGGGGTCTCCCGACGAGAGGCCGTACCGATGGGAAGCGACGTCTCCATAGCCGGCCTGCTCCGGATCCACCGGGGCAGCGCCCAGCCCGAGGAACTGGCGGCGATCACGGTGGTGGTCGCCTGCCTCGCGGGCCGGGCCGCGCAGGCCCGGCCCGGGCCGGGCCGGGGCGCGCACCACCGCCCGCCCCCGCGGCCCGCGGGCCACGGCTGCTGGGCGGGGTGCTGGGCCTGCCGCTGAGCGGGCCCCGTCCTTCGGTGGCAGCGCCCTCAGGAGCGGCGCAGCAGCCGCGTCATGGCGTCCGTGAGCTCCCTGCGCGGGTCGGCCGCCGGGCCCTCGGAGCGCCAGGCCACGAACCCGTCGGGGCGTACGAGGACCGCGCCGTCGGCGGGCAGTTCGTGGAGCCGGTCCCAGCCGGGCGCGCCGTCCGGCTGGACCAGGTCGGCGTCCGGTGCGGAGCCGACGGTGTAGGCGTCCAGATGTGCGCCGAGTTCCCGCGCGACCTGCCCGGCCGCCTCCTGCCAGGGCGTGCCCGGGCTGCTGAGCAGCACGAACGAGGTCTCGTACAGGTCCAGCGACGAGATCCGCCGGCCTGCCCGGGTGAGCCACATGTGCGGTGCCCTGGTGCCGATGTCGCCCTTGAGGCGCATCTCCTCCGGGATGACCGGCCGCGAGGGGTCGCCGCCGAGGACGGCGCCGCTCGGGTAGCAGTAGCCCATGGCCGTGGTGAGGACCCCGCTGCCGGGGCCTCCGCCCATGGTGGGCGGGGGTACGTACCCGGGGTGGCTGTGCTCGGCCGAACGGGCGGAGGCGCGCTCGCTGGTGGCGCGGGCGACGGGGAGGCGTTCCTCCTCGTAGCTGTCGAGCAGGCGGGGGCCGGCGGAGCCGTTCAGTACCGCCGCGATCTTCCAGGCGAGGTTGTGCGCGTCCTGGATGCCGGTGTTGGAGCCGAAGGCCCCGGTCGGGCACATCTCGTGGGCGGCGTCGCCCACCACGAAGACCCGGCCGACGGAGTACTGCTCGGCGACCCGTTCGGCGGCGTGCCAGGGGGCCTTGCCGCCGACCTCCACGTCGAGGTCGGGCAGCCCGATGGCCTCGCGGATCTGCGTGACGCAGCGTTCCTCGGTGAAGTCCTCCAGGGTCTCGCCCGTCTCCGGGTGCCAGGGGGCGTGGAAGACCCACTGGGTCTCGTTGTCCACGGGCAGCAGTGCTCCGTCGGCGCCCGGGCGCATCAGGTAGCAGACGATGAAGCGCAGGTCGCCGAGGGCTTCGGCGAGGCGCTCCGAGCGGAAGACGATGCTCACGTTGTGGAAGAGCTCGCCGTTGCCCGTCTGGCGGATGCCGAGCGCCTCCCGGACGGGGCTGCGCGGGCCGTCGGCGGCGATGAGGAAGTCGGCGCGCACGGTGATGTGCTCGCCGGTCTCCCGGTTCTTCACCAGGGCGGTCACTCCCGTGGCGTCCTGGTCGAAGCTCATCAGTTCGGTGGCGAAGCGCACGTCGGCGCCCTGGGCGCGGCTGTGCGCGGCCAGGACCGGCTCGATGTTGTTCTGGCTGCACAGGCACCAGCCGGTCGGGCTGAAGCGGGCCAGCGCCCCGGAGGGGTCGACGGCCTTGATGAGCCACTTGTGCTCGCCGCCGACGAGGGCCTGGGTCTGCAGGATGCCCTGATTGGCCTCCAGCGCGGAAGCCTCCTCTCGGATGGCGGGTTCGACGCCCGCCGTCCGGAACAGTTCCATCGTCCGGGCGTTGATCCCCCGTCCGCGCGGGTGGACGGAGGTCCCGGCGTGCTTCTCGACCACCATGTGCCTGATGCCGTGACGGCTCAGGAACAGCGAGGTGGAGAGGCCTACGAGGGAACCGCCCACGACGAGGACCGGTACGCGGACATCGGCATGCTCTTCCATCGGCTGCGGACTCCTGTTTCGTGTGGGGGGCAGTGGACGCCTTATGCCCCCGATCAGGGTTCTTGCCCTGGCGAGTCGCGTCTTGTCACCCGCTTGATCCGGAGATGTCGCGATCCGTACCCGGCCGGATGACGATGAGCGACAGCGGCGGACCCACTTGGGCCACACCGTCCGCCGTTCCCTACCGCGCAGGCCCGCGCGGGGCCCGCCGGGCCCGCGCCACCGGCGGTCGCCGCCGACGAGCACCGAGTCGCCCACGCGCCGGTCCCAGGCCCTCACGAAGGAGTGAGCAGATGACAACCACCCTGTCCGAACGGGTGTCTCAGTCCGCCTTCGACGGCTCCATGCTGCGGGTCGTCCTGCTGATGGACCTCCACGAGGGTGCCCAGCAGCGGTTCTTCGACGCCTACGAACAACTGCGCCACGACATCGCGTCGGTGCCGGGCCACCTCGGCGACCAGCTCTGCCAGTCCTTCGCGAACCCCTCCCAGTGGCTGATCACCAGCGAGTGGGAGAGCGCCCCGCAGTACCTCGCCTGGGTGAACAGCGAGGAGCACGTCGCGCAGGTGAAGCCGCTGGGCGCCTGCGCCCGCTCGATGCGGCCGCTGACCTTCACCGTCCTGCGCGAGACCGGCAAGCGGTACGAGGCGCCGGAGCGGGCCTCGGGCCGGCTCCAGGGCGCGCCCCGGCTGGGCGAGGGCGTCGTCCGGCACGCGCTGACCTTCACGGTGAAGCCGGGCAGCGAGGAGAAGGTCGCCGGGATCCTCTCCTCGTACACCTCCCCGGCCGCCCGGGTCGACGACCACACCCGGCTCCTGCGCACCTCCCTGTTCATGCACGGCAACCGGGTCGTGCGGTGCGTGGAGGTGCAGGGTGACCTGACGGCTGCGCTGCGGCACGTGTCGGAGCAGCCCGAGGTGCGGGCCGTCGAACAGGCCATCAATCCTTATCTGGAGCAGGACCGGGACCTGTCCGACCCGGAGTCGGCGCGGATGTTCTTCATGCGCGCGGGCCTGCCGGCCGTCCACCACGTGGCCGCGCACGGGCCGCGGCCCGACGAGGTGACGCGGCACGCGCTGTTCTACCCGGCGAAGGCGGGCTGCGGCCCGCTCGTCGCCCGCTTCCTGGCCCGCCAGGACGAGACGGCCGCGAAGGTCCCCACCTCCCCGGTGCTGAGCAGCAGCATCTTCCAGCGCGACGACGTGGTGGTGCGCCTCCTCGACGTCAAGGGCCCGGCCGACGGCCGCTTCGCGGCGGGCTTCGGCATCGAGGGGCCCCGCAAGGCGGCGGTGCTGAACCGCCTGCTGGCCGGGGCGCCGGGCACCGGGCCGGCCGCGCCCCACCCCATGGACCTGATCACCGACCGCCGGGCCCCGGCGCAGTCCTGATCCGGACGGGCCCGCCCCGGGCACGCCCCGGACCCGGCCCCCGCACCACCACCGTCACCACCCGGCAGCCCACGCTCACGCCAAGGCTCCGATCCGCCAGGAGGAAGTCAGCATGACCAGACATCAGCCGCGCATCGTCGACCTCAGCGAGACCCAGCCCAACCGCAGGCGCGGAGGGGACCTGCGCGCCGTGCTCACCCCGACCTCGGTGGGCTCGACCAGCGGATTCATGGGCCTGGCGGTGATGGCCCCCGGCGAGTCGATCGCCGAGCACTACCATCCGTACTCCGAGGAGTTCGTGTACGTGGTCGCCGGGACCCTGGAGGTCGACCTCGACGGCGAGACCCACCCGCTGCGCACCGACCAGGGCCTGCTGGTCCCGCTGAACATGCGCCACCGGTTCCGCAACGTCGGCGGCACCGAGGCCCGGATGGTCTTCCACCTCGGCCCGCTCGCCCCGCGCCCGGAACTCGGGCACGTGGACACCGAGGAGGCGCCGAACCCGGACGCCACCGCGTGGGCGGAGCGTCCGCCGGAGCGCTCCGGGGTGGTCTCGTGACGCGCCGGCGGGTGGCCGTCACCGGGGTGGGCGTCGTCGCCCCGGGCGGCATCGGCACCGCCGCGTTCTGGGACCTGCTGTCCAACGGGCGTACGGCGACCCGTGGCATCACCCTCTTCGACCCGTCCGGGTTCCGCTCCCGGATAGCCGCCGAGGTCGACTTCGACCCCTGTGAGCACGGCCTCACCGAGGACGAGGCGGCCCGGGCCGACCGCTACATCCAGTTCGCCCTGGTCGCCGCCCGCGAGGCGGTGGCCGACGCCGGGCTGGAGCTCGACGGCGAGAGCGCCTGGCGCACGGGCGTCTCCCTCGGCACCGCGGTCGGCGGTACCACCCGGCTGGAGCACGACTACGTCGCGGTCAGCCAGCGGGGGTCGTGGTGGGACGTGGACCACCGCCTCTCCTCCCCCTTCCTGCACCGCGCGTTCACCCCCGCCACCCTCGCCTCGGCGGTGGCGGAGCAGACCGGGGCGCGCGGCCCCGTACAGACCGTCTCCACCGGCTGCACGTCCGGGCTCGACGCCGTCGGGTACGCCGTGCACTCCATCCAGGAGGGCCGGATGGACGTGTGCGTCGCCGGCGCGTCGGACTCCCCCGTCTCCCCCATCACCGTGGCCTGCTTCGACGCCATCAAGGCGACCTCGGCGAACAACGAGGACCCGGCGCACGCCTCCCGCCCCTTCGACGCCGACCGGGACGGGTTCGTCCTCGGCGAGGGCGGCGCGGTGCTGGTCCTGGAGGAGCTGGAGCACGCCCGGGCCCGCGGGGCCCGCGTCTACTGCGAGATAGGCGGCTACGCCACCTTCGGCAACGCCCACCACATGACCGGGCTGACCACCGAGGGCCTGGAGATGGCCCGGGCGATATCGACCGCCCTGGCGCAGGCCAGGATCGACGCGCGGGACATCGACTACGTCAACGCGCACGGCTCCGGCACCAAGCAGAACGACCGCCACGAGACGGCGGCCGTCAAGCGGGTGCTCGGCGACCACGCCTACGAGACGCCGATGACCTCCATCAAGTCCATGGTGGGGCACTCGCTCGGCGCCATCGGGGCGATCGAACTCGCGGCCTGCGTGCTGGCCATGAAGCACCAGGTGGTGCCGCCGACCGCGAACTACGAGACCCCCGACCCCGAATGCGACCTGGACTACGTGCCGCGCACCGCCCGCAGCCACACCCTGCGCAGCGTGCTGTCCGTCGGCAGCGGCTTCGGCGGATTCCAGTCCGCCGTGGTCATGTCCCAGCCCAAGGAGGTACGCGCGTGAACAGACCTACCGCCGGCGCGCCGGTGGCCGTCACGGGCATCGGGGTCGTCGCGCCCAACGGGATCGGCGCCGCCGCCTTCTGGAAGGCGACCCAGGCGGGCGAGAGCGTCCTGGACCGGGTGACCCGGCAGGGGTGCGAGCACCTGCCGGTGCGGGTCGCCGGCGAGGTGCGGGGCTTCGAGCCCGGGGAACTGGTCGAGGACCGGTTCCTCGTGCAGACCGACCGGTTCAGCCACTACGCGCTGGCGGCGGCGGACCTCGCGCTGGAGCACGCCCGGCTGGGCCGGGCGGACTACGAGGACGATCCGTACGCGGTGGGCGTCGTCACCGCGGCCGGCTCGGGCGGCGGCGAGTTCGGGCAGCGCGAGCTGCAGCGGCTGTGGGGGCAGGGCCCCCGCTACGTCGGCCCGTACCAGTCGATCGCCTGGTTCTACGCGGCCAGCACCGGCCAGGTCTCCATCCGGCGCGGGTTCAAGGGCCCCTGCGGGGTGGTGGCGAGCGACGAGGCGGGCGGGCTGGACGCCTTCGCGCACGCCGCCCGCGGGATCCGCCAGGGCAGCCGGGCGATGCTGGTCGGTGCGACGGAGGCACCGCTCGCCCCGTACTCGGTGGTCTGCCAGCTCGGGTACGAGGGGCTCAGCACCGCCGAGGACCCGGAGCGCGCCTACCGGCCGTTCACCGCGAAGGCCTGCGGCTTCGTCCCGGCGGAGGGCGGAGCCATGTTCACCGTCGAGGACGCCGCGGCGGCCGAGCGGCGGGGCGCGCCGGTGCGGGCCCTGCTGGCCGGGCACGCCGCCACCTTCACCGGGCCGGGCAGGCCGGAGGAGTCGGGAGAGGGCCTGGCCCACGCGATCCGCGGCGCGCTGCGGGAGGCGGGGCTGGCTCCCGAGGAGGTGGACGTGGTCTTCGCCGACGCCCTGGGCACGCCCGAGGCGGACGCGGCGGAGGCGAGGGCGATCCGGGAGGCGCTCGGCGCGCACGGGGCGAAGGTGCCCGTGACCGCTCCCAAGACCGGTACCGGGCGGGCGTACTGCGCGGCCGGCACCCTCGACGCGGCCGCCGCCGTGCTGGCGCTGGAGCACGGCGTCGTCCCTCCCACCCCGAACGTCTTCGACGTCTGCCACGACCTCGACCTGGTCACCGGCAGCGCCCGCGTCGCCCCTCTGCGGACCGCGCTCGTGCTGAGCCGGGGCCGGATGGGTTCGAACGCGGCCCTCGTCCTCCGCAAGGGGCCCGGACCCGGAGCCTAGGGACCGGCACCCCCGTTCGTCAGGGCCGGCCGCGCCAAGGGCCCGGCCCCCGGAAGCAGGAAAGAGAGAAGGCACCATGTCCGACCGACTGACCCTGGAAGAGCTGGCGACGCTCATGAAGACCGCCGGCATCACCGTCGACCCCACGGAGCTGGCGAGCCGCCCGGACTCCCGGTTCGACGACTACGGCCTGGACTCACTGGGCCTGCTCGGCATCGTCGGTGAGCTGGAGAACCGGCGGGGCCGCGCGCTGCCCACGGACGCGGACCGCTGCAAGAGCCCGCGCGAGTTCGTCGACCTCGTCAACAACAGCCTCATGACCGGAGCCTGACATGCCTGGACACACCGACAACGAGATCGTGGTCAAAGCGCCCATCGACGTCGTGTGGGACGTGACGAACGACCTGCCCAACTGGCCGAAGCTGTTCAGCGAGTACGCCTCGATCGAGATCCTGGAGAAGACCGGGAACACCACCCGGTTCCGGCTCGCCATGCACCCGGACGAGAACGGCGTGGTGTGGAGCTGGGTCTCGGAGCGGACGGTGGACCGCGCGGGCCTGACGGTGAAGGCCCGCCGGGTCGAGACCGGCCCGTTCGCGCACATGGACATCCACTGGGAGTACGGCGAGGTGCCGGGCGGGACCCGGATGCGCTGGGTCCAGGACTTCGCGATGAAGCCGGACGCGCCGATCGACGACGCGGGGATGACCGACCGCATCAACCTCAACTCCCGGATCCAGATGGAACTCATCCGGGACAAGATCGAGCAGCGGGGCGGCCGCAAGGCCCCGGCCGGCCGCCGCTGAGGGCTCCTCCTTCCCGGTCCCCACCAGTCGAAAGGCACACCTCCCGATGCACCAAGCCCTCATCGTGGCCCGTATGGCACCCGGTTCGGCGCCCGACATCGCCGGCCTGTTCGCCGCCTCGGACGCGGGTGAGCTGCCCCACCTGGTCGGGGTCAGCCGCCGCAGTCTCTTCCAGTTCGGGGACGTGTACATGCACCTGATCGAGGCCGACCGGGACCCCGGTCCGGCCATCGCCCAGGTCACCGGGCACCCGGAGTTCCGCGACCTGAGCGAGCGGCTCTCGGCCTTCGTCAGCCCCCACGACCCGAAGACGTGGCGGAGTCCGAAGGACGCGATGGCCCAGCGGTTCTACCTCTGGGAGCGGGACGCCGCCCGGTAGTCCGTACGGGTGCCCAAGCCGGCGCCGCACCTTCCGGGGCGGCCTGGGCACCCACGGCCGCGCGCGCCGGCCCCGCCCGCTTCACGGCTCGTGACGGGGGGAATTCGGCAGGTAGTTTTTGAATGAATACCTGACTGAATTCCCGTCAACAAGGTTCCACCTTATATCTCGATTTGATAACGAGATCCCGGAAAAGGCCTGGACCTTTGACTCGCAACGCGCGTAACTCGCTTGGTTTCAAAGCAAATTGACAGTTCATCAAATCAGACAACAAGGTAACGGATAGATTTCCCGGACCGGTCTCCCGTTTGTCCGAATCCTCCGAGCCGCTCATCTGGCAAGCTTCCGCGCACCCACTCTCCTGACATGGACTTGAGGTGCGCATGACAGCACGATCCACCGGCCGGCGCCGTAAACCCGGCCACCGGCGCAAACCCCGGAAGCTGATACTCCTCACCGCCGCCATGGCGTCGGCGGCGGTACTCGCGGGAGGCATCGCCTACTCCCGCATCGGCGGCGACGCCGAGGCGACCACGACCGCACTGGCCGAGGCACCCGCCGCGGCCGCCGAACCGGCCGCCGCGCCGGCCCGGGACGCGGAACCGGCTCCCCTCGCGAAGGCGCCCGCGAACGAGGGCGAGCGCGGCATGGTCTACGACGGGCTGGAGACGGCCCCGAAGGGCGACCGCTGCGTCGGCGTCTACCGCACGAAGGCGGGCCTGTGCACCCACGGGCCCGACGCTCCCCCCGGGGGCGTCGACATCAAGAAGGACGTCGAGCCCGTCGTCCGCACCAAGGCTCCGGCGGCCGACCCCGCCGCCCCGGCAAGCGCCGACCCGGCGGCCGGCGAGGGCGGCGGGCGTCCTCAGGACGCGCCCGCCGCCGACGCCCGCAGCGCCGCGAGCGCCAAGGCCCCGGCCCCGCCGGCCTCCGGGAGCCAGGCGGTCGCCGCCGGGCCGGCCGGACAGACCGTCCAGTGCGACGGCGACGGCAGCACCGGCAACCGCGTCCAGGTCGTGTACGTGCACGGCCCCGGCCGCGACCGGTACGCCGAGTACGTGGCCTCGTTCCGCAAGTGGGCGGCCGACGCCGACCTCATCTACGCGGCGAGCGCCAAGGAGACCGGCGGCGTCCGGCACATCCGCTACGTGACGGCCGCCGACTGCACGCCCTCGGTGCTCAACATCGAGCTCCCCGACTCCGCGCTCTCGGAGTTCAGCGCCACCAACAACGCGCTGGCCGGCAAGGGCCTGGACCGCCGGGACCGCAAGTACATGATCTTCGCGGACACCCAGGTCTACTGCGGCATCGGAACCTTCAACGGCGACGAGCGGCCCGGCCAGAACAACCTGAGCAACTTCGGCCCGTCCTACGGGCGTACCGACTCGGGCTGCTGGGGCGGCCACACCGCCGCGCACGAACTCGGCCACAACCTGGGCGCGGTCAACAACAGCGCGCCCAACACCAGCCGGGGCGCGCACTGCACCGACGAGTGGGACGTCATGTGCTACTCGGACACCCCGTACTACCCGCAGATGCGCAACATCTGCACCAACAAGGCGTCCGAGAACATCCTGGACTGCAACCACGACGACTACTTCCACACCAGTCCCAAGCCCGGCAGCTACCTGGCCACGCACTGGAACATCGCCGACAACCAGTTCCTGATGCGGAACGCGGGCGGGGGCGGTACCAACCCGGACCCGAACCCGAACCCGTCGCCGACCGCGAAGCCCAGCCCGTCCCCCACCAAGAAGCCCTCGGGCGCCCCGGCGGTGACGGCGGGCCAGATCCAGTCCGACTCGGTGGTGCTGAGCTGGCCGAAGGCCGAGGGCGCCGCCTGGTACCAGGTGCTGCTGAACGACAAGCACCTGACCTGGGTCCAGTCCACCTCCCTGCGCGTCTACAACCTGAAGCCCGGCACCGCGTACACGGCCGCCGTGTCGGTCCGCGACGGCTCCGGCCGTGACAGCGGCCCCGGCAAGGCCGCGTCGTTCCGCACGGCCGACACGGGCGGCGGCGCCACCACCCCGGGCACCCGCTACGTGCTCGGCAACGGCAGCAGCGGCATGGCCGCCGAGCTGTGGGGCGGGCGCACCGCCGACGGAACCGTGCTCGTCGCCAACCGGACCAACGGCTACGCGCAGCAGCAGTGGTACTTCGACGACGCGGGCAACGGGACGGTACGGATCAAGTCCGCGGCGTCCGGCAAGTGCCTCCAGCCCGGCGGCGCTCCCGCCGCGGGCATGTGGGTCGCGCAGCAGCCCTGCGGGAACTCCGCCGCCCAGCAGTGGCGGGTGGCCTCCCGCGACGGCGCGGTGACCATCACCGACGCCGGCGGCGGCTTCGCCCTGACGGTCAGCAACCGGCCCTACTACGGGACCTGGCTGCTCGACCTCCAGCGCGCGGACGGCCGTCCGGCGCAGGTCTGGACGGCCCGCAAGGCCGGCTGACCCAGCCCCTCGAACCGGCGGGCGGCCGTACTCCCCTACGGCCGCCCGCCCCTCGTCTTCCCCTCCCGCACCTCCCCTCACCTGGAGCACCGTGCCGATGCGCCGACACCTCCCGAACCTCCCCGCCCTGGCCCTCGCCGCACTCACCCTCCCCCTGCTGTGCCTCGTCCTGGCCATGGGCGCCGCGGGGCCCGCCCACGCCCACGGCGACACGCTGAAGGTGGTCATCACCGGTCAGCGGGACGGCCGTGTCACCGCCGACGTCACCTGGGAGAACGACGGTGACGCCGTCGAGGAGGCCGTGGCCGCCACCGTGAACGCCGCCAGCCCCGACGGGAGCCGTACGGAGGGCCCGTGGCGGCTGGTGCGCGACGCCGGCCGGGCCGCGGGGTGGATCACGGCCGAGGCGCTGCCGCCCGGCACGTGGAAGGTGACCGTCGACGCGGGCTTCCCCTCGCTCGGACACACCCACAAGGAGATCGCGGTTCCGGCCGTGGACCCGGCACCGTCGGCCCCGGCCCCCTCCGCGCCCCCCGCTTCGACCCCCTCGGCCCCCACAGCCCCCACAGCCCCGGCAGGCGCCGCCGCACCGCCCGCCTCCCCGACGCCCGCGCCGTCCGGCGGGTCCGGCGGGTCCGGCGGCTGGTGGACCACCGCCGGGGTGGCCGGGATCGCCCTCGCCGGCGCGGCGGCCGGGATCTTCCTGCGCCGCTCCCGTCGCTGACGGAGTGTCGCCCGCCCGGCCCGGCGGCGGGCGAGCATGGTGGTCCCCGGAACGGCTCGACGGCGTACACGACGAGAGACACGGCTGGGGACTGCACATGAAGGCCACGGAGGTACTGGCGGACGGCTTCGGACGCATCCGGGAGGTGGTGCACGAGGCGGTCGAGGGGCTCACGGCCGAGCAGTTGAACGCCCGGCTCGACCCGGCGGCGAACTCGATCGCCTGGCTGGTCTGGCACCTGACCCGGGTGCAGGACGACCACGTCGCCGAGGTCGCGGGGCTGGACCAGGTCTGGCTGGCGGACGGCTGGGCCGACCGCTTCGGCCTGCCGCTGCCCGTCGACGGCATCGGCTTCGGACACACCGCCGCCGAGGTCGGCAAGGTCCGCGCCGACTCCCCCGAGCTGCTGCTGGGCTACTACGACGCGGTCCACGAGCAGAGCCTGCGCTTCGTGCGGGGCCTGGCCGCCACCGACCTCGAACGGATCGTCGACGAGCGCTGGGACCCGCCGGTCAGCCTGGGCGTACGGCTCGTCAGCGTCCTGACGGACGACCTCCAGCACGCGGGCCAGGCCGCCTATGTCCGGGGCGTCCTCCAGCGCGCATCCGCATAGCGGGAAATCGGACGCCGTGTACGTCCAGGGCGACGTCTCCGACGCCGGGGACGCGCGGCGGATCGTCCGCGCAGCGATCGACGCCTGCGGCCGGCTCGACATCCTCGTCAACAACGCCGGTGTGACCCGCTTCGTGCCGCTCGACGACCTGGAGGGCACGGACGCCGCCGCCTGGCGGGAGATCTTCGACGTCAACGTGGTCGGCGCCTGGCAGATGATCACCGCCGCCGTCCCCCACCTGCGGGAGTCCGGGGCGGGCTCCATCGTCAACGTCTCGTCGGTGTCCGCCACGCGGGCCCTCGGGAGGGCGCCCGGACTGATCGACACGCCCTGGTACGACGGGGCGCAGGAGGTCTGGGAGAACTCCCGCGAGTGGATCACGACCAGCACCCCGCTGCGGCGCGCGGGCGCCCCGGAGGACGTCGCCGAGGCGGCCCTCTACCTGGTGAACGCCGCCTGCACGACGGGGGACGTCCGCACCGTCGACAGCGGCCGCCACATCGTCTGACCCGGTCAGGGGCCGGCCGGGCGGTACGCGGCGCTGGCGTGGCCCGCCTCGACGGCGATGTCCAGGGCGCGGCCGGCCGAGGGGTCGTCCAGGGCGTCCTCCGCCTCGCAGCGCCCCGCGCCCGCACGGCAGCTGACGCGGTAGCGGGTGTCCGTGGGCAGGACGAGCTCCAGGCTGCCGGCCCCGGCGCGTGCGGTGACCTGCTCCGGCGGTGCCGCGAAGCGGGCGTCCGCCCGGCCGGCTCCCGCGCGGATGTCGGCCTGCGGGACGGTGAGGCCGGTGGCCCGCAGGGTGCCGTCGCCGACCCGCGCCCGCAGGGGTCCGCGCAGGTCGGCCAGGACCAGCGTGCCGGCGCCCGTCTCGGCGTCGACCGCCGCGGCCATGCCGCTGACGCTGATCCGGCCCGATCCGCCGGAGACCTTCAGCGGGACCCCGACGGGCACGGTCACCGCGAGCCGGACCGAACAGCCGAGCCCGGCGGCGACGGTGAGGGAGTCGCCGGGGCAGTGCGGGGTGAGCCTGAGGGTGTCGCCGAGCCAGCTCTCCTCGACGACGGGCTCCTTGAACGACCAGGCGAGGTCGGCCCGGTAGCCGACCTCCTGGTCGCCGCGCGGGGTGACGGCCACCTCGGAAGAGCCCGCCACGACCTCCACGGCGGTCACCGCCCGGCCGCCGCTGCCCCCGACGGCCGTGCCCCTGCGTACTCCGACACCGGTCCCCGCCTGCCAGGCGGCCGCCGTCACCACCAGGACGGCGCTGAGCGCGGCGGCGGTGTGCCAGGCGAGGCGCTGCCCGCGGCCCCCGGCGGCGGGACGGGTCACGGCGTGCCGTCCAGGAAGCGCAGCACGGCGAGGACCCGGCGGTGGGCCTCGGCGGCCGGGGGCAGGTCGAGCTTGGCGAAGATGTTGTTGATGTGCTTGGCCACCGCGCTCTCGCTCACGACGAGTCCGGCGGCGATCGCCGCGTTGGAGCGGCCTTCGGCCATGAGGGCCAGTACGTCGCGCTCGCGCGGGGTGAGCCGCTCCAGCGGGTCGGGGCCGCCGCGGCGCAGCAGGAGCTGGGCGACGACCTGCGGGTCGAGGGCGGTGCCGCCGGCCGCGACGCGCCGCAGGGCGTCGATGAACTCCTCGACGTCGGCGACGCGCTGCTTGAGCAGGTAGCCGATGCCCGCGCCGTTCTGGGAGGACAGCAGGTCGGCGGCGTAGCGCTCCTCCACGTACTGGGAGAGCAGCAGCACCGCCGTCCCCGGGTGCTGACTGCGGATCATCAGGGCGGCCCGGACGCCCTCGTCGGTGAATCCGGGCGGCATCCGGACGTCCACGAGCGCGAGGTCGGGGCGGTGTTCCTCGACGGCGGCCAGCAGGCCTTCGGCGTCGCCGGTTTCGGCGGCCACCTCGAATCCGGCCATTTCCAGGACTTTGACAAGACCTATCCGCAGCAGGACGGAGTCCTCGGCGATCACAGCCCGCACGGCAGCTCCACAGTGACGGTGGTCGGGCCCCCGAGGGGGCTGTTGATCAGAATCGTTCCGTCGACCGACCCTACGCGCTTGCGCAGGCCGGTCAGTCCGGTGCCGCCCGCCGGGTCGGCGCCGCCGACGCCGTCGTCGGTGACGACGACGCGCAGCAGGTCGCCCCGGCGGCCGCCCGCGACGCGGATGACGTCGACCGAACAGCGTTCCGCCCGGGCGTGCTTGGCCACGTTGGCGAGGGCTTCGGAGACGACGAAGTAGGCGACGGCCTCGACGGTGGGGCCCGGCCGCTCGGCGAGGTCCACGGTGAGTCCGACGGGCAGCGGGGCGCGGGCGGCGATCCCGGAAAGGGCGGCGTCCAGGCCCCGGTCCTCCAGTACGGCCGGGTGCAGGCCCCGTACCAGGTTGCCGAGTTCCTCGATGGCTTCCTTCGCCTCCCGGTGGGCCTCGTCGATGACGGCCCTGGCCTCGGGCGGCAGGTCGGTGAGGGTGGCGCGGGCGATCCCGAGGTTCATGGCCAGGGAGACCAGGCGCTGTTGGGCGCCGTCGTGCAGGTCCCGTTCGATGCGGCGGCGTTCGAGGTCGGCGGCGTCCAGGACGCCGGCCCTGCTCTCGGCGAGGACCTCGACGCGGCGCTGGAGTTCGCGGGCCCGGTTGGGGCCGAGGAGGGCGGCCGCGGCGGTGGCGTCGAGGCGGGTGAGGGCCGCCGCCATCCAGGGGGCGGCGAGCAGGGCGAGCACGCCGATGACGGTGACGGCGTCGTACTGGTTCGTCCAGCCCGGGGAGGGGAGTCCGCCGTCGGAGGGGAGCAGCCAGTACCAGGCGTAGACGGAGGCCGCGGCGGCGCCGCCGGCCCAGGTGAGGACGAGTACGGCCGCTCCGGCGGCGGCGAGCGGGCTGACGACGAGGTGGTAGCCGTACTGGCGCCAGGTCGACTCGGAGCGCAGCCGCTCGGCGAGTCCGCGTACGGTCGCCCAGCGGTGTTCGTGGACGACGGGCGGCACGTCCAGGCCGAGCAGCGTCCGGAAGCGGCCGCGCTGGAGGAGCGTCAGCAGCGGGCGGAGCGCGAGGACGAGGAGCAGCGGGAGGGAGCTGTGGCCGGGGAGGGCGACGAGGGTGACGGCGCCGAGTACGAGGGGCAGGGCGGGCGGGATCGCGGCCGTGCTGAAGGCCGTGTTGCGCCAGGCCCACGCCGACCAGGGGGCGTGCGACGCGATCCAGGTGTACGTACGCCTCAGCGCGCCGCGGTTTGCCATGTCCATACGGTAAGCGGATGGATCACGGGGTCACCACCACCCTGGCATCCGGCCGGGGGTGTACCTGGCACCACCCCCGGTCGGGACGGTGGAGCTACTGATCTTCTCCTTGCGGGCCAGCAGAGTTGTGGTGTGCCCGGCGGACGGACCGCCGGACCGGAAGGAGACCCGCAGCCATGGCCGTCATCGCCCCGCAGTTCCAGACCAGCCCCCGGTCCGCGGGAGTGCGCGGACGTGCGCCGCGGCTCGCGACGGTGCTCACCGGGGCCGGGCTGGCGCTGCTGCCGTGGATGGTGGCGCTGGCGCGGACGCTGCCGCAGACGGCGGAGGTGTCCAACTGGCCGGCCGCCTGGATCGGCTTCGACGCGCTGCTGGCCGCCGGCCTGACCGGGACGGGGATGCTGCTGCGCAAGGGGGATCCGCGGGTCCCGGCGGTGGCGGGCGCGACGGCCGCGCTGCTGGCGGCGGACGCCTGGCTCGACGTCACCACCTCGGCGGGTACGGCCGGGCAGGGCGCGGCGGTGCTGATGGCGCTCGTCGCGGAGCTGCCGCTGGCGGTGGCCTGCGCGGTGGTGGCCGCGCGGCGCACCGCCTGACGGGCGGCCGGAGCGCTGCTACTCGATGACGAGCTCGACGGGGATGTTGCCCCGGGTGGCCTTGGAGTAGGGGCAGACCTCGTGGGCCTGCTTGACCAGCAGGGTGCCGGTCTCGCCCTCCAGGTGGGCGGGGAGCTCGACGCGCAGGGTGACGGCGAGGCCGAAGCCGCCGGCGTCCTGGCCGATGGAGGCCTCCGCCGTGACGGACACGTCACCGGTGTCGACCTTCGCCTGCCGGCCGACCAGGCCGAGGGCGCTGGCGAAGCAGGCGGCGTAGCCGGCGGCGAAGAGCTGCTCGGGGTTGGTGCCCTGGCCGTTGCCGCCGAGCGCCGGGGGCATGGCGAGGGGCAGGTCGATCTGGCCGTCGGAGCTGACGGCGCGGCCCTCGCGGCCGTTGGCGGTGGCGACGGCGGTGTACAGCGCGTCCATCGGGAGGTCCTTTCACAGGGGCGGGGCGGCCGGTGGCCGGCCCTCGACCACAAATAGAGCACACAATTCAGTTGTGCACAACTCAATGGCTCGCAAGTCGGCTCCGGTACACTGGGGCGCATGACCGAGCAGCCCGCCGACATCCTCCGCGAACCCCTTCGCGACCAGGACTTCCTCCGCCTCGACGGACAGATCTGCT
The DNA here is from genome assembly GCF_055602105.1 of Streptomyces sp. NPDC037421. Taxonomy (NCBI): domain Bacteria; kingdom Bacillati; phylum Actinomycetota; class Actinomycetes; order Kitasatosporales; family Streptomycetaceae; genus Streptomyces; species Streptomyces sp. NPDC037421. Next base: position 53,068 of record NZ_JBVJWV010000038.1, read on the forward strand.
TCGCGCTGGGCGCCGCGAACCGCGCCTTCGGGGGCCTCTACCGGATCGTCCTGAAGGACCTGGGGCTGACCTACCCCCAGTACCTGGTGATGCTGGTGCTCTGGGAGCACGGCACGATGCCGGTCAAGCAGCTCGGACAGCACCTGCGGCTCGACTCGGGCACGCTCTCGCCGCTGCTCAAGCGGCTGGAGGCGGCCGGCCTGATCCGGCGCGAGCGCAGCGCCGAGGACGAGCGGTCGGTGCACGCGGTGCTCACCGGGGAGGGCTCGGCCCTGCGCGAGCGGGCCGTGGAGGTGCCGCGCCGGATCGCGAGGGCGACCGGGTTCGAGCTGGCCGAGATCCGCGAGCTCCAGCAGCGCCTGGGCCGCCTCACGACCGCCCTGGACGCCGCCGTCGAGTCGGCCGAGGCCGCCCCCCGGGACTGACGGGCCGGGATCAGGAGGCGGGGTCGCGCTCCATGGCGGGGCGCAGGCGCTCCAGCAGGGCGTAGAGGGCCGCACCCTCCGCCTCGTCCAGCACGTCGAGCGCCCCGCGGGTGGCCTGCATCTCCTCGCGCACCCGGCGCATGACGTCGCGGCCCTCGTCGGTCGCCACGACGTTCTTGACCCGGCGGTCCCGCGGCGCGGGCTCGCGCCGCACCAGCCCGCGCGCCTGGAGCCGGTCCACGATCCCGGTGACGTTCGAGGCGTCACAGGCGAGCAGGGCTGCCAGGCCGCGCATCGGCACGGGCCCGTCGAGCTGGGCGAGGACCTTGGCCTGCGTGGAGGTGAGCCCGTGGCGGGCCGCCGCGGCGGCGAAGTCGCGCCACTGGGCGGTGCCGATGGCCGCGAGCAGGTCCAGCAGTTCCAGCTTGGTGGGGCGGTGCGGGGCGGTGGTGCTCATGGCCGGGAGCCTAGCCGAGAATCGTTGAGATTATCAACCTTTTACTTGACCACCTTAAGTATCTCTGGCTACCTTCACCGAAGTACTTGATGACATAAAACATCTGCGTTCTGAAACATTGAGAAGGTCCCCCCGCCATGAGCTCCGCCGCATCCGCCCCCGCCGAAGCGAGGAACGGGAACGAGACGGTCATCGTCTTCGCCCTGAGCCTCGCCGCCATGGTCGTGTCGATGATGCAGACCCTGCCCGTACCGATCCTGGGCCTGATCCGCAACGACCTCGGCGCCTCCACCGCCAACGTCAGCTGGGTGACCACCGCCACCCTGCTCTCCGCCGCCGTCTTCACCCCGCTGCTCGGTCGCTTCGGCGACCAGCACGGCAAGAAGCCCACTCTGGTGGCCGTCCTCGGCGTGATGGTGGCGGGTTCCGTGGTGGCCGCGCTGGCGACCTCCCTGCCCCTGCTGATCCTGGGCCGGGTGCTCCAGGGCGCCGCAACCGCGATCTTCCCGCTGGCGCTGTCCGTGCTGCGCGAGGAGGTCCGGCCGCAGAAGCTGCCCGGCGCCATGGCGCTGGTCAGCGGCACGCTCGCGTTCGGCAGCGGCCTGGCGCTGGTCGCCACCGGCCTGCTGACCTCCGGTGACGGCGCCGACTACCGCAACGCCTTCTGGATGGCGACCGGCTTCGCCGTCGTGGCCCTGCTGGCCGTGGTGTTCCTGGTCCCCGCCACCCGGCACAAGACCGGCGGACGCACCGACTTCCTCGGCGCGCTGACCCTCGGCATCGCCCTGCTGCTGCTCCTGCTGCCCGTCTCCCAGGGCCACGAGTGGGGCTGGTCCTCCGCCCGCACCCTGGGCAGCTTCGCAGGGGCCGCCGTCATGACGGCCGTCTGGGTCCTGGTCGAGCGCAAGGTCGCCGAGCCGCTCGTCGACATGAAGATGTTCGTCCACCGCCCGGTGCTGATGGCCAACCTGGCCGGCATCCTCGTCGGCTTCGGCATGTTCGCGAACTTCCTGGGCGTCTCCTACCTCGTCCAGATGCCCGAGAAGCTCACCGGCTACGGCTTCGACGCCTCCATCCTGCGCGCCTCCGTCCAGTTCCTGCTGCCCGGCGCGATCGTCTCGCTGCTCGCCTCCCCCGTCGGCGGCCAGCTGGTGCGCCACCGCGGCCCCCGCCTCGCGCTCGCCCTGGCCGCCGCGCTCGGCGCCGCCGGCTTCGGCTGGCTGGCGCTCGACCACGGCCACACCTTCTCCGTGATCGGCGCGGGCCTCGTCGTCGGCGCGGCCGTCAGCTTCGGCTACGCCGCCATGCCCGCGGTGATCATGTCGAGCGTCCCGCACCACCAGAGCGGCATCGCCAACGGGATCAACTCCATCTCCCGCTCCACGGGCAGCGCGATCGGCAGCGCCATCGTCACCACGATCCTGGCGTCGAAGACCGTCGAGCACCTGCCCGAGGGCGTCCCGCCGCTGCCGGCCGAGTCCGGATTCACCCTCACCTTCTGGATCGGCGCCGCCGCGTTCGCCCTCGTCGCGCTGATCAGCTGGCTCGGCCTGCGATCCGGCCACGGCCCCCGCGTGGTCCGGGCGGCCGCCCCGGCCCCCGCGCCGTCGAAGGCCGCGGAGACCGCCGACGCGGCCTGACCTCCCGTCAAGCTCTCCCCCGCTGCCCCCGGTCCCCGCGGACCGGGGGCAGCGGCACGTCCGCGACCCTCACCCGGAACCCTCCCGTCCGCGTTGTCAGTGGGGCTCGCTAGTCTCCCCGCATACCGCAGCTCAGCAGGGCGCTCGCGCCTTGTTCCGGGCTGCGCAAGACCGATTTCGGACAGGCGGAGGGGCGCGCGCTGATGGGCTGGCTGGCGTTGGACGAGGGGTACGAGATCTCCCTCGTGGAGGGGAAGGTCGCGGTACGGCGGCCCGAGGGGCGGCAGTTGAAGGCACTGCCGAAGGCGCTGCGCGACCACCCCGAGGTGGACCGGCTGCGCCGGCTCGCCGAGTGGCTGGAGCGGCACCGGGCGGCCTGCGCGGCCCAGGTGGACACCTGGATGGTGTCCTCGCTTCCGGTGCCGACCGAACTCCTCGCCCGGGTCTGGCCCGACGAGGCCTGGCAGGCCGCGCTGCGCGATCTCGCGGTCGTTCCCGACAGCGACCCCGACGAGGTGGGCTTCCTGCGCGACGCCACCGCCGACGGCGAGCTGAAGGTGGTCAATCTCGACGGCGAGACCGTACGCCTCTCCCCGCGCACGGTGACCCTGCCGCACCCGGTGCTGCTGCCCGACCTGGACGACGTACGGGAGTTCGCGGCCGAACTGGACATCACCCAGCGGGTCGAGCAGATCCACCGGGCCACCTGGGAGAAGCCCGGGGACCTGGAGCCGGCCGCGACCGAGGTGCGCGATTACGCGGGCGGGGTGTTCCCCACCCGGTTCGGCCTCGCGGCCCGCGCCACGAGCCTCGGCTACCGGGTCTCCGGCGGCTACGCCACCTGCAAGGTGCGCGACTCGGGCCGGGCCGTGGAGGCGGCCGTGTGGATCGGCGAGCCCTACTGGGACGACGAGACCGCCACCGGGGCGCTGAACTGGCACGACGAGGACGGCCGGGCGGTACGCCTCGGCGAGGTCGGACCGGTGGCCTGGTCCGAGGGCATGCGGATGGCCGCGGCGCTGTACGCCGGGCGCAGGATCGAAGAGGGCGGGGACGAAGCGTGAGCACCACCGACACCACCGACACCACGGGCGCGGCCGGGCGCGCCCCCGGCGAGGGCGCCGGACTGCTGGCGGCGGGCGCCGTCCTGCCCGTCGGCACCACCGGGGCGGGCGCCTCGGCGGTCCCCCTCACCGCGCGGGCGTACCGCCACCCGGCCCTCGGGGACGAGCGCGTCGTGATCCGCCTCGCCGCGGCCGAGCTCGGCGCCGCCGAGGACCTCGCCGCCGGCTTCCTGGGCCTCGTACCGGACGGCGAGCCGCAGGTCGTCGGCCTCGGCCGGCGCCAGGCGCTCGGCTTCCCGGAGTGGGTGCTGGTGCACCACCCCGAGGACGGACACCACGCGCTGGCCGTGGTCCCCGAACTGGACCGGCTGGCCCGGCAGGCCAAGACCAAGCCCAAGGCCGCCCTCGACGCCTGCAACGAGCTGGCCGACCGGCTCGCCGCCGCCGTCCCGCACTTCCTGCCCGTCTTCTACGAGCAGGCCGCGCGCGTCTTCCTCGCCGTCGAGAACACCACCTACGCGGCACAGCTGTTCGGCCGCGCCCGCACCAGCGAGGCCCGCTACGGGCTGGCCGTCGACGAGGACCGGCTCGACGCCGTCTTCCTGGAGTTCGCCCTGGCCGGCGCCCTGCCGGTGAAGGTGCTCACCGGCTACGGCAAGGAGCTGGCCCAGCGGGTCTCCCCCGAGCAGGCCTTCGAGCGCTTCCGCCGCCTGTGCGTACGCCGCACCGCGGGCGGGCTCGCGCCGTCCGCGCAGGCCGCCGTCGAGCTGCGCCGGCTGGCCCGCGCGGCCGGGCTGACCGGCAGCGTGCCCGAGCAGGACTACCTCGCCGAGCTGCTGCCGCTGCCCGCCACCCTGCGCGCCGCGGCCGGCTGGTGGAAGGCCCACCGCACGGCGCTCGTCGCCCTCGCCAAGCGCGTCCCCGCGGTACGCGGGACCCTGCTCGGCATCACCCCCTCCGGCGGGGGCGACGCCGGCGAACTGGCCGGCCTGTGGCTGGAGGTGCTGGAGGAGTCCGGCGCCACCGCCGGGCTGGCCGACGCGGACCTGCCCGCCGAGGAGCGCTGCGCCGACGGCACCGCGGGCTGGCTGGAGCGCTTCCACACCGCCCGGCACACCGGCTGGGGCACCCCGCCGCCGCTGCCCGCGCTGCTCCCCCTGATCGACCGCTGCGCCGGCGTGCTGCGCGCCGAACTCGCCCTGCCGGGACGGGAGGAGGGCCTGCGCCTGGGCCTGCAGGACGTGGACCTGCTCGACCTGCTGCTCGCGTCCGGCCTGACCGTCGCCGACCCCGGTCCGAACGAGGCGCTGGGCCTGGACGGCTGGGCCCGTTCGGCCGAGCGGCGCGACCTGCGGGCGCTGTGCGCGGACGAGCGGATGCGTCCGGCCTTCTTGCGCACCCTGGACCGCTTCAACACCCACATGTCGACCGACCGCGGGACGGTGCGGCACCTCGCCGAGGCCCCCGGCAGCGCCCCGCTGGTGGCCGAGTGGGTCCGCCGGGTGGCCGGCGAGTCCACGGCGGCGGCGCTGCCGGAGCTCCCCGAGGCGCTGCGCCGGCTCACCTGGCTGCCCTCCGAGGCCCTCGCCCTCGCCCCCGAGGAGGTGTCGCGGGCCGCGTCCGCCGACCTGGGCGAGATCCTGGCCCGCACCCTGCGGGGCGGTCTGTTCGAGGAACTGGTCTGGCCGGCCTGGGAGGCCGCCGTCACCGAGCTGTCGCCCGGCCGGGGCCGCACGCCGCTGACCGTGATGGACGCCTGGCCGTACGTCATCGTCGCCAACTCCACGCAGGTCCGGGTCATCGGCGCCGACTCCACCGTGCTCACCCACGACCTGCGGATCCCCCCGGGCGACCGGTACAACCACGGCTTCCACTACACCGACGGCGACCTGCTCGTCTTCTGGACCTCCTACGACGGCCCGGTCCGGGGCTACTGGCTGAGCGCCCCCGACGACGTCATCACCCTGGACTCCGCCGCCAACTACTGGTCGGTGCGCTCCGAACACGTCAGCCTGGCGCTGCCCGGCGGCGGCCGCACCACCGGCGGCGCCGCCCCGCTGCACGCGGGCGACAGCAGGCTGCCCGCCGAGCAGGCGGTCATCACCGACGGGACCTCGTACTGGGTGTGGGACCAGGGCGGCCGTCCGGGCGACTGGGGCTGGACCGAGTACGACCCGGCCACGGGCGTGCTGGGGCGGCGCTCCCTGCCGGGCTTCCTCGCCGAGGCCCTGGACGGCCACCCGAGCGGCAGCGTACTGAACGACCACGTCGGCCAGAACTGGCTGCGGCCGACGCCCGCCGTCGAGGGTTCCGTGCTGGGCACGCCCGTGGACGGACTGCTCGGCTGGCGTGTCGTGCACGTCCGGGGCGAGGGCTGGCACGGCTCCGACAACACCGGGCGCTCCGTCACCGTGCGCGAGGGCGGCCCCCTCCCGCGCGCGGCCGTCGCCTTCCCCGGGGACGACCGGCCGCGCGCCGTGTCCCGGGACTGGCGGACCCTGGCCCTCACCGACCCCGAGGGCGCCGTCACCTGCCGGGTCACCTCCGACCACAACGGCGGCCTCTTCTGGACCGGCCACACCGAACTCCCGAAGCTCGCCTACTGGTACTGCCTGCGGCCCCGCGACCCCGAGGGTTCGAAGGCGCTGCGCGCGATCGACGGGCACGCCGCCGGGGCCCTGCTGGCGGCCGCCGCCCGGGCGGAGAAGCGCACCGACCTGCCCGCCCTGGTCAGCGCGGCCCTGCCCGCCGTCAGCGCGCCCGCGCTGCTCGGCGGGGTGGTCGACACCCTCCGCTCGGCGCTGTCCCAGCGCAAGGCCCTCGCCAAGGTGGCGGAGGCTCTGAAGCCGGCCCCGGAGCGCCCGAAGCCGCCGGTCCAGCGGGGTCCGGCCGACCAGCTGGTCGACCGCGCGCTGCACGGGCTGACGGGCACCCCGTACCACCGCCACTTCGGCGGGGACTCCGACGGGACGTTCCGCTTCCTGCGCGCCCTGGCGGCGGCCGTCGCCGACACCGCCGCCGAGGCGGTCCCGGGCCTGCTGCACGTGGACACGCCGAAGATCGCCCAGTCCTCCTTCCCCTGGGCCGGGCTGTTCCTGGACGCCCCCGCGGCGGTCGCCTACCGCGCGGTCGTCACCGGCGAGACCACCGAGGAGGAGCGGGCGGCGCTGCTGCGGATGCTCGCCGAGGTGGACGCCCTGGGCCTGGCCTCGGCCGGGGCGTCGGCCGAGCGGTGGCGGCGCGTCCGCGTGCGGATCGACACCGCCCACCTGCTGGGGGCCGACGGCCGCGAGCGCGGCCGGGGCAGCCGGCACCGCGCCGTGCTCGCGCTCGGCGGCGGCGCCGTGCTCGCCCTCAACGAGCAGACCCTGGAGTTCCCCCGGGGCCGCGAGTTCGACGCGTTGCTGCACGACCCGGCGGGCGCCTTCACCGTGCCCGCCCCCTACACCGCGTCCGGGGCGGCCGAACCGGCCGGCGACCGCGGCCGCGGCGCGGACTGGACCGCCGCCTTCCTGAAGGAAGCGGCCGAGCGCGGCCCGGCACCCTGGTTCCCGGAGGCCGCCGAGGAGTTCGCGCGGCTCACCGGGGTCTCCTCCGCCGTGGCCCGGTTGGTCCTCGCGGGACTGCCGTACCTGGACTCGTACGAGCGCGGCTTCCTGCCCGCCGGGCTGCGCGACACGCTCCGGCTGAAGGCCGGCGAGGCCGTGAACGCCCGCGACGACCTGAAGGAGCTCGGCGTGGAGGTCCGGCGCGCCCTGGTCGCGGCGCTGCTGCCCGCCGACCCGGCGCGGCTGTGGACGGACGGCCCGGACGCGGCCGCCGCCGCGCGGGTGTGGAACGAGCGCGTGGGCCGCCGTACCCCCGTGCCCGAGTGGCTGCTCGCCGAGGCCGCCAAGGACGTGCGCGGCGGCTGGGCTCCGCACCGGGCACTGCCCGCGCTGCTGGACGCGGCCGCGTCCGAGGTGCTGTCCACCGATGTCGCGTGGACGGTCAAGGGCGACCACGTGGAGCCCGCCGTCCCGGTGGCCCAGCCCTTCGACGCGGGCGTGCTGACGGGTGCCGCCGCCCTGACGGCCTGGCTCGCGCACCGGCTGCCCGCCGGACATCCGCTGCGGGCCTGCCTGCCTCCCGTGCTCACCGCGCTGCGCCAGCGCCTGGCCCACCCCGAACTGCTGCTCAGCGTCGGGCACTACATCCGGCTGCCCGACTTCCGCAAGGCGGCCGGCACCCCCACCGAGAGCGGCGAGGGCTACGAGCGGTACGGCGCGGTCGTGCTGGCCACGCACGACTCGCAGCCCCGGCCCGCGGTGCGCCCCGCGCTGCTGGACTCGACCGGCTCCGACCCGTACCTGCCGCTGCTGCGCGGCACCGAACAGCAGCCCTCCGGGGCCGAGACGGCGCTGCGCCTGGTCCAGGACCCGGCGTTCGCCGCACTGCTCGCCGACCCCGGGGCGCCCGTCGCGGGCGGCCTCGACAAGGAGGGGACCTGGTGGCCGCAGGACCCGTCGCGCAGCGTGCCGGAGCTGGTGGCGGAGGTGTCCGGGGCGTACGGGCTGGGCGCCGACGCGGCCGCGCTGTACCTGGCGCTGCTGGCGATGCCCGACCCCACCGACCGCAACACGGCGCGCTGGACGGGCTGGAAGCCGGCCCGGATGAAGGCCGCCCGCGCCGAACTGGCCGCGACCGACCTGGTGGTGGCGGCCGTCCGCTCCCGGGCCGGGCGCTCCCTGTTCCTGCCCGGCGGCTGGACCGAGCCCGGCTCACCGGTCCTGCCGGTCGAGGCGTGGAAGCTGCCCATGTACGCCCTGGCCGCGGGCGGCCATCCGGCGCTGGGCGTGCTGGTGCCCGCCGAGCCGGCCGCGGACCTGTTCCGCCGGGCCTGGGCGCGGGTCCGCGAGGGCGACGTACCGCGCTTCGAGGAGCTGAAGGTGAAGCGCGCCGGCGCCCGCCGGCGCTGACCCGCCCGCCCTCCGGCGAGCGGATCCGGTGGGGGGGGGGGGGGAGGGGGGGGCGCGGCCCCACCGGGGCCCGCCCGCCCCCCTTCCGTACTTCTTGGCACCAGAGGGGATGGGAACTGATGAGCGTCCACGAAAAGGCC
>NZ_JBVJWV010000038.1:61761-71250 GCF_055602105.1 Streptomyces sp. NPDC037421
GGGAGGGACGGGGGCGGGGGGAGAGGGGGGGGGACTTCGTAGTCCCGGCCGGGGCCTAACTCCCCGCTCTCCGGGGACTTGGGTGGGGGGGGGGGGGGGGGCACCCCCCCCCCCCCCCCCCACCGGGCCCCGCCCGCCCCTCTTCCGTACTTCTGACAACCAGAGGACCTGAGACCTGATGACCGTCACCGAACAGTCCGCCCCCGCCCGGCAGGCGATGCCCGCCGAGGAGCGGTACGCCGCCGAACTCGCCTTCCTCGCCGCCCAGGACACCGGTCCCCGCCCGCCCGGCTGGGCGCTCACCCCGCGCGCGGTGGTGACCTTCGTGTGCGGCAGCGCCGGCGAGGAGCTGGCCCTGCCCAAGCGCCGTGCCGGACTCCCGTCGAAGCTGGTGATCGCCCCGAAGTTCGTCGGCGAACGCGCCCTGGTGGAGCGCTGCGTGGTCACCCTGGCCGGGGAGCGCGGACTGCTGCTCACCGGTGAGCCGGGCACCGCCAAGTCGATGCTGTCCGAGCTGCTGTCGGCCGCCGTGTGCGGCACGAGCGAGCTCACCGTCCAGGGCACCGCCGGCACCACCGAGGACGCCTTCCGGTACGGCTGGAACTACGCGCTGCTCCTCGCCCAGGGCCCCACCCCGCAGGCCCTGGTCGACTCCCCCGTGCTCTCCGCGATGCGGACGGGCCGGGTGGCGCGGGTCGAGGAGATCACCCGCTGCCTGCCCGAGGTGCAGGACGCGCTCGTGTCGATCCTGTCCGACCGGCGGGTCAGCGTGCCCGAACTGACCGCCACCGAGGACGCGGTGGTCCCGGCCGCTCCCGGGTTCACCGTCATCGCCACCGCCAACCTGCGCGACCGGGGCGTCTCGGAGATGTCCGCCGCCCTCAAGCGGCGCTTCAATTTCGAGACCGTCGGCCCGATCGCCGACCCGGACGCCGAGACCGCGCTGATCCGCCGGCAGGCCGTCGCCGCCGTGGAGCGCGCGGGCGCCGCCTTCGGGGTCGACGACTGCGTCCTCGACGCGCTCGTCACCGTCTTCCGGGACCTGCGCTCGGGGCGCAGCGCCGAGGGCTGGGACGTGGAGCGGCCCGGTACGGTCATGTCCACCGCCGAGGCCGTCCAGGTGGCGGCCTCCCTGGGGGTCTCCGCCGCGTACCTGCCGGGCGGTGACGTGCTGGACCTGCTGCCGGGGCACCTGCTGGGCGTGGTGCGCAAGGACGACCCCGCCGACCACGGGCGGCTGCTGGGCTACTGGGACGGCCCGGTCCGCCGCCGCGCCGAGGACGGCTCGGCGATGTGGCGCCGGCTGTGGGACCTGCGCGGGAGCCTGCGTTGACGCTCACCGCCGAACCGCGGGCGGCGGTGGAGGAGCTGGCCGCCCGCCGCGCGCCGTACCTGCTGGGAGTGCGCCACCACAGTCCCGCGCTGGCCGCGGTGGTCCCCGCGCTGCTGGACGCGGCGGACCCCGAGGTCGTCTGCGTGGAGCTGCCGGCCGAGTTCCAGCCGTGGCTGCCCCACCTGGCCGACCCGGAGACCCTCGCGCCGGTCGCCCTGGCGGGCCTGGGCTGCGAAGGGCACCTCGCCTTCTACCCGTTCGCGGACTTCTCCCCCGAACTGGCCGCGATCCGCTGGGCGCGCGGGCGGGGCGTGGAGGTCGTCTGCTGCGACCTGCCGCTGTCCGACCGGGGCTGGGCGCCCGGGGGCCTGCCGGGCGCTCCCGGCCCCGCCGGGCTCGGGTCCTACGCCGGCGCGCTCGCCGCGTCGGGTACCGGGCGTGAGGGCGACGACCTGTGGGACCGGGCCGTCGAGGTCCTGGCTCCGGGCTGCTCGCCCGAGGCCGTACGCCGTGCGGCGCTCGGCGTCGGCTGGGCGCTGCGGGCGGACGCGGGCGACGTCCCGGCGGTGGACCTGGCGCGGGAGTCCCACATGCGGGGCGTGCTCGCGCGGTTCGCCGGACGCCGGGTGGCCGCCGTGATCGGCGCCTTCCACGCCCCGGCGCTCACAGCGAACGCGGCGGACGCGGACGATGACGTTCCGGCGGACTCCGGACCGGTTGCCGGGGCCGATGCCGGGGCTGATGCCGGGGCTGATGCCGGTGCCGACCCCGTCGTCACGTCGTTCGTGGCGTACTCCCACGACCTGCTCGACTCGCGCTCCGGCTACCCCGCCGGGATCCGGGACCCGCTGTGGCAGCAGGCCGTGTTCGAGGCGGGCGGGGACCCCGGCCTGCTGCGCGGGGCGGCCGCGGCCGCCCTCACCCGGCTGTGCCGGGAGCTGCGCCGCGCCGGGCACACGGCGGGCACCGGGGAGGCCGCCGAGACGCTGCGGCTGGCCTGCGACCTGGCGGTGCTGCGCGGGCTGCCCGCCCCCGGCCGGGGCGAGCTGCTGGAGGCCGTCACCACGGTGCTCGGGCAGGGCGAACCCCTGGGCCGGGGGCGGGCGCTGGCCCGCGCCCTGGAGGCCGTGTTCGTCGGCACGGGCCGCGGCCGGACCACCCCGCACGCCCCGCGCTCCGGGCTCGGTCCCTCCGTGGAGGCGGAGCTGGCCGCGCTGCGGCTGCCGTGTCCGGGGGACCCGGAGCCGCGCGAGGTCCGCCTGGACCCCCTGCGCTCCGAGCTCGACGGACGCCGGGAGGTGCTGCTGCGGCGGCTGCTGGTCTGCGGGGCCTCCTACGGGGAGCCCCTGGGCACGGCCGCCACCGGCGACGGCACCGCCCTGGGGAGCAAGTGGCGGCTGTCCTGGACCCCGTCCGTCCCGGCCCGCCTCGACCTGGCGGGGGTCCGCGGCGTCACCGCCGCCCAGGCGGCCGCGGGGACGCTGCGCGACACCGCGCGCCGCCAGGCGGCCGAAGGCGGCCCGACGGCGGCCCAGGTGCTGGCCGGGCTCGACGCCGCCGCGCGCTGCGACCTGCCCGAACTGGTCGGCGTACGACTGGAGGAGATGGCGGCCGTACTGCCGGACACCGCCACCGTGTCCGAACTCCTGGAGGCCGTGGACCTGCTGGAGGGGCTGCGCCGCGGCCACCTGCCCGGCGCGGGGGACGTCGCACGGGCCGCCGCCGAGGAACTGACCGGCGAGCTGCTCGATGCGGCGCTGCGGTCCCTGCCCGGCCTCGCCGGCAGCGACGACCCCGCGGACGCGGGCGCCCTCGTGGCCCTCGCCGACCGGGCCGCCGCCCGCCGGCTGGGGCTGCGCATGGACGCCGCCCTCGCCGAACTCGCCTCCGGCGCGGGCCCCTTGATGCGCGGTGCGGCCCTGGCCGTACGGGTGCTGCTCGACCTGGATCCGGCGGATGCGCTGGGCTCCCGCACCGCCGCCTGGGTGGACGGGGCGGCCACCCCCGACGGCCGGCGCGCGCTGGCCCGCCGCCTCACCGGGCTGCTCACCGCCGCCGGGCCGCTGCTGGACGCCTCCCCGGCCGCCCTCACCCCGCTGCTGGACCGGGTGGACTCGCTGGCGGACGCGGCGTTCCTGGAGCGGCTGCCCGCGCTGCGGGCCGGGTTCGACGCGCTGACCCCGGCCGCCCGGGAGCGGCTGCTGGACACGGTCACCGAGCGGCTCGGCGACCGCGTGGACCTGTCGCTGGACGCGCCGCCCGCACTGCTCGCCCTGTGGGCCGCCGCCGACGCGGCCGGGCTGGCCGCGCTGAAGGAACTGCCGCTGCCCGGTGGTCCGCCGGACGCGGCCACCGTCCCGGTGTCCGCCGGCCCGGCGGCACCCGCGCTCCCCGCCCGGCCTGCGGACGGGCGGCGGCTGGCGCCCGCCGACCGGTGGCGGCTGCTGCTGGGCCGCCAGCGCGACCGGCTCCCGGCGGGCGCGCGGCCCTACGCCCGCGCGCTGGACGAGCTGTACGGCGCCGGCCGCGGGGAGGGCTCCGCGGACGTGGGCCGGCCCGGATCCGGCGGCGGGGACGAGGCCTCCTTCCCGACGGCCCGGGAGTGGTCGGCGGAACTGGAGTCCCTGTTCGGCGCCGACGTGCGCGAGGAGGTGCTCGCCGACGCGGCCGGGGCGGGCCGCACCGATGTGCTGGCCCAGCTCGACCCGGCGGCGGTGCGCCCGTCCGTGGAGCTGCTGACCTCGGTGCTCTCACTGGCCGGCGGCATGTCCGAGGCGCACCTGGCGCGGCTGCGGCCGCTGGTGCGGCAGCTCGTCGACGAACTGGCCAAGGAGCTGGCCACCCGGCTGCGCCCGGCCCTCTCGGGCGTGGCCACCCCGCGCCCGACCCGCCGGCCGGGCGGCCCGCTCGACCTGGCGCGCACCCTGCGGGCCAACCTGGCGCACACCCGGCGGCTGGACGACGGCCGGGTGGTGGTGGTCCCGGAGCGTCCGGTGTTCAGCACGCGGGCGTCGAAGGAGGCGGACTGGCGGCTGATCCTGGTCGTGGACGTCTCCGGCTCGATGGAGGCGTCCGTGGTCTGGTCGGCGCTGACGGCGGCCGTGCTGGGCGGGGTGCCGACCCTGTCCACGCACTTCCTCGCCTTCTCCACCCAGGTGGTGGACCTCAGCGGCCGTGTCGACGACCCCCTCTCGCTGCTGCTGGAGGTCCGGGTCGGCGGCGGTACGCACATCGCCGCCGGCCTCGCGCACGCCCGGAGCCTGATCACGGTGCCGAGCCGCACGCTGGTCGTCGTGGTCAGCGACTTCGAGGAGGGCGCCCCGGTCGGGGGCCTGCTCGCCGAGGTGCGGGCGCTGGCCGCGTCCGGCGCCCATCTGCTGGGCTGCGCCGCGCTCGACGACTCGGGCGCACCCCGGTACTCGGTGCCGGTCGCGCGGCAGCTCGTCGCCGCCGGGATGCCGGTGGCCGCGCTCAGCCCTCTCGCCCTCGCCCGCTGGGTGGGCGACCGACTCCGTGGAGAGCCCCGATGACCAGCCCGCTGTTGCCGCCCGTCACCGCCGAGGTGGTCGCGGACGCGGTGGAGAACCTGAGCGCCCGGCTGCGCAAGAAGCTGGACGCCGCGATCGAGGGCTGCCCGGCGGCTACCGGCGCGGAGGGGGCCGTCACCTTCCGCTTCGGTGAGGACGCGGTGGTCACCCTGCGGCCGGGGCCGTCAGGGGCGGTCACGCAACCCGGGCAGGCCGTCTGCGGCTGCCTGCTGGCGCCGCGCTGCCTGCACCGGGCGGCGGTACTGGGGGCCGCGCCGCTGGCCGAACCCCCGGCCGTGCCCCTGACCGGGGAGGTGGCCGGTCCGGCTGCCGGAGCGGCGGACCCGCCGGGGGCGGACCCCGGAGCCGGAACCGGGACGCCGTCGGCGCCCGGTGCGGCGGACGACGCCGCCGGGGCGACCGCCGACGCCGACGCACCGCCGACGCGGGCTCAGGTCCGGGCCGGGGCCGCGCTGTGGGCCGTGTCGGCCGAGGCGCTGGCCGCCGGGGTCGTCGCCGGGGGCGCGGTGGTACAGGCCGAACTGCTGCGCGCCGCGCACACCGCACGGCTCGCCGGGCTGCCGCGCGCGGAGGCCGCCGCGCTGCGCGTGGTACGGGGACTGCGGGCCGCGCGGGAGCGCCGCGCCGGCCAGCGGCTCACCGACCTGGCCGCCGCCTTCTCGGAACTGCTGCGCACCGCCGCGCTGCTGGCGTCCGGGACGGGCGGTCCCGGACTGACCGGGGGCGGCCGGCGCGCCTATGGCGCCGGGGGCAGCCTGCGCGTCCACGGCCTGTGCCGGGAGCCCGTGCTGACCGCGACCGGCTACGGCGGCGTGGTCACCCACCTGCTGGGGGCGGACGGCGCCCGCTACACGCTGTCGGACGTCCGCCCCGGCGGGCTCGCCCGCGCACGGGGCGCCGGGGCGGCCTCCGTGGCCCTGGGCGGAGCCGCCCTCGACCACGCGGGGCTCTCGCGCGCGGGTCTGCGCATCGCCGGGGCGACGGTCTCCGCCGACGGGCGGCTCGGTGCCGGGCGCGGGGTCCGGGCGGTTCCGGCGCCGGGCGCGGCCTGGGACGAGGAGCCGCTCGCCGCGCTGTTCGCCCGCCCGGCGGCCGAGGCCGTGCGGGAACTGCTGGCGCAGGACGCCGAACCGGGCCTGCTGGGCTGCGACGTCCAGGTGGTCGGCGCGGCCGGCGAGCACCTGCTGGTGCGGGAGGCGCGCGAGGACGCGCCGCTGCTGCGGCTGCGCCCGGCGCATCCGCACCCGGAGCTGGCGCACACCGCCAACCTGCGCCGCCTGGCCGGGCATCCGGGGCTGGCGGTGCGCGTCCTGGGCCGCCCCGACCCGGACCGGGCCGCCACCCTGAGCCCGCTCGCGGTGGGGCCGGTGCCCGGGGCGGCGTACACGCTGCGGCTGCCGCCGGAGTGGCGCGACCGGGCCGACCTGGGCTACGACCGGCTCCAGGGCAGCCACTTCCCGGACGGCGGCGCCCCCGGCGGGCCGGCGCCCGCCGGCGAGCCGGGTCCGGACGCGGTGGCCGACTCGCCGCTGTGGCGGGTGCGCCGGCTGCTGGAGACGGGGGTGGCCGGCGGGCGCCGGGCGGTGGCCGAGACCGGCCGGGGTCCGGAGCCGCTCGCGGCGTACGGACCGCTGCGCCGGGCCGGCTTCGGGTCGGCGGCCGACCTGGCCGGCGCACTCGTGGCGGAGGCCGGCCGCCGCCCCCGCGACGCCTTCGGCCGGCTCACCGAAGCCTCGTCCGAGGGCTACGCCTGGGCCTGGCTGGCGGCGTCCGCCCACCTCGAGGCCGCGCACCGCTCCCTGGTCGCCGCCTCCTGGGCCTGACCCCGGCCCCGAGCCGGGTCACCCTCCGCCGCCAGGGGGTGTCCGGCGGATCAGGGCCGGGCCCGGGATCCGCCGGACACCCCCTAACGGATGCACTCGACGGGGAGGGTGACCCGCACGGTCCCGCCTGCCACGGACTGCGGGAAGTCCGGGTACTGCACGACGATCCAGAAGCGCTGGAGGCGTCCCGTGAAGGCCCCCCGCACCCGCACCGTCCTGGTGCCGCCCGGCGACACCACTCCGGCGGCCGGCTCGATCACCACCCCCCGCGGGACGTTGCCGTCGGTGTACCGCGCCTCGCCCGGGTGGTAGTCGAGCGCGACGGCCTCCCAGCGGGCCGGGGCGTGGTCCGCGGACAGCGTCAGCTCGATGTCCAGGGCGGAGCAGGCGGCGCGGATCACGCCGGTCTTGTAGTCCACCAGCGGACGTGTCCGGTCCACCCGGACGTGCCCGGTGTTCCTGTCCTCGGGGGTCGGCGTGGGCGTCGGCGTCGGCGTCGGCGAAGTCGGCCGGGGCGAGGACTTCCTGGGCGAGGGCGTGGGCGTGGGCGTCGGTTTGACGGTCCCCCCGCCGCCGCCCGTCGGCTTCGCGTCGGCCGACGGCTTCGGCCGTCCGTCGTCCCCGCCGCCGCCGTCTTCGTCGCAGGAGGATCCGGTCACCGCCAGAACGAGCACCGCCGCCGCGGCCGCCGCCCGCACACCACGCCGCATCATGTCGCCTCCGACACGTCCGCAAGGTCTGACTCCAGCCATGACGTAGCGTCCCGCGGACGGCTGATCGACTCAACAAGTGGCGTGAATCGTTGCCCGGTTGTTCCTGATCCGCTCCGGCTGTGGGACCGGTGCGTGGTTGGATGTCCGGATATGGGTAGTCTTCCCGGGTCAGTTCGCGAAGCGTCTCGTCCGGGGTGGGGTCATGAATCGTCACACAGGTGTACGCGGCGGGGTGGTGGCCGTGGCGCTGCTGCTCGGTGTGAGCGGGTGCGGGGGAACGGGGAGCTCCGGGGACGGCAAGCCGGCGGGGAAGCCGGCCGGCGCCGGTCCCTCCGCACAGACCTCGGCCCCCGCGCCCTCCCCATCGGCACCGCCCTCGGCCGGCGACGCCAAACCGGCCTCCGGGGACGTGCTGCCGGGAATGGTCAGCGCGGCCGTCGCCCGGACCCAGCTCGCCGCGCTGACCACCGGCAAGCCCGGCACGATGGCCGGGTACAGCCGGGACAAGTTCACGCACTGGGCCGAGCAGGGCGGCAAGTGCGACACCCGCGAGACCGTCCTGGGGCGCGACGGGGCGGACGTCACCCGGGATTCCGAGTGCCGCGCCCTGTCGGGCAGCTGGAAGAGCCTGTACGACGGCGTCGTGGTCGGGGAGGCCGCGAAGCTGGACATCGACCACATGGTGCCGCTGGCCGAAGCCTGGCGCTCCGGCGCCTCCGGGTGGGACGCCGCCAGGCGCAAGGCCTTCGCCAACGACCTGACGCGGCCGCAGCTGCTGGCCGTCTCGGCCTCCTCCAACCGCTCCAAGGGCGACCAGAGCCCCGATCTGTGGCAGCCGACGGACAAGTCGAGCTGGTGCCAGTACGGGCGCGCCTGGACCACCGTGAAGTCCCATTACGGTCTGACCGTCACCGCCGCCGAAAGGGCCGTGCTCACCACCATGATCGACACCTGCGCCTCATGACCGCCCCCCGGCAGTGGCAGGACGAGGTCCTCGCGGGTCCCGGCGGCGCGATGACCGACGAGGTCGGCGTCATCACCGGCCCGCTCACGCTGCGCACCACCGGCGGGGCGGACGGCAAGGTCCGCTTCGAGATCCAGTACACGGACGCGGACGAGTGGTACACGCTCACCGGCAGCCCCGTGGCCCACGGCGACCCCCGCGCCCTGCACGCCGCCGCGCTGCGCGCGATCCGCGCCGGGGGCGGTGCCGGCGCCCCGCCGCCGGACGCCTGATCGGGCGTCGGGCATCCGGCGTCCGGGGGCCCGGCGTTCAGCGGGGGCCGAGGGGCTCGAGGGCCTCGTCCCTGGTGCCCTCGGGCGCCAGGCGCAGGACCCCGGGCCGGCGTCCGGCCTCGCGCCGGCCGAGGCGTCCGCCGAACTCCTCCAGGCCCTCACCGCCCCGTGCCGCGAGGATGTGCCCCCCCGGGGGGGAGGACCGGGCGGCCCCGCGGGTCCGTTGGGCCGCACGGGTGACCGGCGATAACCCCCGGGCCGGGCGGCAGTTGGTCAGGTCGTCGTCCCGCCGGGGACAGCACATGCGACAGAAGGATCCTCACGATGCTCAAGAAGTTCATGGCCACCGCCGCCGTCACCGCCTCCATCCTGGGGACGGGCGCCCTCGCGGCCTCCCCGGCGATGGCGATCGGCAATGACAACGGGATCAACACGGTCAACGGCAACAACGCCGACCAGATCTACGGCAACCAGGAGACCGCGGGCAAGATGAGCCCGCAGCTCTCCGCGGTCCAGGGCTCGCTGAACAAGCTCTGCATCGGCCTGCCGGCCAAGGTCAACCTCCAGTCGGTGCTCGCGGCGGTCAACATCGGCGTCCAGGACATCCCGATCGCCTCCAACCCGCAGAACCAGCAGTGCGCCGAGAACTCCACCCAGGCCAAGGGCGACGAGACCCTCTCGCACCTCGTGGAGAACATCCCGGTCCTGTCCGGCAACCTCTCGGCCGGCAGCTGACCCAGCGGCCCGGGGGGGGGGGGGGGGGGGGGGGGGGGGGGGGGGGGGGGGGGGGGGGGGGGGGGGGGGGGGGGGGGGGGGGGGGGGGGGGGGGGGGGGGG
>NZ_JBVJWV010000039.1:0-30283 GCF_055602105.1 Streptomyces sp. NPDC037421
AGCCGGTGTCCAGGAACACCACGTCCACACCAGGAGCGACCCGCGAGGCGAGGTGGGCGACGACCGCGTCCTCCATCGAGGACGTCACGCAGAACTTCTTCCCGAAGGTCTCCACCGCCCACCGCAGGACGTCCGGCGCGGATGCGTCCTCCAGGTCGCGGCCCGCCTGCTCGGCCAGTTCTCTGAGACCGACGTCTTGAGTAGTGGTCATATCTCGTCCCCTCCAGCGGTGTTGGACTGAACCCCCCGGGCCAGCAGCCCGAGGTACTTCAGCTGGAAGGCTCGGTTGCAGGCCCTGCATTCCCAGGCGCCGTGGCCCGTCTCGTGGGGAAACAGGTCCTCGTCGCCGCAGTACGGGCAGTAGAACGGTGCGGCGCGCTCGCTCATGAGAGGCTCGCGTCGCTGGCGCGGCCGACCCAGGCGGCGAAGCGCTCGCCGTCCTCGCGCTCCTCCTCGAAGCGCTTGACGACCCGCTCGACGTAGTCGGGCAGCCCGGCCGAGGTGACCTTGAGGCCGCGGACCTTGCGGCCGAAGCCGGCCTCCAGGCCGAGGGCGCCGCCCAGGTGCACCTGGTAGCCCTCCACCTGGTTGCCGTCGTCGTCCAGGACCAGCTGGCCCTTGAGACCGATGTCCGCCACCTGGATACGGGCGCAGGCGTTCGGGCAGCCGTTGATGTTGATGGTGAGCGGCTCGGCGAAGTCCGGCAGGCGGCGCTCCAGCTCGTCGATCAGCGAGGCGCCGCGCGCCTTCGTCTCGACGATGGCCAGCTTGCAGAACTCGATGCCGGTGCAGGCCATCGTGCCGCGGCGGAACGGGGACGGCTTGACCCGCAGGTCCAGCGCTTCCAGGGCCGCGACGACCGAGTCGACCTGGTCGGCCTCGATGTCGAGGACGATCATCTTCTGCTCGGCGGTGGTCCGCAGGCGGCCGGAGCCGTGCTGCTCGGCGACGTCCGCGATCTTGGTGAGGGTGGCACCGTCCACACGGCCGACGCGGGGCGCGAAGCCGACGTAGAACTTGCCGTCCTGCTGCTGGTGCACGCCGACGTGGTCCCGCCACTGGCCGCTGGGCTGCTCGGGAGCGGGCCCGTCGGTCAGCTCGCGCTTCAGGTACTCGTCCTCCAGGACCTGGCGGAACTTGGCCGCGCCCCAGTCGGCGACGAGGAACTTCAGGCGGGCGCGGGTGCGCAGGCGGCGGTAGCCGTAGTCGCGGAAGATCGAGATGACGCCCTCGTAGACGTCGGGGACCTCGTCCAGGGAGACCCAGGTGCCGAGGCGGACGCCCAGCTTGGGGTTGGTGGACAGGCCGCCGCCGACCCAGACGTCGAAGCCGGGACCGTGCTCGGGGTGGTTCACGCCGACGAAGGCGATGTCGTTGATCTCGTGCGCCACGTCGAGCAGCGGCGAGCCGGAGACCGCGGACTTGAACTTGCGGGGCAGGTTGGAGAAGTCCGGGTTGCCGACGATGCGGCGGTAGATCTCCTCGATGGCGGGGGTGCCGTCGATGATCTCGTCCTGGGCGATGCCGGCGACGGGCGAACCGAGGATGACGCGGGGCGTGTCACCGCAGGCCTCGGTGGTCGACAGGCCGACGGCCTCCAGACGGCGCCAGATCTCGGGGACGTCCTCGATCCGGATCCAGTGGTACTGCACGTTCTGGCGGTCGGTGAGGTCGGCGGTGCCGCGCGCGAACTCCTCGGAGATCTCGCCGATGACGCGGAGCTGCTCGGTGGTCAGCCGGCCGCCGTCGATGCGGACGCGCAGCATGAAGTACTTGTCGTCCAGCTCCTCCGGCTCCAGGATCGCGGTCTTGCCGCCGTCGATCCCGGGCTTGCGCTGGGTGTAGAGGCCCCACCAGCGCATACGGCCGCGCAGGTCGTTGGGGTCGATCGAGTCGAAGCCCGTCTTGGAGTAGATCGTCTCAATGCGCGTCCGCACGTTGAGACCGTCGTCGTCCTTCTTGAACTGCTCGTTGCCGTTGAGGGGCGTGTGGTGCCCGACGGCCCACTGACCCTCGCCGCGGTGACGGCCGGTCTTGCGGCGCGCTGCGGCTGCGGGGGCGGCTGCGGGCGTTTCAGGGGTGGCGGCCATGGCGGGTACGTCCTTCTTCAACGGCTCTAGGTGGAGGCAGGGGGGAGCGGCGGCGCGCCCCTGTCACGCTGGAGTCTCTGAGCAGGTGTGGCCGATTTGCGCCCGTGCGTCGGGGTTGCCGACAGGCAGGGGGCGGCGTTCGGCCTCAGGGGGCTTGCGGGTGATCGACGCGTCCGCGGCGGCGGGGACTGCGGCGATGTGCGGCGGGTGCTGGTTCCGTCAGCGCGCCGGACAGATGGCGCTGGACATGCGGCCGAGGTCGACGTGCCGCCGACTCACCAAGGCAATTCCAGCTCCATTCATGGCCGAAGCGTGTCATGTGCCGATTGGAGGAGTCCACTACTGTCCACGATCCGGACGAAGTCGTCCCGGATCCTGAGATCAGGTGACCGGCGTCACCTTCTCGGTGCGCCGCTCGCACGGCTCGGCCGCGGGCGGCCTCCCGGCTTCGCGCCGCTGCGCCGGACTCCGTCCGGCGGGCCCATGGCTGGTGCCGGTGGCCGTCTGCCGCTGGGTGGGCCGCTGCGCGGGGCTGGTCCCCGCTGCCCGGACGCGCGCCTCGATCGCCGGCGGGGCTGGAAGTGCCCCGGGGCTCCGCCCTGGACCCCGCGGGCGAGGCCGGTGAGGGGGTGGGGGCGGGGTGGGGTGTCGTCCGGGACCAGAACGAGATGAATACGGCGCGCGGTACCTCGCACATCCGCATCCGGATCGGGCGCCGAACATCGAAGCCCGTCCCGGACGGCACCCCGCCCCGGCACCGGCCCCGGCCCCGCAGCCGCCCACCGGGCACCCCGCCCGGCAGGGCCCCGGCACCGCCCCGGCCAGCCACCCGCCCCGAACCCCGCCCGGCCAGGGCAAAGGCCAGGGCAAGGGCCCGGCCAGGGCAACGGCTCACCCGTACACCCCCCGGCCAGGGGCTACGCTCCGGGCCAGGGCCCCGGTGTGGGGGTTTCTTCCTTTGCTTCCGTCTCCGTCTTGAAGACCTTGAAGCCGCGGCGCAGGTAGTTGTCCATCGCCGTCGGCCCGTCCTGGCTGCACGTGTGCACCCACACGCGGCGGGTCGGCTCGCGGTCCGGCCAGCGGGACGCGAGGTCCCAGGCGCGGGCCGTGCCGAAGGCCAGGAGGTGCCCGCCGATGCGGCGGCCCCGGAAGTCCGGCAGGAGGCCGAAGTACATGATCTCGACCACACCGTCGGGCTGCGGGTCCAGCTCGACGTAGCCCGCCGGGGTGCCGCGGTCGTACGCGACCCACGTCTCCACGCCCGGCCGCTCCAGCAGCTCCACCCACTCCGCGCGGGTCAGCGACAGCCGGTCCGTCCAGTGGATGTCCCCGCCCACCGAGGCGTACAGGAAGCGGCTCAGCTCCGGGGACGGGACCTCCGCGCGGACGATGCCGATCTCCGGGCCCGGCACGGCCGCCGGGACGAGGTCCGACGGCGAGGTCATCTCTAGGGACCAGGTGGTGAGTGTGATGGTGCTCATGCCGTTCAGGGAACCACGGGCGCCCCGCCGCGGCCCAGGCGGGCCCTGATCACGGCCGGGGCGGTGGAGTGGGGCAGCAGCCGGCCCGGGTCCGCCGGGCGGATCAGCTCCACCTCCACGTCCTCCGCGAAGCGGTACGGCCGGTGCGTCAGCACCCCGGCCAGGTGCCGCCGCACCCGGGACAGCTCGGCGCGGACCGTCACCGTCCGCGTCGGGTCCCCGAACAGCTCGGCCGCCAGCTCCGCCGCCGAACGCCCCCGCGGGGTCTCCGCCAGCAGGAACAGCAGCTCCGCGTGGCGCGGGCTCAGCTCCTGGGACCAGCTGCCGGCGGCCCCGTACACGGTCGCCGACCAGGACCGGGGCCGGCTCAGGTCGAGCACCACCCGGCTCACCGCCGGCGCGGCTCCACGCGGCTCGGCCAGCCGCAGCAGCCAGCCGCCGGGCAGCGGCTCCGCCACGCAGTCGCCCAGCTGCGCGACCCACACCGGCCCGGGGCCCAGCCCCTTCGGCAGGGCCACCCGGTCGGCGGGGGCCAGCCCCGTCACGGCCGCCGTCCAGCCGTGCGGGTCCACGGCCAGGGCGCGCCCGGGCAGCCGGGCCAGCAGTGGGGCCGCCACGGCCCGCAGCCGCTCCAGGGACTCCAGGTGCCGCACCCGCAGCTCCCGCTCGGCGAGGCGGGCCACTGAGCTCACCCACGCCAGGGTCGCCGGGTGCATGGTGGCCAGCGGGCCGCTGACGTCGACCACGCCCAGCAGCCGCCCGTCCCTCGGGTCGTGCACGGGGGCTCCGGCGCAGGTCCAGTCGTGGTGGCTGGAGACGAAGTGCTCCGCCGAGAACACCTGGACGGGGCGCCGCGTCACCAGGGCGGTGCCCACCCCGTTCGTGCCGACCACGGCCTCGTCCCAGTCGGCCCCCACCGCGAAGCCCAGCCGGTCCGCCTTGCGCAGGATCGACCGGTGCCCCTCCCGCCACAGCAGCCGCCCGTCCGCGTCGGCCACGACCATGATGTGCAGGGCCTCGTCCAGCGCGGGCAGCAGCCCCTCGCGCAGCACCGGGAGGACCTCCCGCAGCGGCGAGACCTGCCGGCGCTCCTCCGTCTCGGCGGCGGACAGCATCCGCGAGCGGGCGTCCCGGTCGGGGTGCACCCCGCCGGCGAGCATCCGCCGCCAGGACTCGGCGATCTCGGGGCGGGGGGCGGCCGGCGGGCGGTCGCCGGCCAGCGCCGCGGCCCGCACCCCCTTCAGCAGGCGCGTCGCCTCCCGCGCGTCCATGGCCGAGATGCGCGCCACGTCGACCGTGCTGCCTGCGGTGTTGGCCACCGGAACCTCCCCGTGCTGAACAGGACGTACTGCGCAAGCCGCCCCCCGTGGCGCACGCGCGTACTTCCCGGGCACATGCGGCGGGCGAATTCCGAGCCGTAAGGAATGCAGGGTTGCAACGGTATGCAACCCTCGCCAACCCCCGGTCACCCGACCGAAACTATCGGCACGCCGCCGAGCGGCGTGACAGCTCCTTCCTCGGGGCTCTTGGACCAGGGGTGGCGCCGAGTCGGCGCGGCGCCACCCCTGGTCCCACCTCCACGGGCTCGGATCCGGTGCTGAGCGCTCCGGCGGCCGCGTAATGGTTTGGGGACCACCGCGGCCTGGGAGCACGGTGGTTTGGGGACCGCCGTCAGCCCGTGATCCGCGCCCGTGCCACCACTGTGGCCAGGTCAAGGCTGTGCGGCAGCGTTCCGAAGGCCGCCCCCCAGTCACCGCCGAGCCGGGACGCGCAGAACGCGTCCGCCACCTCCGGCGGGGCCCAGCGGACCAGCAGCGAGCCCTGGAGCACCAGGGCCATCCGCTCCACCACCCGGCGGGCCCGGGCCTCGATCCCGTCGAGGTCGGCCAGCTCCGTCAGCAGGTTCTTGATCGCCGCGTCCAGCCGGTGGTCCGCGCCCCTGGCCAGCCCGACCTCCTGGAGGAAGGCGTTCAGGGCCTGCGGCTCCCGCTGGAGCGCGCGCAGCACGTCCAGGGACTGCACGTTGCCCGAGCCCTCCCAGATGGAGTTGACCGGAGATTCGCGCAGCAGTCTCGGCAGTCCGGACTCCTCGACGTAGCCGTTGCCGCCCAGACATTCCAGGGCCTCCGCCACCATGGGCGTACACCGCTTGGTCACCCAGTACTTCGCGGCGGGCACCGCGAGGCGCAGGAAGGCCCGCTCCTGGTCGGTTCCCGCGTCGTACGCGGCCGCGAGGCGCAGCGTCAGGGCGGTGGCCGCCTCCGACTCCAGGGCGAGGTCCGCGAGGACGTTGCGCATCAGCGGCTGGTCGATGAGCGGTGATCCGAAAGCAGAGCGGTGCTCCGCGTGGTGGACGGCCTGCGTCAGCGCCTGCCGCATCAGCGAGGCCGAACCGATCACACAGTCCAGCCGGGTCGCCGCGACCATCTCGATGATGGTCCGCACCCCGCGGCCCTCCTCGCCCACCCGCCGCGCCCACGTCCCGGAGAACTCGATCTCGCCCGACGCGTTCGACTTGTTGCCCAGCTTGTCCTTCAGCCGCTGGACCGCGAACGCGTTCCGCGTCCCGTCCGGCAGCACCCGCGGCACCAGGAAGCACGTCAGCCCTCCCGGCGCCTGCGCCAGCACCAGGAAGCCGTCCGACATCGGCGCCGAGCAGAACCACTTGTGCCCGGTCAGCACGTACTCCCCGGACGCGTCCAGCGGAGCCGCCGCCGTCGTGTTGGCCCGTACGTCGCTGCCCCCCTGCTTCTCCGTCATGCCCATCCCGAAGAGCACCCCGGCCTTCTGCCCGGCCGGCCGCAGCCCCTCCTCGTACGCGTGCGAGGTGAGCCGCGGCTCCCACTCCGCCGCGAGCTCCGGATCGGTCCGCAGTGCCGGCACCGCGGCGTGCGTCATCGAGACCGGGCAGCCGTGCCCCGCCTCGGCCTGCGACCACAGGAAGAAGCCCGCCGCCCGCCGCAGGTGCCCGGCCGGCCGGCCCCAGGCGTCCGTCAGCCCGGCGCCCACCGCGTGCCCGAGCAGCCGGTGCCACGACGGGTGGAACTCCACCTCGTCGATCCGGTTCCCGTAGCGGTCGTGCGTCCGCAGTACCGGCGGGTTCTCGTTCGCCTCCCGCCCCCATTGCTGGGCCTGCGCGGAACCGGCCGCGCGCCCGAGCGCGGTGAGCTCCTCCCGTACCTCGTCCCGGAGTTCGGGGGCCGCGTCGGCGAGGTGCCGCTCCACGCCCTCGGTGAGGGCCCGGTCGCCGAGGTAGACCTCGTACCCGACGAGCGGCGGGGCCTGGTTGCTGACTGTGTGGGTGGTGGCTGCCATGCGGATACCGTAAGGACGTGCAGCCAGCAAAAGAAACACCCGAGGGGATCCCGGTACGACCGGGAAGGCTCCACCGGGCCCGCGTCCTCTACCGCAACGTCTCCAAGCGCAAGATGGGCTGGCTGCTCCTCAAGGACACCGTCAACTCGTGCATCGAGTACCGGATCCTCGGCCTCGCCGCCGAAGCCGCCTTCTTCACCCTGCTCTCCCTGCCCCCGCTCTTCCTCGGCCTGCTGGGCCTCCTCGGCTACGTGGACGGCTGGACGAACACCCAGTCCGTGGCCAGCATCGAGGAGAACATCCTGGGGGCGGTCGGCACCGTCCTGTCCGACCGGGGCGTCAACGACATCGCCAGACCCATGCTCGACGACGTCACCAGCCGCGGCCGCCCCGACCTGATCTCCCTCGGCTTCGCCTTCGCGCTGTGGTCCGGCTCCCGCGCCGTCAACGTCTTCATCGACACCATCACCGTCATGTACGGGCTCGACGGTCAGCGCGGCATCGTCAAGACCCGGCTGCTCGCCTTCCTCCTCTACGTGATCGCCCTGCTGATCGGCGCGATCGTGCTGCCGCTGATGGTCGTCGGGCCCGACGCCGTCGTCCGCCTGGTGCCCTGGAGCACGGAGGTGATCGCCGTCCTGTACTGGCCGGTGGTCACCCTGCTCTCCATCGCCTTCCTGACGACGCTCTACCACGTGTCCGTCCCCGTCCGGTCGCCGTGGATCGAGGACGTGCCGGGCGCGCTGGTCGCACTCGCGATGTGGGTGCTCGGATCGTTCCTGCTGCGGATCTACCTGACCAACACCGTGGAGGGCCCGACCATCTACGGGTCCCTCGCCGCGCCCGTCGCGATCCTGCTGTGGATCGGCATCTCGGCCTTCGCGGTGCTCGTCGGCGCCGCCGTCAACGCCGCGATCGACCGGGTCTGGCCCTCGGTGGCCACGGCCGCCGCCCGCGAGGCCAACGAGCGGGTCCGCGAGGCCGAGGCCGCCCAGCTCATCGCCCGCGCCGCCGCCTGGCGGGCCCTGGCCGAGGGGGAGTCCGAGGACGACGAGGACGCCGGGATGCCCTCGGAGTTCCCCGAGCGCTGGTCGAACTTCCTGCCGCCCGACGACTACGCCTCCCGCCTGCGCAAGCACTGACGCCCTCCCGAGGGCTGTCCCGTAACCCCCGGGGAGGTCCCCGGCCGCGCCTTCACCGGGCTCCGCCCGGCTCCCGGCACAGCGCCCGTGCTCGGCGAGCGCCGGCTGCGCCGGCGCTCGCCGGACGCCTTCGGGTACGGCCCCCGCACCCCGGGCCGGGTGCTGCGCCTCCAGATGGCCCCGGCCCGGCGCTGGCCGGCGCAGGCCGAGGTGGCCTGCGCCGCCGGGTACGCCGACCAGGCGCACCCGGCCCCGCGAGGTCCGCGCGCCGGCCGGGACCGCCCTCGGGGCCTGCACGGCGTCGGCGGGCGCGAACAGCGAGACCCCGCA
The DNA here is from genome assembly GCF_055602105.1 of Streptomyces sp. NPDC037421. NCBI lineage: Bacteria > Bacillati > Actinomycetota > Actinomycetes > Kitasatosporales > Streptomycetaceae > Streptomyces > Streptomyces sp. NPDC037421. The sequence goes on from NZ_JBVJWV010000039.1 coordinate 8,359, forward strand.
GCCGTCCGGGTGGAGCACCACCGCGTAGCCCCGGCCCCAGAAGGCGTCCCAGGGCTTCGGGTGCCCCTCGTACCCGGCACCCGTCAGCTCCGCGTACAGCGCGTCCACCTCCGCGGGGGACTCGAACGGAGAAGCGAGCTCCCGGCGCTGCGCGCCGCGCGGCGGGGTCCAGGAGGGGTCGAAGGACCGGACGGCCTCCTCCGTGTCCCCGCCGATCCGCAGCCCGCCCGGCACCGCGCCTCGCCGGGTTCTCGTTTCACCGGCCCGCGCCGGTGTCAGGACGCCCTGCGCCGCCTGAGGGCGTAGAAGGTGATTCCGCCGAGCAGGAGGACCCCGGCGCCGGCACCGCTCAGCAGCACGATCCCGCTCGCGCCCGAGTCGTCGTCCTTCGCGGCCGCCGTCGTGCCGCCGGTGCCGCCCTGTCTGCCGCTCCCGTTCGCACCGGGCGGCGAGGCGCCCTGCGCGGTGTCGTCACCGAAGAAGAACACCGGGCCGGTTCCGGGGCGCGGGGTGCCGGTGACGTCCACGGTCAGCGAGACCGGTACGACGATGCCCTTCGCCTTGTCGTCCGGCTCGGCGACCTGCGCCTGGATGTAGTACGTGCCGGGCACGTCGTATCCCTTGGAGCCGGAGCCCGTCGAGTCGCCCTCGGTGATCTCCCAGGGCCCGCAGACCCGCTCGATGTGCCCGGTCCTGTGCGCGAGGGACTCGGTCACCCTGTTGTCCTCGTTGCACTGTGTCTCCGCGCGCTGCGCGTTGTAGACGGTGACGCTCCAGCCGGTGGTCACGGAGCCGGGGAAGTCGGCCGGGATGTCCACACCGCCCTTGACCGTGAGTTTCTGGCCGTCCTTCACTTCCACGCGCCAGAACGGAGCCTCGCCGACGGCGATGGACTGCCGGTGGGTGCCCGGTCCGATCGGGGTGGCGCTGTTGAAGGAGAAGCCACCCTCGGCGGCCGCCCCGGTGCGGGCCTCCGGAGTCCGCACGCCGGCCCCCTGGGCCGTCTTGTCGGCGATGCCGACGAGAAGCTCGACGGGCATCGGCTTGTCGCCGGACCGGGTCACCTGGTTCTCGACCACGATGCAGCCGGTGTCGTCCGGCGCGGGCGTCTCGTTGCCTGCTCCGGGCTTGCTGCGGCCTCCGGTGGAGATGATGTTCGCCCACCCCATCGACTGGTCGAACTCCCTCAGCCAGGCGCTGGGTTTGCCGTTGCCCGCAGGGCCGGCGGAGACGGCGATGATGGAACCGCGCGAGTACCCCTCCTCGGCGACGGCGGTGGCGCTCACCTGGAGCCGCTGCTCCGGCCGCTTCTTGACCCTGTAGTAGAGGTCGCGCCCCCCGGTGAACTTGTCCAGGTACTGGCCGGGCGTGACCAGAGGAGCGTCCTGGCAGCCGTTGAGGGAGCCCTCGACCGGCTTTCCGGTGGCGTGGTAGGTCCGCCACGCCTTGCGGAACAGGGCGCCCAAGTCGGCGGTCAGCGAGTCGGCGTCGTCGGCGTCCGCGTACGACCCGTCGGTCACGTCGGCCACGCACTTCAGCTGCGCACGCGCCGAGGAGGGCGTCCGGAAGCCGACCACGTCCACGGCGAGGTCGATGCCCTGCGCCTTGAGCTCGCGGGCCACCTCGCACGGAGGCGGCGGCGCACAGGTGTCGTCACCGTCCGAGACCAGGACGATGCGGCGCTTGCCGCTCGCGCCGAGGTCCTTGGCGGCCTCGCGGAGCGAGACGCCGATCGGTGTGAACCCGACCGCCTTGAAGCCCTCGACCCGCTTCTTGGCGTCGGCACGCGCCGCCCGGTCCATCGGGGTGACCGGAAGGACCTGCTGCGTGTCGGCGCAGCCCTGCTTCTTGTCCTGCCCGGGATACGTGGCGCCGTAGACGCGCAGCCCCAGCGGGGCCTGTTCGGGGGCGGTGTCGATGATCCGGGTGACCGCCTGCTTGGCGGCGGCGAGGCGGGTCTGGCCGCCGGCGTCGTTCTCGTTCATCGACCCGGACAGGTCGAGGACCAGGTCGATCCGGGCGGGGTCAGGAGCGCCGGGTGCGGCGGGGGAGGCGCTCGCGGCGGCCGCCGGCGACAGGAGTGCCCCGAGCATCAGCAGGGGAACGGCGGCGAGAGCGAGCGCGCGTAGTCGTCGTGGTATCGGATGCATGAAGATCTCCAGGTGGTCTGCCTGCCGGCCCTTCTCGCGTGCCGGTCAGGGAGCGGAAGGCCTCAGTCGCCGCTGATCTCCGAGGGAGGCAGCGAGGCGAGTGCCTGCAGAGCGTTGAGGAAGCCGCGCCGGTCTTCCTCCGGGAGGCGTGCCAGCAGCCGTTCCTCGCGCTGCCGGATCGCCGACTGGACCGCGTCGCGCGTCCGGCGCCCCGCGGGGGTGAGGGACAGGACGCGCGCCCGCCGGTCCGCCGGATCGGGTTGCCGCCGGATCAGTCCGCGTTCTTCCAGGTCGTCGAGGACGCCGATGATCCGCGTCTTGTCGGCGCCGATCTCCCGCGCCAGCGCGGCCTGTGTCCGTACCGGCTCGTCGTCGAGCCCGAGCAGCACCGCGTACGCCCACATGGCCAGCCCGTGTTCGCGCAGTACCGGCAGTTCGGCGGCCACCAGGGCGCGGCCCAGGGGGATGATCATCGCCGCCAGGTCGGGGCGTCCGTCGGATGTGGTGTTCCCAGCCATGGGGGAGAAGGTACTCGTTGACCTATGGTAGGCATCTACCTATCGTAGGTGCATGCGTATCAATTTGGAAGGCGTGAGGGCTTTCAACGAGCGGTCGGTGCGCGAATGCGTCGCCGTGGTCCGCCGGGTGGGCGCGCAGGATTTGGGCCGTCCCACTCCGTGCTCGGCCTGGAACCTGGGCCAGTTGCTGGAGCACATGGCGGCCCAGCACCGCGGCTTCGCGGCGGCGGCGAGGGCCGGCGGCGGCGACCTGACGCACTGGAAGGCCGAGGTGCCGGGACCGGAATCCGCCGGACGGTACGTCGCGGCCGCGGCGGCGGTCCTTGCCGCCTTCGCCGAAGTCGCCACGGAGGAGCAGGAGTTCGCCCTCCCCGAGTTCGGCGAGGGCGCAGCCTTCCCGGCGGTCCGGGCGATCGGCTTCCACTTCCTCGACTACGTGGTCCACGGCTGGGACGTCAGCCGCGCCCTCGGTCTGCCCTTCGCCCCGGACCCCGCCGTCCTGGACGCCGCCCTCCCCATCGCGCTGGCCGTCCCCATCGGCGCCCACCGCACGCGGCCGGGCACCCCCTTCGCCCCCGGCCTGCCCGCGCCCACCGGCTCCGACACCCTGACCCGAATCCTCGGGCACCTGGGCCGCTCCCACTCCTGGAGCCCGCCCGGCTGACGGAGCGCCACTGAAGCGGGACGACGAGGTCCGGCGACGGATTAATTCGGTGGTGCCGTCGGCCGGGGCCGGATACGGTTCCGGAGGAACGGGGCCGCGTCGGCCCGCAGGCTCCCTGAGGAGCAGGAAACAGGAGGTGAGGACATTGATGACTGTCACGGTGACGGGCACTGCCCGCATTCAGGAGTTCATCATCGTTTCCACCTCCGTGGCCTCCGGCTGACCTCACACTCCTCGCACCGCCGCCGAGCGGGCGCTGCCGGGGCCACCCTGTGAAGGGTTCCCCTTGACTTCCTCTTCTTTCTCTTCCTCCCCGTCCCTCACCTCCCTCGCATCCTTCGGCTGGGACGAGGCCTGGGCGGCCGAGTTCGCCACGTACGCCGCCCAGGGACTCGTCCCGGGCCGCGTCGTGCGGGTCGACCGGGGCCAGTGCGACGTGATGACCGAGGACGGCGTGATCCGCGCCGACACCGCGTTCGTCACCCCCCACGACCCGCTCCGGGTGATCTGCACGGGCGACTGGGCCGTCGTCGAGGCGACCGGCAACCCGCGCTACGTGAAGGCGTACCTGCCGCGCCGGACCGCCTTCGTACGGTCCACCTCCTCGCAGCGTTCCGAGGGGCAGATCCTCGCCGCCAACGTCGACCACGCGATCATCGCGGTCTCGCTCGCCGTCGAGCTCGACCTCGGCCGGATCGAGCGGTTCCTCGCGCTGGCCTGGGAGTCGGGGGCGCAGCCGCTGGTCGTCCTGACCAAGGCGGACCTCGTCCCGGACCCGGCCGCGCTGGCCTACCTGGTCCAGGACGTGGAGACCGCCGCCCCGGGCGTGCAGGTGCTCACCGTCTCCTCCCACACGGGGGAGGGCACCGACGTGCTCGCCGCTGTCGTCGCAGGCGGCACGAGCGTGCTGCTCGGCATCTCGGGCGCGGGCAAGTCGACGCTGGCGAACGCGCTGCTCGGCGCGGACGTCATGGACGTCCAGGAGACCCGCGAGGTCGACGGCAAGGGCCGCCACACCACCACCACCCGCAACCTGCTCGCCCTGCCGGGCGGGGGCGTCCTGATCGACACCCCTGGGCTGCGCGGCGTCGGTCTCTTCGACGCGGAGGCGGGGGTGGGGCAGGTGTTCTCGGAGATCGAGGAGTACGCCGAGCAGTGCCGCTTCCACGACTGCGCGCACGAGGCGGAGCCGGGGTGCGCGGTGCTGGCGGCGGTGGCCGAGGGGGCGCTCCCGGAGCGCCGCCTGGACAGCTACCGCAAGCTGCTGCGCGAGAACCAGCGGATCGTCGCGAAGACGGACGCCCGGCTGCGGGCGGAGATCGCCCGGGACTGGCGCATGAAGTCGGCGGTGGGCCGTGCGAACTATGCGGCGAAGCGGGGCCGTTAGCCGTTGCGCCGGCCGGGCGGGGGCGAGTACCGCGCCGCCCTGGCCTTCGCGGGGGCGGGTGCCGGGCCGTGCCGGGGCGGTACGTGCCGCTGCGCGGAGCCGGTCCCGTGCCCGCCCTTCCACCGTTCCTCCCCCAGCCGACGCCGGGCGGTGCCCCCCCCGCCAGGCTTGCGCGCAGCGCCCGCGCGGGGTCCGGGGCGGAGCCCCGGGGGCCTTTCAGCCGCGCCGGCGTCTGAGGCGAGAACGGGTGACGGGCGGGGAGGGGCAAGCTCCGCGCAGCGGTGGCGGACCCGCACGCGCCGACCGGCACGAGCCGAGGGGCGCGGGCCCCGCTCCAGGTCCGTCGGGCGGAGTCCGGCGCGGCGGGCCCGGAGCCCGGGAAGCGCCGCGGCGCTGAGCGGCGCGAGGACCGCGTCAGGGGGGAGGGGCGAGCTCCGCGCAGCGGTAGGGCGGGGCGTCGCTACGGGCCGGCCAGCACCGTCCCGAGCCACGCCGCCGTCACCGCGAGGCACGCGAACAGCTCCACCAGCACGCTCGTCCCCACCGCCCGCATCACCGCCCGGACCGACGCCCACGCCTCCCCGTGCGTGCCCAGCCGGCGGCGTTCGCACAGGTAGATGCCGCCCACGAACCCCGGCACCGCCCCCACCACCGGCAGCAGGACGAAGCCCGCCACCGCGCCCGCGCCCGCGTACGCCGCCATCCGGCGGGTGACGCCGACGCCCCGCAGCCGTCTCGGCGGCAGCTGCCACTTCACCACCTGCACCACCAGCAGCAGGGCCGTCGAGGCGACCAGGACCGCCCACGCGGCCGCGGACCGCTCGTGCAGGGACCACCACAGCAGCCCCGCCCAGACCAGCCAGGTCCCCGGCACTCCCGGGACCAGCACCCCCAGCACCCCGAGCAGCAGCACCAGGCCCACCAGGAGCAGCTGCGGCAGATCCATGCGCCCAGCGTGACCGACCCCCGGCTATCGGGCCACCCAGCCCCGTTCGTACGCGTGCCAGCCCAGCTGGAGCCGGGTCGTCACGCCCGTCAGCTCCATCAGCCCCTTCACGCGCCGCTGGACCGTCCTCAGGCCGAGTTCCAGGTGCTTGGCCACGCTCGCGTCCGTCATCCCCGCCAGCAGCAGGGAGAGGATCTCCAGGTCGGTGGTGTCGGGGCCGCCGTCGCCCTCCTCGGGGTGGCCCGTGACGCCCAGCCGCAGCGGGAGGGACTCCCGCCACACCGCCTCGAAGAGGCCCCGCAGCGATTCGAGCAGGCCCGACGCGTGCACCACCAGGGCCGCCGGGTCCGCCCCGCGGGACGTCAGCGGGACCATGGCGAGGGTGCCGTCCGCGATCAGCAGCTTCGTGGGGACCGCCGCCGCCACCCGGATCCGTTCGCCGCGCGCCAGCGCGCTGGAGGCCTCCCGCATGCCGGTGGGCAGGGTGAGCACATCGCGCTCGACGACCACCCGGTACTCGACGCCCCGTACGGCCGCCCGGTCCCCGGCCTCGCCCTCCGGGCCGGACGCCCTCCGGGGCAGGCCGCTGACCAGCGCGCAGACCTCCTCCTTCGCGCCCAGCCGGAGCTGCTGGAAGCGGCGGGCCACGGCGCTCGCGCCCGTCACCACCTCCACCAGGTCGTGGACCGCCGGTTCGGCCGCCTCCGCCCGGTACTCCCGCGCCAGCAGCGCCGCGGCCAGTTCCGCCCGCTCCAGTTCGTCGCGCTGCCGGGTCAGCAGGGCCCCGAGGGCGACGCCCGGCGGCGCCGCCACCCAGCGGCCCGGGTGCGCCGAGGACCGGGCCGCCAGTCCGTGGCGTTCCAGGTGCCGCAGTGCCCGCTCCGTCTGCGGTACCGGCAGGGTCAGCCGGTGTGCCAGGTCGGGCACCTCCGCCGCCCCCAGTGCCACCAGCGCCCGGTACGCCGATTCCTGGCCCTCGTCCAGGCCTATCGCTCCCAGCAACCCGTCCACCCCACTCCCCAGAGCCGTTCCTGGCGGGAAGCGGCCACGGCGCGAACCCGCCGCCGACATCTTCGCCGCATCCCCCGCCCCTCTGCCAAGGCGGCGCCGCCCCGGCCTCCCGGACGGTCGATCAGAAGTACGAAATGCGCCGGTACGTACGGGTGATGGGGGAGGGTGGCGCGGGGCGGCGGCCCGGTGGGCCCTTTTCCCGGATTCGGGGTTTTCCGCCGCCCGGTCGCGCCCAGAATGGGGGCATGAGTCAGCAGGGCGCGCAGGACTGGTGGCAGAAGCTGTACGAGGACCCCGACGCGGGCCCCGCCCCCGACCCGGGGGACACCCTGGACCAGCGCTTCCGCTCGGCGTCGGTCCTCGTGACGGAGCCGGCCCCGCCCGGGCCCTCCCTGCCGGGCCCCCGCCGGGAGCCTCCGGCGGTCGCGGGGGACCCGGTGCCCGAGCCGGTGCCGGTGCCGCTGCAGGGCCCGCCTCCCGCGCCCCCGCCGCTGCCCCCGCCCCTGCCGCCCGCCGTGGCGGGGCCGGCCGGGCCCGGGGGCCTGGCCGTACCGCCGCCACCGCCCGGGTACCGGGCCGCCGAGCCGCCCGTGACCCCGCCGGATCCGCGGGTGGCAGGGGAGACCGGCTACGCGCGGGGGGACGTGGCCGTGCCGCCGGCTTCGGGGGCGGGGGCGGCCCCGCCGCCCGAGCGGCCCGCGGTGCGGTACCTCGGCGACCGCGCCCCCACCTACGCCGCCGAGCCGGGGGCGCTGCCCGCCGCCGACCCGGCCGCGCTGGACTTCCTGACCCCGGACACCGTCCTGGAGGGCGCCCGCTACGGGACGTACACGCTGCGGGCCGCCTCCCTGCGCGGGGACTCCGCCCGCTACCGGGGCGAGGCCCGGCGGGACTTCCTGCTCACCGCCCGCTTCGGCAGCGGTGACGAGGCCCTCGTGCTGGTGGTGCTGGCCGGCGGGGACCGGGCCGCCCCCGGTGCCCGGGAGGCAGCCGCCGAGCTCGGACACCTCGTCGCGGCGGCCGTCGGGCGCAGCCGGGAGCGGCTCGCCGACGACATCCGGGCGGGCCGCCGCGAGGCCCTGCTGTCGGGGCTCCAGCGCCTCACCGACCGGGGCTACGGGCGGCTGCGGGCCCGCGCCGCCGAGCTCGGGCTCGCGGAGGAGGCGTACACCGCCGGGCTGCGCGGGCTCCTGCTGCCGCTGGACCCGGACTGCCCCAACCGGATCTGCTTCGGCGCGGGCGCCGGCGGGGTCTTCCGGCTGCGCGCGGGCCGCTGGCAGGACCTGGAGGAGGACACGGCCCCGTCGGCCGGCTTCCGGTTCCGTGCCTCCGTGGCCCGCCCGGGTGACACCCTGCTGCTCTGCTCCGGCGGCCTCGCGGAGCCCATGCGGGAGGAGAGCCTGCTCCCGGCCGAGCTCTCCGCCCGCTGGTCGCAGGGGGAGCCGCCGGGTCTGGCGGCCTTCCTCGCCGACACCCAGCTCCGCCTCAAGGGCTACGCCGACGACCGGACGGCCGCCGCGCTCTGGGAGGCGTGACCGCGCGGGGCGTGCGTGGATGGAAGGCGCACACGGCTCGCGGGGAACCGGAGAGGGCGTGTTCCGCGAGTGCAGCCACTACAGCGAGCTGATCTCCAACCCGGCGCAGATGCCCCGGCTGCTCCAGAGCCCGTCCAGCACGCCATCGGCCGCGGCGGCGTCAGCGTCGTCGCGCTGCCCGGGGACATCGCCGCGCAGCCGGCCCCGGAGAAGGCGGTGCAGCACGCCCTGGTGACGGCCCGGCCGGCCGTACGGCCCGGCGACGGGGAGATCGAGAAGCTGGTCCGGCTGATCGACGAGGCCGAAAGGGTCACGCTCTTCTGCGGCAGCGGCACCGCCGGCGCGCACGCGGAGGTCATGGAGTTCGCCGCCCGGGTCAAGGCCCCCGTCGGCCACGCCCTGCGCGGCAAGGAGTGGATCCAGTACGACAATTCGTAGGTGCGTATGTTCCTGTGGGGGCAGCGAACTCCCTTTATCGGCACAGGTGTTTGGAGCTAACGCATTGTTCGCTGCCCGGGGCGGCTCGGGTGCAACGAGGGTGGGGGCGGTGTGGCGCCGCGAAAATCCACCTCTCGGGTGTGGGGCCAGGCAACCGCTCGATGCGGATAGTTCTCTAGATCCAGACTGATCCGCATCAGGGTCGGGTCGCCTTGCGAAGTCGGGTGGCACCAACCGCGATTGTTGCTGGTGGGCCCGCCAGGAAGCGTGTCAGGCACTCGCCTGATGCGGATGGAGCGACGTCATGCGGATGGTTCCTGTGAAGCGGTTGATCAGGGGCGGAGGTGCGGCGCATCGTCAGCCCATGACCACTGACAAGACAGCGCCCGCACTGGACATCCGATGCGGCGGGTTCCGCATGACCCTTCAGCATGTCCCCGTGAGGCTCTTGACTGTCCTGGTGACCCTTGGTGGGTCTGCGCTCACGGCTTGGCTGACGACCCGCTAAAATGGCGTCCCCGCCCCTAAGGAAACGACACCATTCGCCACCCCTTCGAATGAACTCCTGGCTTGGGCCGCGTGCTGGACTAGTGGGTATGAAGCGAAGCGCAGAGCAGCGCCCTCAGATCGAACTCCGCTGTGGCGGACTCCACTTGACGGTTCAGCGCGTACCGGGATGGATTGTCGCGCTGATCACCACGGCAGCCGGGTCCGCCGCGACTTGGTGGACCACCCGCTAGTGCGTGATCCCGCCCGCGCTCGTTTGAGGGGGCGGTGCCGACACGGCGCAGGGTGTTCCTTCTCGTGTCGGTCCTCCATGCAGCGTCCGCCGGCCGACAGTCACATACGCAGGTAGCCCCAGTACGACAAATCGTAGGTGCGTATGTTCCTGTGGAGCGGCGAACTTGCCCCACCTGCATGGCCGTTCGGAGGCCCACGGGGTCCGTCGGCGGGGGGCAGCTCGGGGCGCCCGGGTGCCGAGCACGGGGGGCGGGGCTTACGGGGCATCGGGGCGACCCCCTCGTAACCGGCGCAGGTCCGTGATCGTTGCTACGACATGATCAACACCCGACGTACTCTCACAGTCCTGGCCCTGGCGGCGATGGCGATCACCCTCCCCGCCACAGCACACGCGGCCGACCATGACCCGGCCAAGATCACCTTCCACGATTTGGATGGCAATGTCATCGATCTTAGGAGGTCGGACAAAGCGGACGGGACGCCCGTGCAGGGCTGGGGCTTCACTCAGCAAAAGAACCAGATCTGGAAACTCGAACTTGTTCGGACGAACACCGTCTGGCCTCAGTACAAGCTGAAGAATGAGGCAACCAGCACATACCTGGGTGAGAGCCCGACGAGTACCCTGAGGGGCTTTTAGCCGCATGCGCGAGTACGTCAGAACGGCGTGGTGAAGTGCCCGAAGTCGGTCCGGGTCTTCGCCTTGTGGCACGGACGGCAGAGCGGTTGAACGTTCCCGTCCGTGTCCGTCCCGCCGAGGGCGAGCGGCTGAGCCGGCACCCCCAGCCTCGTTCAGTGCGTTGGTCGCGGAGGAGTGACATGCGCAGGTAACCCCAGTACGACAACCCGTACGACGTCGGCATGAGCGGTCTGCTGGGGTACGGCGCCGCCTACGAGGCCACGCACGAGTGGGACCTGCTGGTCCTGCTCGGCACGGACTTCCCGTACAAGCCTTCCTCCCCGACGACGTGAAGATCGTCCAGGTGGGCATCCGCCCCGAACACCTGGGCCGTCGCTCCCAGTTGGAGCTCGCCGTCTGGGGCGACGTACGGGAGACCCTGCGCGCGCTGAACACTCGGGTGCGGGCGAAGGAGGACCGCCGCTTCCTGGACCGGATGCTGAAGAAGCACGCGGACGCGCTGGAGGGGGTGGTGAAGGCGTACACGCGCAAGGTGGAGAACACACGCCGGTCCACCCCGAGTACGTGGCCTCCGTCCTCGACGAACTCGCCGACGAGGACGCGGTGTTCACCGTCGACACGGGCATGTGCAACGTATGGGCGGCGCGCTATCTTTCCCCGAACGGCAAGCGGCGCATCATCGGCTCCTTCAGCCACGGCTCCATGGCCAATGCCCTCCCGCAGGCCATCGGCGCACAGTTCACGGACCGCCGGCGTCAAGTGGTGTCGATGTCCGGTGACGGCGGTTTCTCGATGCTGATGGGAGATTTCCTCACCCTGGTGCAGTACGACCTGCCCGTCAAAGTGGTCCTCTTCGACAACTCCTCCCTGGGCGTGGTGGAGTTGGAAATGCCGGTTTCCGGCCTTCCCTCGTACGGGACGACGAACCACAACCCGGACTTCGCCGCGATCGCCCGCGCGGCGGGTGCCTACGGGGTCCGGGTCGAGAAGCCCAGGCAGCTCACGGCCGCTTTGAAGGATGCTTTCCGGCGCAAGGGGCCCGCTCTGGTGGACGTCGTGACGGACCCCAACGCCCTGTCGATTCCGCCGAAGGTCAGTGCCGGGATGGTGACCGGATTCGCACTGTCCGCCGGCAAGATCGTGCTGGACGGCGGGGTCGGCCGGATGATCCAGATGGCTCGATCCAACCTCCGGAACGTGCCCAGGCCTTGAGCCCGAAGGAGTGCGGACCGTCGCCGGGGGCATGCATTCCGTAGACCTGTTCGAGACCACGGGCAGCGCTATACGGGGAGGTATGTCGCCGTGCGGGTGGGGGCGAGGACCGGGAAGACGTGGAGGACCGAGCGGCCGGTGGCGCGCGAGCCGTCGGCGGGCGCCGAGCAGGACCACGCCGAGATGGCGCGGAGTGTGCGCCGGGCCGACCTGAAGGCGGTGGGCGAGGTCCGCCGGGCCCTGCGGGAGCTGGTGCGCCACCGCTGCCGGGGCGAGACGGCCGAGGTGGCGGAGCTGCTGATCACCGAGGTGGTCACCAATGCCCTCGTCCACACCGACCAGGGCGCCGAGGTGTCCGCGACCGTCCGGGCCGGCCGGCTCAGGGTCGAGGTCCGCGACCACGCCGCGCGCCTGCCCCGGCCGTACGTACCGTCCGCCGACGACGGTACGCACGGCCGCGGACTGGTCCTGGTGCAGGTGCTGGCCGACGCCTGGGGCGTGGACCCGCTCGCGATGGGGCGCGGCAAGGTCGTCTGGTTCGAGCTCGGGGCCGCGGGCGCGGCCCGGGCCTGAGCGTGCGGAGGCGGGGCGCCCAGGGGGTGCCCCGCCTCCGTGTCCGTGCGGTCCGGTCAGCCGAACTGCTGTTCCAGGTCCTTCAGTTTGCGCTCCAGGGAGTCGAGCCGGGGGATCGTCTGGGTGTCGTCCTCGGCGGTGAGGTCCACCGTCCGGGAACCGGACGGATCAGGGGATTCGGTTCCGTTCACGGCCTGCAGTGAGGGCCTTCGGCGCAGGGGCAGCTGTCCCGCTTCCGATATGGCGGGCTCCGCGCCGACCGGCGCGGAGCCCGCCCCGGGGGCCAGCCCCGGCAGGTCGACCTGACGCGCCCGGGCCCGCCCGAACGCCCTGTTCTGCCGGCCCAGCGCCTTGATGTGGGCGCGGTCCAGGCGGTGCTGTTCCCGCCTGCGGTGCCGGTCCTGTTCGCGCTCCTTCTTGTCCTCGCGCACCTCGTCCACCGCCTCGTCGAGGGTGCGCACCCCCTCCAGCAGCATCAGCGACCAGGCGCCGAAGGTCTCCCGGGGGGCCCGCAGCCAGCGGACCATGCGGATCTGCGGCAGCGGGCGCGGGATCAGGCCCTGTTCGCGCAGAGCCGCGCGGCGGGTCTGCTTGAGTGCCCGGTCGAAGAGCACCGCCGCCGAGAGCGACATCCCCGCGAAGAACTGCGGGGCGCCGTCGTGGCCCGTACCCCGGGGGGCGTGGACCCAGTTGAACCAGGCGGCCGCCCCGGCGAAGAGCCAGACCAGCATCCGGGAGCCGAGTGCCGCGTCACCGTGGCTGGCCTCGCGGACGGCGAGCACCGAGCAGAACATGGCGGCGCCGTCGAGGCCGAAGGGGACCAGGTACTCCCAGCCGCCGGAGAGGTTGAGGTTCTGCCGGCCGAAGCCGACGAGCCCGTGGAAGGAGAGCGCGGCGGCCACCGCCGCGCAGCAGAAGAGCAGGACGTAGGAGGCGGTCCCGTAGACGGCCTCCTTGCGGCGGCGGCGTTCCTCGCTGCGTTCCCAGCTGTCGTCGGCCGCGGCCTTCTCGCCCTCACGCTTGCCCCGGGCCAGCACCGCCACTGCCGCAAGCACGCCCAGGATCAACAGGCTGCCGGGCAGCAGCCAGTCCAGCGATATGTCGGTCAGTCTCATGCGGATGTCCCTTGCCTCGCGTATGCGGCTTTCCGGGCGCCATAGTGGCGCAGCCGGTCAGTGGTGCACGTGGGTTTCGGGGCAAGTGGACGCCATCGGGGGGCGGGTCCCGTCGGATAGGGTGTTGTGGGTCGAACTGGTGCCCGTACGAGCCGAGTTGAGTTCGAATCCACTTCATCCGCACGGGTGGGTTCAGCCGTCGGCCGCCGTGAGCCGGGTGACGCGGTCCGCGTCGCAGGTGCGCGGGCAGGTCGTGCAGGTGTCCTCCGGGCGGATCGTGTAGAAGAAGCAGCAGCTCGCCCGGTCCCGGGTGGTCAGCTCCGCCCCGCCGGGGCCGGCGAGGGTGCGGAAGCCGGCGGCTCCGGTGTACGGGGCGAGCGCGCCCGGCAGCAGCAGCTCCAGCTCGCGCACGGCCCGCCGCTCCTCGCCGAGCAGGCTCCCGAGGTACCAGAGCCCCTCGACCACCTCGTCGGCGGCCATCGCCCACAGGGCGCGGCGGCCGCGCCGCATCCGCGGGCCGAAACCTTCCAGCAGCGGTCCGAGGTGCTGGGCCACCGCTGCCCGCACCTCCTCGCGCAGGGCCTCCTCGCCGGGCACGACCCGCGCCCCGGGGAGGGAGGCCGCCGGGTCGTCCGGCAGGCAGGCGAACTCCTCGACGCGTACGGACATCCGCCCCCGCGTCCGGTGGAAGGCCACCCGGTCCACGGGCAGCCGGGGCACCCGGCGCTCCAGGAACCACGGGACGGTGATCAGCAGGCAGGCCGGCCAGGCGTACCGGTGGAGGCCGAATCCGGCCACCACGTCGGGCCGCGCCCGGCGCCCGTAGTCCCGCAGCACCTGGGCCTCGTCCCACGCGAGGTGGGCGTCCAGGGCCGCCCCGCCCGCCGCGAGCTCGTGCGCGCCGACCCAGCCCACACCGCGAGGGAGGGGTTCGTGCGCGCCGCGCTCCTCGGCCCGCAGGCCCGGATGGGCGGCCGCCAGGCGCTCGTACGCGCCCGCCACCGGCGAGCCGGCCGGGGCGGGTGCGGACGGGAGCGGGGCGGGAACAGCCGAGCCGGGCATGGCGGACCACCGAATCACGCGTCGTGAGAGAAGGTAAGGCTTACCTTAGCTGATCTCGGGGGGTGCGGGGAGCCCCCGGTCGCGTCCGCGACGCCCGCGGGCCCGTCACCTATCCTCGGATCCGGTCGAGACCCGGAGGAGGACCGAGTGCACGGAGCGGCCCACGCCCTGGTGTCGGAATCGGAGTACGAAGCGGTGGAGGAGCCCCTGATCCCGCCGCAGAAGGTGCTGCGCCATTCGGTGCGCGGGCAGGTCCTCGACGCCCTGCGCGCCGCCCTCGTGGACGGGGAGCTGGTGCCGGGGGAGATCTACTCGGGCCCCGCGCTCGGCGAGCGGTTCGGGGTCTCCGCGACCCCCGTCCGCGAGGCGATGCAGCAGCTGGCGCTGGAGGGGGCGGTGGAATGCCTGCCCAACCGGGGCTTCCGGGTGCTGACCCGCACCCCCCGCGGCCAGGCGGAGCTGTCCGAGGTCCGGGCCCTGATCGAGGTGCCGGTGATGCTCCGGCTGGCCCGGTCCGTACCCGCCGAGGCCTGGGAGTCCCTTCGGCCGGCCGCCCTCGCCGCCGCCGGGGCGGCCGCCGAGGGGGACCTCCCGCGGTACGCGGACGCCGACCGGGCCTTCCACCGGGCGGTGCTCTCCCTGTCGGGCAACGCCCAGCTGGTGCGGGTCGCCGAGGAACTGCACCGGCGCGCCCAGTGGCCCCTGCCGGGCGCTCCGCGGGTGCGCCGGGACGACCTGGTGGCCGACGCGGCCGAGCACTCGGCGCTGCTGGAGGCCCTGATCGCGCGGGACCTCCCGGTGGTGGAGCGCCTCGTACGCGGGCACTTCGCGGGCGCGTAGCCGCCGGGCCGCTGCCGCTGCGGGTGCCGCTGCGCGGGGCCGGGTCCCCGGCCCGCCCTTCGCCCGTTCCCCGGGCTGTGCCCGGACCCCTCCCGGGGGCACCTGCGAGCGGTGGGCGGAGTCCGAGCGCACCGGGTGCGCAGCGCCCGTACCCGGGTCCGGGGCCGCGGTCCCCCGGGGCGACCGTCCCCGCCGGCTACGCCGCAGGGGCCAGTTGGTCCGCCAGCCAGGTCGGGATGCCGCCCAGGAGGTGGAACAGGCGGCGGGCCTCCGCGCGGAGCCGGGCGGCCTCGGGTTCCGGTTCGACCTCGGCCAGGGCCGCCAGCGCCGGCGCGGTGCCGACCAGGAAGCCCAGGTCCTCCCGGATCCGCAGGGACTCCGCGAAGCCCTTGCGGGCCTCGGCGACCTCGCCGTCCCGCAGTGCCAGCGCGGCCAGGTGGCGCCAGGTGAAGGACAGCAGCAGGGTGTCCCCGTGGGTCACCGCCCCCGCGTGGGCGCGGTGGTACGCCGGCCGGGCCGCCTGCGGGGCGTCCGCCAGGTGCTCGGCGACCAGGCCCCGGCGGAAGTCCAGCAGCGGGCGCGTCCGCGACCCCGGGGACAGCAGCGCGGCCGCGCGGCCCAGCGCCGAGCGGGCCTCGTCGGCCCGGTCCCGCACGCCGAGCACGGTCGCCGCGTACGCCAGCTGGCCCCGCTCGCAGGCCGCCGCGCCCCGCTCGTCGTCGTCCCGGGCCACGGCCTCGGCCACCCGCAGCGCGTCCTCCGCGTCGGACCAGCCCTGGCCGGTGAACAGGCACCGCTCCACCAGGAGCGCGGTGCGCTGCACCGCCGCCCCCGCGTCGTGCGCGTGCGGCGTCAGCAGGGCCGCCGCGTCCGTCCAACAGCCGCGCGAGCGCAGCCGCCATATCGCCCGCTGGAGGGGGTCGTCGCCCCCCGTTGATCCCGCACCGGACATGGCGGTATCCGCCACATTGCCCTCCCCGAAGCAACCAAGCAGCACGTCGTTGAGCCCTGGGGCGAAATGAGAGCACGGATCGGCTGCCTCGGCCAAGGGGTCGGGTGAACTCTTTCACAAAGTCCGGACGGCTCGTCAGCCGCCCCTGCCCGGCCCTCCGGGGGAGTGCGCAGATGGGAGGGCCGGGGTCAGCTCATGCGCAGTGCCAGGAAGAAGTCCAGCTTGTCCTCCAGGCGGGAAAGGTCGCGCGCCGTCAGCTGCTCGATTCGCCCGACCCGGTAGCGCAGCGTGTTGACGTGCAGGTGCAGCCGGGTCGCGCAGCGGGTCCAGGAGCCGTCGCAGTCCAGGAACGCCTCCAGGGTCGGGATGAGCTCCGCCCGGTGCCGGCGGTCGTAGTCCCGCAGCGGGTCCAGCAGGCGGGCCGTGAAGGCGCGGCGGACGTCGTCCGGCACGAACGGCAGCAGCAGCACGTGCGAGGCCAGCTCGTGGTGGCCGGCCGCGCACACCCGGCCGGGGCGGGCCGCCGCGACCCGGCGGGCGTGCCGGGCCTCCTCCAGCGCCCCGCGCAGCCCCTCGGCGGAGTGCACGGCCGCGCTGACGCCGAGGGTGAGCCGGCCGTCGTCGGCCAGACCGGCCGCCAGCGGCTCGCGTACGGCCGCCAGGAGCACGTCGGCGTGCAGGGCGGAGTCCGGGCCCTTGTCCTCCCCGGCGTCGCCGGAGAGCGCCGGCAGCGGCACGAGCGCGATCGCCTCGTCACCGGCGTGGGCCACCGCGATCCGGTCGGACGGCTCGGGGCCGGACATCGACGGGTCGACCAGGATCTCCTCCAGCAGCGACTGGGCCACGGGGCCGCCGGGGATGTCCCCGCCGTCCCAGTCCACCCGCGCCACGACGACCTGCCAGTGCGGGGCCGCGCCCAGCCCGGGCAGCAGCACCGGGGCGGCCACGCGCAGGCGGGCGGCGATCTCCGCGGGCGGGGCGCCCGTCTGCACCAGCTCCAGCACCTCCTGCGCCAGCCGGCGGCGCACCGTACGGGCCGCGTCGCGGCGGTCCCGCTCGACCGCGATGAGCTGGGTGACGCCCTGGAGCAGGTCCAGGCGCTCCGCGGGCCAGTCGCCCGCGTCGGCCTCGACGGCCAGCAGCCAGTCCGACAGCACGCTCTCGCGCACGTCGCGGGTGGCCTGACCAGGGCCGCGACCGTGTCCCCTGATCGGGAAGAGGGAGTACGTAATACCCTGGATGGACATCCGGTGCGGGCCCCTGCGGCCCGTCCGGACCGCCGCGAGGTGTTCGCTCGCCAGCGTCGCGCAGATGCCCGGCGCCAGCGGTTCGCCCGCTCCGGCGATCTGCCGGCCGGTGGGCGAGAGCACCCAGGCCCGCAGATCGAGGTCCGTGGTGAGCAGATCCAGCACCACATCGGGTCCGCCGCCCGCGGGGCCCGATGTCATCAGACGCCGGTGGCGGTCCACGACCGCCGCGAGGTCGCCCGCACGCTCCCCGGAGACCTGCCGCACCACGTACTCCGTGATGGTGGCGAATGCAACGTCCTCGTTCACCGCGAAGAGCGGCAGCCGGTTGCGCACGCAGGCCGAAACCAGATCATCCGGGATGTCTCCCAGTTCCGCTTCGCCGGCCGCGAGACCCGCCACCCCCGCGCTCGCGAGGATTCGTACGAATGGCTCGGAGTCGGCTGAATTTCTTCGCCATGCCAGGCCGGTGAGTACAAGTTCTCCCCCGGTCAGGTATCGGCTGGGATCCCTCAGGTCGGTCGTCATGACCCCGCGGACCGTCCGGTCGAGTTCTTCCTCGCCGCCCAGCAGCCGCAGCCCCAGCGCCTCGGTTTCCAGCAGTGCGCGCAGCCGCATGATGTCGCCGCCGATCTGTCTCGAATGTTGCCGTTGGAAATCGGGCAGGTCGTCGCATCCTGCCTTTCATACGAATCTACAAGACGAAGGAGGCCGCCAGCCAACTCCTTCATGGTTTCGGTGACTGCACCCGAGGGACACCGGGCTTGTGTACTGGCTCCACACCGCGTTAACAGCACGTGAACGACCAGTCGAGGGCCTTCGGCCTCCTGGCTTGAAGTGAACGACCCGATTAAGAAGAAGAGAGCCGCACATGGACTTCCTTCGCCCCGCCAGCTGGGAGGAGGCACTCGCCGCCAAGGCCGAGTACCCCACAGCTGTGCCGATTGCGGGTGGCACCGACATCATGGTCGAGATCAACTTCGATCACCGCCGTCCGGAATACCTCCTGGACCTCAACCGCATCGAACTGCTGCGGGAGTGGGAGGTCGGCGAGGAGGTCACCAAGCTCGGCGCCTCCGTCCCGTACACCCAGATCATGGAGAACCTGCGCGCGACGCTGCCGGGTCTCGCGCTCGCCTCGCACACGGTCGCGTCCCCGCAGATCCGCAACCGCGGCGGTGTCGGCGGCAACCTCGGTTGCGCCTCGCCCGCCGGTGACTCCCACCCCGCCCTCCTGGCCGCCGGCTGCGAGGTCGAGGTCGAGTCGGTGCGCGGCTCCCGGATGATCCCGATCGACGAGTTCTACACCGGTGTGAAGCGCAACGCGCTCGCCGCCGACGAGCTCATCAAGACGGTCCACATCAAGAACGCCACGGGCCCCCAGCAGTACTCGAAGGTCGGTACCCGCAACGCGATGGTCATCGCCGTCTGCGGCTTCGGTCTCGCGCTGCACCCCGACACCCGCACCGTGCGTACGGGCATCGGTTCGGCCGCCCCGACCCCGGTCCGGGCCAAGGCCGCCGAGGAGTTCCTGAACGCCGCGCTCGAAGAGGGCGGTTTCTGGGACAACGGCAAGGTCATCACCCCGTCGATCGCCAAGCAGTTCGGTGAGCTCGCCTCCGCCGCGTGCAACCCGATCGACGACGTCCGTGGCACGGCGAAGTACCGCCGTCACGCGGTCGGCATCCTTGCTCGCCGCCAGCTCGTCTGGACCTGGGAGCAGTACCGCGGCACCAACGGCCGCTCGCTTGAAGGGGCTGCGTAACCATGCGCGTCAATTTCACTGTCAACGGTCGTCCGCAGGAAGCCGACGACGTGTGGGAGGGCGAGTCCCTCCTCTACGTCCTGCGTGAGCGCCTGGGCCTGCCCGGCTCCAAGAACGCGTGCGAGCAGGGCGAGTGCGGTTCCTGCACCGTCCGCCTCGACGGCGTGCCGGTCTGTTCCTGCCTGGTCGCGGCCGGTCAGGTCGAGGGCCGCGACGTCGTGACCGTCGAGGGCCTGGCGGACTTCGCCAAGCAGCGCGACGAGCACGGCCACTCCTGCGGCACCGGCGCGTGCGGCGGCAAGGGCGTCTCCACGGACGAGGCCAAGCAGTGGTCCGCCAAGGGCACCGACTCCCAGACCGGTGAGGGCGTCGAGCTCTCCAACATCCAGCAGGCGTTCATCGACGCCGGCGCGGTCCAGTGCGGTTTCTGCACCCCGGGTCTGCTGGTCCAGGCCGACGCTCTCCTCGAGCAGAACGCAGACCCGTCCGACCAGGACATCCGTGAGGCCCTGTCCGGCAACCTCTGCCGCTGCACGGGCTACGAGAAGATCCTCGACGCGGTCCGCCTCGCGGCCGCCCGTCAGGGAGAGGCGGTCTGATCATGGCTCAGAACACCCGCACCGTGCCCGCCGGTACGCCCACGAACGTCACCCAGAACCACACCAAGGGCGGCATCGGCGAGTCCACGCTCCGCCCGGACGGCACCCTCAAGGTCACCGGTGAGTTCGCGTACTCCTCGGACATGTGGCACGAGGACATGCTGTGGGGCCAGACCCTGCGCAGCACCGTCGCCCACGCCGAGATCGTCTCCATCGACATCTCCGAGGCCCTGGCCATGCCGGGCGTCTACTCGGTCCTGACGTACGACGACCTGCCGGCCGAGATGAAGAACTACGGCCTGGAGATCCAGGACACCCCGGTCCTGGCCAACGGCCGGGTACGCCACCACGGTGAGCCGGTGGCCCTCGTGGCCGCCGACCACCCGGAGACCGCCCGCCGCGCGGCCGCCAAGATCAAGATCGACTACAAGGAGCTGCCGCTCGTCACGGACGAGGCCTCCGCCCTCGCCGCCGACGCGCCGCTGATCCACCCGGGCCGCGACGACCACCACTCCGGTCACGTCCCGCACCCGAACATCGTGCACCGCCAGCCGATCATCCGCGGCAACGTGGAAGAGGCCCGCAAGCGCGCCGACGTCATCGTCGAGGGCGAGTACACCTTCGGCATGCAGGACCAGGCCTTCCTCGGCCCGGAGTCCGGCCTCGCCGTGCCGTGCGAGGACGGCGGTGTCGACCTGTACGTCGCCACCCAGTGGCTGCACTCGGACCTCCAGCAGATCGCCCCGGTCCTCGGCCTCCCGCCGGAGAAGGTCCGCATGACGCTCTCGGGCGTCGGCGGTGCCTTCGGCGGCCGCGAGGACATCTCGATGCAGATCCACGCCTGCCTCCTGGCCCTGGCCACGAACAAGCCGGTCAAGATCGTCTACAACCGCTTCGAGTCCTTCTTCGGCCACGTGCACCGCCACCCGGCGAAGCTGTACTACGAGCACGGCGCCACCAAGGACGGCAAGATCACGCACATGAAGTGCAAGATCGTGCTCGACGGCGGTGCCTACGCCTCGGCCTCCCCGGCCGTCGTCGGCAACGCGTCCTCCCTCTCGGTGGGCCCGTACGTCATCGACGACGTGGACATCGAGGCGATCGCGCTCTACACGAACAACCCGCCCTGCGGCGCGATGCGCGGCTTCGGCGCCGTCCAGGCCTGCTTCGCGTACGAGGCCCAGATGGACAAGCTCGCGGCGAAGCTGGGCATGGACCCGGTCGAGTTCCGCCAGCTGAACGCCATGGAGATGGGCACGATCATGCCCACCGGCCAGGTCGTGGACTCCCCGGCCCCGGTGGCCGAGCTGCTGCGCCGGGTCAAGGCCCGCCCGCTGCCGCCGGAGCGCCAGTGGGAGACCGCCGGCGAGAACGCGGACGTCCGCGCGCTGCCCGGCGGCCTCTCCAACACCACCCACGGTGAGGGCGTCGTCCGCGGCGTCGGCTACGCGGTCGGCATCAAGAACGTCGGCTTCTCCGAGGGCTTCGACGACTACTCGACCGCCCGCGTGCGCCTCGAGGTCATCAACGGCGAGCCCGTCGCGATGGTCCACACGGCCATGGCGGAGGTCGGCCAGGGCGGTGTCACCGTCCACGCGCAGATCGCCCGTACCGAGCTGGGCGTCACGCAGGTGACCATCCACCCGGCCGACACGCAGGTCGGCTCCGCCGGTTCCACGTCCGCCTCGCGGCAGACGTACATGACCGGTGGCGCCGTGAAGAACACCTGTGAGCACGTCCGCGAGGCGCTGCTGGAGATCGGCCGCCGCAAGAACGGCTCGTACCACCCGGCGTGGGCCCACGCGGAGCTCCTCCTGGAGGGCGGCAAGGTCGTCACGGACGGCGGCGAGGTCCTCGCGGACATCGCCGACATCCTCGAGGACGAGGTCATCGACCTCGAACTCGAGTTCCGCCACCGTCCGACGGTCCCCTTCGACCTGAAGACCGGCCAGGGCGACGGCCACGTCCAGTACACCTTCGCCGCGCACCGCGCGGTCGTCGAGGTGGACACCGAGCTCGGCCTCGTCAAGGTCGTCGAGCTGGCGACCGCCCAGGACGTCGGCAAGGCCCTGAACATGCTCTCCGTGGTGGGCCAGATCCAGGGTGGTACCACCCAGGGTCTCGGCGTGGCGGTCATGGAAGAGATCATCGTGGACCCGAAGACCGCGAAGGTGCGCAACCCCTCCTTCACGGACTACCTGATCCCGACCATCCTGGACACCCCGACCATCCCGGTCGACGTCCTGGAGCTGGCCGACCCGAACGCGCCCTACGGCCTTCGCGGTCTCGGCGAGGCCCCGACCCTCTCGTCCACCCCGGCCGTCCTCGCGGCGATCCGGCAGGCGACGGGTCTGGAGCTCAACAAGACGCCGATCCGTCCGGAAGCCCTTACCGGGACCCTCTAGGACGGCGTGGGGGGGGGGGGGGGCGGGGCCCCCCCCCCCCCCCCCCCGGGTTCTGGGTGGTTTGGTCGGGGAAAGTGACCCCCCCCTCCCCACCCCCCGAGCAAAAAAAACAAAAACCCCCCCCCCCC
>NZ_JBVJWV010000039.1:30293-38543 GCF_055602105.1 Streptomyces sp. NPDC037421
AAGCGGGTGCGCCCCCACCCCACCCCCACCCCCCCCCCCCCCCCCCTCCCCCCCCCCCCCCCCCCCCCCCCCCCCCCCCCCCCCCCCCCCCCCCCCCCCCCCCGCACCCCTCGGATTTCCGGGCGGTGTGACTCGGGAACGTCACACTTCACGCCGCACCGCCCGGAGCACGAAGTACGCAGTACCGCACCGCTCGCGGTCCTCGTCACTTGGCAGAACCCCTGCAAAAACCCCCACGTAGTACCAGCGGTCACCCCCGCACTACCCGCAGTACACGCAGTGCACATTTCGCGTCGCCTCGGGCCGTCACCCCGGGTCGTGCAGCCAACGCAGTTTCCCAAATCCCGCGTCTCCAATCTTTATGCGGGTGCCCCTTTGAACCTTGGGAGTTAGGCACCATGACCCAGTCGTCTGTGGAGCCCAAGACCACCGCGGAAGAGGCCGGCGACGGCACTCTGAACCCCGCTGGGCGTTCTTGGCTCGACCGCTACTTTCACATCACCCATAGAGGGTCGAACGTAGGCAATGAAATTCGTGGCGGCGTCACGACCTTCATGGCCATGGCGTACATCCTCCTGCTCAACCCGCTGATCCTCTCCGGCAAGGACGTCGCCGGCGACACGATGAGCCAGAAGGCCCTGATCACGGCCACCGCCTTCGCCGCGGCCCTGACCACCCTCCTGATGGGCTTCATCGGCAAGGTCCCGCTGGTCCTCGCCGCCGGCCTGTCCGTCTCCGGCGTCCTGGCCTCGCAGGTCGCCCCGCAGATGACCTGGCCGCAGGCCATGGGCATGTGCGTCATGTACGGCGTCGTGATCTGTCTCCTGGTCGTCACCGGCCTCCGCGAGATGATCATGAACGCGATCCCGCTCGCGCTCAAGCACGCGATCACCATGGGCATCGGCATGTTCGTCGCCCTGATCGGTCTCGTGAAGGCCGGCTTCGTCGGCAAGGGCCCCGAGTTCGGTCCCCCGGTCCAGCTCGGTTCGGTCGGCGAGCTCGCCGGCTGGCCGGTCCTGCTCTTCTGCGTCACCCTGCTGGGCATCTTCATGCTCCAGGCCCGCAAGATCCCCGGCGCCATCCTGATCGGCATCGTCGGCGGCACCGTCCTCGCGGCGATCCTGAACGCCGTCATGGACATCGACCCGAAGGCCTGGAAGAACGGTCCGCCGACCCTCGACGGTTCCGCGATCTCGATGCCGGACTTCTCGCTCTTCGGCAAGGTCGAGTTCGGCGGCTGGGGCGACGTCGGCGTCATGACGGTCGGCATGATCGTCTTCACGCTGGTGCTCGCCGGCTTCTTCGACGCGATGGCCACCATCATCGGAGTCGGCACCGAGGCCAAGCTGGCCGACGACAAGGGCCGCATGCCGGGCCTGTCCAAGGCGCTGTTCATCGACGGTGCCGGTGGCGCCATCGGTGGCGTCGCCGGCGGCTCCGGCCAGACGGTCTTCGTCGAGTCCGCCACCGGCGTCGGCGAGGGTGCCCGCACGGGTCTCGCCTCCGTCGTCAGCGGTCTGCTCTTCGCCGCCTGCCTCTTCTTCACCCCGATCACCCAGATCGTCCCGGGTGAGGTCGCCTCCGCGGCCCTGGTGATCATCGGCGCGATGATGATGCAGAACGCCCGCCACGTGGACTGGGCCGACGCCGCGACCGCCATCCCGGTCTTCCTGACCGTGGTGATCATGCCCTTCACCTACTCGATCACCCCCGGTGTCGCCGCCGGTGTGATCTCCTACGTGGCCATCAAGGTCGCGCAGGGCAAGGCCCGTGAGATCGGCGCCTTCATGTGGGTCCTGACCGGTGTCTTCCTGGTCTTCTTCGCCCTCCACCCCATCGAGGCGTGGCTCGGCGTCAAGTAGGGCAGGGCACGTGAACACCACCTGACCCTCCACGCATCCGATACTGGAATCCGAAACCTCTCCGAGGAGGCCGCACATGCTGGACATCGCCGAAGAACTGAACCGGTGGGTCGAGCAGGGACGTGACTTCGCCGTCGCCACCGTGGTGGCGGTCGGCGGGAGCGCTCCCCGGCAGCCCGGAGCCGCGCTCGCCGTCGACAGCGAGGGCACGGCCATCGGATCGGTCTCCGGCGGATGCGTGGAGGGCGCGGTGTACGAGCTGTGCCAGCAGGCGATCGAGGACGGCGAGACCGTCCAGGAGCGCTTCGGCTACAGCGACGACGATGCCTTCGCCGTGGGTCTGACCTGCGGCGGAATCATCGACATCCTGGTCACCCCGGTCCCCGTGGGCTCCCCCCTGCGGGAGGTGCTCGCCACCGCGCTGCGTGCCGCCGCGCGGGGTGAGGCCGCCGCGGTGGCCCGGATCGCCGAAGGCCCGGCCGAGCTGATGGGCCGCGCCCTCGTGGTCGGCCCCGACGGCTCCTTCGAGGGCGGCTTCGGCGGCCACCCCGAGCTGGACCGCACCATCGCCGAAGAGGCCCGCGCCATGCTCGACGCCGGCAAGACCGGCGTGCTGGAGATCGGCGCCGACGGCCGGCTCTGCGGAGAGCCCCTCAAGGTCCTGGTCGAGTCCAGCGTCCCGCCCCCGCGGATGATCGTCTTCGGTGCCATCGACTTCGCCTCCGCCCTGGTGCGGATCGGCAAGTTCCTCGGCTACCACGTGACGCTGTGCGACGCCCGGCCCGTCTTCGCGACGAAGAAGCGTTTCCCCGAGGCGGACGAGATCGTGGTCGACTGGCCGCACCGCTACCTGGAGACCGCCCGGGTCGACGGCCGGACCGTGCTCTGCGTCCTCACCCACGACGCCAAGTTCGACGTACCGCTCCTCGAACTGGCCCTCAAGCTTCCCGTCGCCTACGTCGGCGCCATGGGCTCCCGCCGCACCCACGAGGACCGCAACAAGCGGCTCCGCGAGGTCGGCGTGACCGAGCTCGAACTGGCCCGGCTGCGCTCCCCGATCGGCCTCGACCTCGGCGCCCGCTCCCCGGAGGAGACCGCGCTGTCCATCGCCGCAGAGATCGTCGCGAACCGCCGCGGCGGCAGCGGCGCAGCCCTCACCGGCGCGCACATCCCGATCCACCACGACACCTCGAACACGGTGATCGGCAGGATCGGCTCGGTCGCCTGAAGGGGCGGCCCCCCGGCGTGAGTGAAGGCGCAACCCTCCCGGGGGTTGCGCCTTCTGCATGTCCCGCCTATTTTACCGGCCGGTAACAGCGCTTCCCCGTATCGGAGTTGAGCGGATGTCCCGGACCCGTCACACCCCAGCACGCGCCCTCCGCCTGACGTGCGCCCTGGCGCTGGCAGGACTCGCGGCCACCCTCGGCCCCGCCTCCCGGGCGGCGACCCCGCCGGACGGCGGCCTGCGCGAGGTGCTCTTCGTCGGCAACAACTGGGAGGGCACCGCCGACGTCCTCGCCTCCACCGGCGACCTCGCCCGCGTCGCCCGGATCAACGTCGTCCCCGACAAGGAGGAACGGCTCCGCGAGATCTACCTCAACCCCGTCAAGCTCGGCTTCTTCCTCGGCATCCGGGCCACGGCGGGCGAGGGCCACGACCAGTTCGTCGACGACATGTACACCACCCCCGACGGCTCCGCCGTCGTGGTCTCCCGCCCCAGCTTCGCCGACGTCGTCTCCGTAGACCTGCGCACCGGCCGGATCAACTGGCGCTTCCCGGTGGCCGGTTACCGCTCCGACCACATGGCCGTCTCGCCCGACGGCACCCGCGTCGCCGTGTCCGCCTCCACCGCGAACACCGTCCACGTCCTCGACATCGCCACCGGCCGGCAGACCGGATCCTTCACCACCGGCGACAAGCCCCACGAGAACACCTTCACCCAGGGCGGCCGTCACCTCTGGAACAGCGCCATCGGCGACGTCACCTCCGCCCTCGACGCACCCTGGCTGGACTGGACGAAGGGCGACCGGAAGATCACCGTCGTCGACACGGAGACCTTCCGCACCGTCCGCGTCATCGACATGCGCGAACGCCTCGACGCCTTCGGCCGCAAGGACCTCTCCGACGCCGTACGGCCGGTCTCCTTCAGCCCCGACGAGTCGAAGCTCTACTTCCAGGTCTCCTTCTTCAACGGATTCGTCGAGTACGACGTGCCCTCCGACCGGATCACCCGCGTCAAGACCCTCCCCGAGAACCCGGCCACCCCCGCCGACCGCACCAAGTGGGTCAACGACTCCCGCCACCACGGCATGTCCATGAGCCCCGACGGGAGCAAGCTCTGTGTCGCCGGCACCATGGACGACTACGCGACCGTCGTCGACCGCGCCACCCTCGCCGAGGGGCCGCTCGTCCCCGCCGCCAAGCCCTACTGGGCCACCGTCAACGGCGACGGCACCGCCTGCGTCATCTCCGAGAGCGGCGCCGATCAGGTCACCGCCATCGACTTCGCCACCGGCGCCAAACGCGTCTCCGTCCCCGTCGGCGACCACCCCCAGCGGGTCCGAATCGGCCACGTCCCGGCCGGCTGGAGCGGCCCCGGCACCCGCTGAGGGCCGCTGACGGCAAGCCCGGAAACCGGCCGGACCCGCCGTGGGGCCCGGCCGGACGGGCAGATCCGGCCAATATGGTGTGAGCAGTCCGCGATGACCGATTAGTCTCCGGATCATGGTGGACATCCGCGAGGTACCCGAAGCCGACATCGACCGCGCTCAGGAGCTCGCCTACCTGGTCTTCCACGACCGCCCGGAACCCGGGACACGCGAACGGCACCACTCCCTGCTCACCCACTGCGCCCGCCTCGGCGCCTACGACGGCGACGCACTGGTCGGCTTCATGGCCGCCCACCCCTTCCGCCTCTCCGTCCCGGGCGGCGCCGACCTCGCCAGCCCCGGTCTCACCTTCGTCTCCGTCGCCCCCACCCACCGCCGCCGCGGCGTCCTGACCGCCCTCATGGTCGAACAGCTGCGCCGCGCCGGGGCCGAGGGGAGCCCCCTCGTCGTCCTGTGGGCCTCCGAAGCGGCCATCTACGGCCGCTTCGGCTACGGCTCCGCCACCCAGGGCGCCACCATCGAGATCGACTCCACCCGGCCGCTCGCCCTGCGCATCGACCCCGACCCGCGCCCGCTGCGGCTGGTCGACCCGGACGAGGCCCTCGCCGTCATCGCCCCCTTCCACGAGGCCGCCCGCAGGACCCGGGCCGGCAGGCCGAGCCGGAGCGCGGAGCGCTGGGCCGAGGAGTGGCTCTGCGAACAGGACGAGGAGGACGAGGAGCTGGGCCCGCCCAGGATCATCGCCCTCGGGGAACCGGGTGAACCCGTGGCGGGCTACGTCCTCTACCGCACGAAGCACGAGGACGACGGGGCGCCGCCCGGCCGCAGCCCCGGCCTCGTCCGCGTCGACGAACTGGAGGCCGAGACCCCGGCGGTGGCCGCCGCGCTGTGGCAGTGCCTGGCCTCCCTCGACCTGACCGGCAAGGTGTCCGCGTGGGGCCGCCCCCTGGACGACCCGCTGCTGCACTTCGCCGCCGACCGGGACCAGGTCAGGGTCACCGCCCAGTTCCCGGCGCTGTGGCTGCGGCTGGTCGACGTACGGGCGGCGCTGACCGGGCGGTCGTGGGCCGCGCCCGTGGAACTCGTACTGGAACTGTCCGACGTACGGCTGCCCGAGAACGCCGGACGGTTCCGGCTCAAGGCCGGGCCCGGCGGGGCGACGTACGAGACCGCCCGCGCGGAACCCGACCTGTCCCTGGACGTACGGGAGCTGGCCGCCTGCTACCTGGGCGGGACCCGGGTCCGCGAGCTGGTGGCCGCCGGGCTGGTGGCCGAGCACACCCCCGGCGCGGCGGCGGCCCTGGACGCCGCCCTGAACACCGGGCCGCTGCCGCACACGTCCGACGAGTTCTGACCCGGAGCAGGGGCGGGCGGCCCGGTCAGGCGCGCGGCCCGATCCGCGCCGCCGACATGCCGAAGCCGCTGCTCAGGACGCCCGTGGACAGGGCGTCGCCGGGACGGCGCAGCTCCTCCTCACGGTAGCGGCGCGTCATCCGGTGCCAGTGGAGGACCCCGGCGAGCCAGTCCTGGAGCTCGCCGACGTACGCGTCGAGACCGGCGCGGGCGGCCGAGTCCAGCCGCCAGTCGTCGTAGAGCACGGGCAGCTGGTCCGCGACGATGTGCCGGAACTCCTCGGTGCGCTGCTCCAGGAGGGAGTGGCAGATGTGCAGGGCCTCGGGGTAGCCGATGTCGAAGAAGTTCCGGGTGACCAGGACGTGGTTGTGCACCTCGCCCTCGAACTCCACCTCCTTCCGGTAGGAGAAGACGTCGTTCACGAGGCAGCCGACGTCGGCCGCCGCGTTCTCCAGTGAACGGATGGTGCCCGACCGGTAGATCTCGTCGGGGATGCCGCGGTCCTCGTGCCCCAGCCGGCACATGTACATGGTCAGCCGGGCGCCGAAGGTCTGGCGGCGCATCTCGGCGTAGTCGACCGGGTCCGGGATCCGGTGGTGGAACTGGTTCTCGACCTCCCACACCCAGCTCTCCAGCATCTCCACCATCGTCGCCCGGAACTCGGCGCGGCCGGCCGCGGTCATGCCCGGGACGGTGCGGGCCCAGAGGTCGGCGAGGGACCGTTCCATCACGGTCACCGGCGCCGCCGGGGCTTCGCCGGCCTCCAGCGGCATCATCGCGATCAGCCGCGCGGTGGCCGCCTTCGCGCCGGAGAGGTTGCCGCACTGCCCGAACACCAGGGGGTAGTAGTCGTCCGCGTAGGTCCCCCAGGTCAGCCAGCACGCGTTCAGCAGCAGCGCCTCCGCCGTCGCGTCGGGGTCGATGCCGGCCGAGCAGAGCGCGAAGTCGTAGCCGCGCATCCTCTGCTCGTCCCAGATCGCCGACCCCGGGTCCCCGGGCTGGGGGTCCAGCAGCCCCATCCGCCGCGACCACCGCACCGAGCCCTCGCGGGCGTGTTCCAGGTGCGGGCTCAGGCGCAGCTCGTAGGGCATGCGGATGTCGGGGATGACGCAGGGGCCGGTCTTCTGGAAGGGCACGTGGCCGAAGGAGCGGCGGCGCAGCTCCATGGAGCGCCGGGTGAAGACGGAGCCCAGGTCGAAGGCGCTGGTGCCGAGCCCGGAGGGGAGGAAGGGCAGGGTCAGCCGCCGGGTGGAGGCGGCCCCCTCGTTCATGTAGCGGCTGGAGGCCAAATGCCACTCGTGGCCGCCCGACTGCCAGTCCTGGAGGCCCTTGGTGTAGGCGAGCACGGCCGCGGTCTCGGCGGGGCTCAGGGCGTGCTCGGCGAAGAGGCGGGGGAGTTCGGTGAGCGCCGTCTGCTCGAACTGCTGGAGGCGGGAGGTGATCAGGTCGTTGGAGATCTCGGCGGCCTGCTGGGTGCTGCACCCGAGGAAGGTCTCCAACACCAGGACGGCGTTGGAGAGTTCACCCTCGTCCTCCACCTCGCGCTGATAGGAGAAGATGTCGTTCCTGACGTGCACGGCGTCGGAGAAGGCGTCGCGCAGGACGCCCAGCGGCCGCGAGTGCGCCACCCGGGCGGGGACTTCGGCGGCCACGTACTCGACCAGCCCCGCCGACCAGGGCGCGCCGCCGACCTTGCGGCGCATCTCGATGTATTCGAGGGGGTTCGCGACCCGCCCGGTGCCGATGTTGGCGAGCTCCCACATGGACTCGTCGAGCAGGTTCTTCGTGGAGAGGGAGAACCGTTCCCGCCAGTCGGCCGACATGGCCGGGACGGTCCGCGCCCACAGGTCGGCGAGCCCGGCCTCGACGGGGTTGGCGGCCTCGGGGAAACCTTCCGCCAGGTCCATCGGCATGAAGGCGGGCAGCCGGTCCAGGTAGGCCTTGGCGCCGGCCCGGTCCCGGGAGCGCTTGAACATCTCCAGGAAGTGGTCGTCGAAGAAGAACACCCACACGTACCAGTCGGTGACCAGGGACAGCGCCTCGGCGTCGCAGTCGGGGTGCGTGTACGAGCACAGCAGCGCGTAGTCGTGCGAGTCGAGGTCCGGCTCCTCCCAGACGCCGGACCCCTCCAGCATCCCGAAGGACCGCGCCCACCGCTTGCTTCGGGCCCTCGCCTCCTCCAGGTGGGGGTTGAGGCGCGCCGGGTACGGCACGTAGAACTCCGGCAGTCGGAACGGCTGCGTCACTGCGGGCCGGCCTTTCGTCGAGGTGCGGGGCCGGCGCTCCGGCCCCGCACGAGATCAGCACTGCCCTACCCCCGGCGTCGCCCGGACAAGGGGGAGTTCACCGCTTCAGGTGACGGTCGCGCGGGTGTACGGCACACCGGACGGCCCGGCCCCCGCACCCTCGGACGAGAGGGTGCGGGG
>NZ_JBVJWV010000039.1:38553-70124 GCF_055602105.1 Streptomyces sp. NPDC037421
CCCACCCCCCCTTCCCCCCCCCCCCCCCCCCCCCCCCTCCACCCCCCCCCCCCCCCCCACCCCCCCCCCCCCCCCCGCCCCTTCCGGTGTGCCGGGGAAAGCCGCCTACTCGGACTCGCCTTCCAGGTTGCCCTCCGTGTCCAGGTAGACCTGGCGCAGGGCTTCGAGGACCTGCGGGTCCGGCTTCTCCCACATCCCGCGGGACTCGGCCTCCAGGAGGCGTTCCGCGATGCCGTGCAGGGCCCAGGGGTTGGCCTCCTCCAGGAAGGCGCGGTTGGCGGGGTCGAGGACGTAGGTCTCCGTGAGCTTGTCGTACATCCAGTCCGCGACCACGCCCGTCGTGGCGTCGTAGCCGAAGAGGTAGTCGACCGTCGCCGCCAGTTCGAAGGCGCCCTTGTAGCCGTGGCGGCGCATCGCCTCGATCCACTTGGGGTTGACCACGCGGGCGCGGAAGACGCGGGAGGTCTCCTCGACCAGGGTGCGGGTCTTGACCGTCTCCGGGCGGGTGGAGTCGCCGATGTACGCCTCGGGGGCCGTGCCGCGCAGGGCGCGGACGGTGGCCACCATGCCGCCGTGGTACTGGAAGTAGTCGTCGGAGTCGGCGATGTCGTGTTCGCGGGTGTCCGTGTTCTTCGCGGCGACGGTGATGCGCTTGTACGCCGTCTCCATCTCGGTGCGGGCCGGGCGGCCCTCCAGGCCGCGGCCGTACGCGTAGCCGCCCCAGACCGTGTAGACCTCCGCCAGGTCGGCGTCCGTACGCCAGTCGCGGGAGTCGATCAGCTGGAGGATGCCGGCGCCGTACGTGCCCGGGCGCGAGCCGAAGATACGGGTGGTGGCCTTGCGCTCGTCACCGTGGGCGGCCAGGTCCGCCTGGGCGTGGGCCCGGACGAAGTTCGACTCCGCGGGCTCGTCCAGGGAGGCCGCCAGCCGGACCGCGTCGTCCAGGAGGCCGATGACGTGCGGGAACGCGTCGCGGAAGAAGCCCGAGATGCGGAGCGTCACGTCGACGCGGGGGCGGCCGAGCTCGGACAGCGGGATCGCCTCGATGCCCGTGACGCGGCGCGAGGCCTCGTCCCAGACGGGGCGGACGCCGAGCAGGGCGAGGGCTTCGGCCACGTCGTCGCCGGCCGTGCGCATCGCGCTGGTGCCCCAGAGGGACAGGCCGACCGAGGCCGGCCACTCGTCGTCGTGGTCGGCGCGGTAGCGGGTGAGGAGCGAGTCCGCGAGGGCCTGGCCCGTCTCCCAGGCCAGGCGGGAGGGGACGGCCTTCGGGTCGACCGAGTAGAAGTTGCGGCCCGTCGGGAGGACGTTGACCAGGCCGCGCAGCGGGGAGCCCGACGGGCCGGCCGGGACGAAGCCGCCGTCCAGGGCCCGGACGACGTGGGCGATCTCGTCCGTGGTGCCGGCGAGGCGGGGGACCACCTCGTGGGCCGCGAAGGCCAGGATGTCCGAGACGGCCCGCGGGTGGTCCGCCGCGACCGCGGCGACCGCCGCCGGGTCCCAGTCCGCGTCCTCCATCGCCTGGACCAGCGACCGGGCCTTCTCCTCGATGGTGTCCGCCGCCGTGCGCGTCGCCGCCGACTCGTCGAGGCCGAGGGCCTCGCGCAGGCCGGGCAGGGCGGAGGTGCCGCCCCAGATCTGACGGGCCCGCAGGATGGAGAGGACCAGGTTGACCCGGGCCTCACCGGTCGGGGCGCCGCCGAGGACGTGCAGGCCGTCGCGGATCTGGGCGTCCTTGACCTCGCACAGCCAGCCGTCGACGTGCAGCAGGAAGTCGTCGAAGCCGTCGTCGTCCGGACGCTCTTCGAGACCCAGGTCGTGGTCCAGCTTCGCCGCCTGGATCAGCGTCCAGATCTGGGCGCGGATCGCCGGGAGCTTCGACGGGTCCATGGAGCTGATCTGGGCGTACTCGTCCAGGTGCTGCTCCAGGCGCGCGATGTCGCCGTACGACTCCGCGCGCGCCATCGGCGGCACCAGGTGGTCGACCAGGGTGGCGTGCACCCGGCGCTTGGCCTGCGTGCCCTCGCCCGGGTCGTTCACCAGGAACGGGTAGACGAGGGGCAGGTCGCCGAGGGCGGCGTCCGGGGCGCAGGACGCGGAGAGGCCGGCGTTCTTGCCCGGCAGCCACTCCAGGTTGCCGTGCTTGCCGAGGTGGATCATCGCGTCCGCGCCGAAGCCGCCGTCCTCCGCCGCCGCCTGGATCCAGCGGTACGCCGCCAGGTAGTGGTGCGAGGGCGGCAGGTCCGGGTCGTGGTAGATCGCGATCGGGTTCTCGCCGAAGCCGCGCGGCGGCTGGATGAGGATGAGGAGGTTCCCGCGGCGCAGGGCCGCGAGGACGATGTCGCCGTCCGGGTTCGAGGACCGGTCCACGAACATGTTGCCCGGGGCCTCGCCCCAGTGCTCCTCGACGCTCTCGCGCAGCTCGGCGGGCAGCTCGGCGAACCAGCGCCGGTAGTCGGCGGCCGGGATGCGGACGGGGTTGCGGGCCAGCTGCTCCTCGGTCAGCCAGTCCTGGTCGTGGCCGCCGGCCTCGATCAGGGCGCGGATCAGCTCGTCGCCGTCGCCCGAGACCAGACCGGGGATCTCCGCCTCGGGGCCGAAGTCGTAGCCGTGGGAGATGAGGGTGCGCAGCAGCTCGACGGCGCTGGCCGGGGTGTCCAGGCCGACGGCGTTGCCGATGCGGGAGTGCTTGGTGGGGTACGCGGACAGCACCAGCGCGATCTTCTTGTCGGCGCGCTCGATGTGGCGCAGCCGGGCGTGGCGCACCGCGATGCCGGCGACGCGGGCGGCCCGCTCGGCGTCGGCCACGTACGCGGGCAGGCCGTCCTCGTCGATCTCCTTGAAGGAGAACGGGACGGTGATCAGACGGCCGTCGAACTCGGGGACGGCGACCTGGGTGGCGGCGTCGAGCGGAGACAGGCCCTCGTCGCTCTCCTCCCAGTTGCCGCGCGAACCCGTCAGGCAGAGGGCCTGGAGGATCGGTACGCCCAGCCCGGCCAGGGCGCCCGCGTCCCAGGACTCGTCGTCCCCGCCGGCGGAGGCGGTGGCGGGACGCGTGCCGCCGGCGGCCAGCACCGTGGTGATGATCGCGTCGGCGGAGGACAGGGCCTGGAGGAGCTCCGGCTCCGGGGTGCGCAGCGAGGAGACGTAGAGGGGGAGGGGCTGTCCGCCCTTGGCCTCGATGGCGTCGCAGAGGGCGTGCACGAAGGCGGTGTTGCCGCTCATCTGGTGCGCGCGGTAGTAGAGCACCGCGACCTGGGGGCCGGAGTCCCGCGCGGGGGTGCGCTCCAGGGCGCCCCAGGTGGGGGAGGCGGCGGCGGGCTCGAAGCCGTGGCCGGTGAGCAGCACGGTGTCGGAGAGGAAGCGCGCCAGCTGGTCGAGATTGGCCGGGCCGCCGTGCGCGAGGTAGCGGTGCGCCTCGGCGGCGATGCCGATCGGGACCGTGGAGGCCTCCATCAGCTGCGCGTCGGGGGCCTGTTCGCCGGTCAGTACGACCACCGGGCGGGTCTGGCCGGCGGCGAGGAGGACGTCGAGGCCCTCCTGCCAGGCGCGGAGGCCGCCGAGGAGGCGTACGACGACCAGTCCGACCCCGTCGAGCAGGCCGGGCAGGTCGTCGACGGGGAGGCGGGAGGGGTTCGCGAACCGGTACGGCACGGGGCCGCCGGCGACGTTCGCGGCGCGGGCGCTGAGCAGATCGGTGTCGGACGTCGACAGCAGCAGGATCATGCGGCGGCAGGCCTTCCTCGGGGTTTCCGCGCCCCGGGCAGTGAGGACGGCGGGAGTTCCTGACTCACCCGGCCGATCGCTCCGCGGGGTTCACAGTGGCGGGACCGCGCCGGAATCGCACCGGGCTTCCTCCCATGTCGCCGTCCTCGGCGATGACGGGCCGAGCGGCCCGTCGGAAGGTCATCTTAGGCGGCCTTTTCCCTGGCCGGGAGTGGGGGTGGGTGGCCGTGGTCCCGCCGGTGGTGCGGGAGGGCCGGGTGGTGCGGGTGGGGGGTCCGGGTGCGGCGGCGTTGCCGGGGGCCCCGCCCCCTGGCCCTCGCGCCTCAAACGCCGGCGGGGCCGGTTTTGCCCGGGGGCGGGGTGGCGACGGACACAGGTCGGGGGTGGGCAATCGTGGGTATGCTCGCGGCCATGCCCCAGCCCCCCTCCGCCGCGTCGCGGGACAAACCCGCCATACGCGACCGCGGCGACGCCTGCCCCGGCGCGCTGCGGCTGCATGCCGCCGATGACGGCTACCTGGCGCGCGTCCGGATCCCCGGCGGGCTGCTCACCGCCGCGCAGGCATCCGTGCTCGGGCTCGCCGCGGACCGGTTCGGGGACGGGCACCTGGAACTCACCTCGCGCGGCAACGTCCAGCTGCGCGGCCTCGCCGACGGCTGCGGCGCCGGCCTCGCGCGGCTGCTCGACGGTGCCGGGCTGCTGCCCGCGCCCGGCCACGAGCGGGTGCGCAACATCGTGGCCTCCCCGATGGGCGGGCCCCGAGTCGTGCACCGGGTCCGGGAGCTGGACCGGCTCCTGTGCGGCAGCGCCCGGGCGGCGGGCCTGTCCGGGCGGTTCCTGTTCGCCCTCGACGACGGGCGCGGGGACGTCGCCGCCCTCGACCCCGACGTGACCGTGCTCGGCAGCGGTGAGCGGGCGGCGGTGCGCCTCGGAGCCGGGGCCGACGCCGTCGAGGTGGCCGCGGGCGACGCGCCCCGGGCGGCGCTGCTGGCCGCCGAGTACTTCCTCGACGCCGCCGACGCCGCCGGTACCCGGGCCTGGCGGGTCGCCGAGCTGCCCGGCGGACACGCCCTGGACGGCGGGGAGTTCGCCCTGCGGCTGGCCGCCGCCGGCATCGGCGCCGCCCGCCTGCCCGAGGTGGCGTGGCCGTACGCGGAACCGCCCCGGCCCGGGGTGCACGGCGGCGCGCTGTGCGTGCTGCCCCCGCTCGGCCGGCTGGGCTCCGCCCAGTGGCGGGTGCTGGCCGAGGTCGCCGACGCCGCCGGCGGTGGGCTGCGCGTCACCCCGTGGCGCAGTGTCGTCCTGCCGGGCGCGGGCGCCCGCGGCCCCGCCGACGGCCACGCCCGGCTGGAGGCGGCGGGCCTGGTGACCGGGCCCGACGGCCCCTGGCAGTCCGTCACGGCCTGTACGGGCAAGCCCGGTTGCGCCAAGTCCCTCGCGGACGTGCGCGCCGACGCGCGTGCCGTCGTAAAGGAAACGGACGCCGCGGCCGCGCTGCCCGTGCACTGGTCCGGTTGCGCCCGCCGGTGCGGGCATCCGCGCGGCACCGCCTGGGTGGACCTGGTCGCCACCCCGGACGGCTACGAACTCGACGGGCGGCCCACCCCGTCCGCAGACCTGGCGGCCGCCCTCACGGCCGCACGCACCACCCCAACACCCGCATCGCAGTGAAGAAATGAGCGAGTACACCGTGTTCGAGTACGAGAAGGACGGCGCCGCGATCTACCGCCAGTCCTTTGCCACGATCCGCGCCGAGGCGGACCTCTCCGGGCTGCCCGCCTCGGTCGCCCAGGTCGCGGTGCGCATGATTCACGCCTGTGGCATGACCGACCTCCCCCAGGACCTCGGCTACACCCCCGACGTCGTCCTGCGGGCCCGTGCCGCCCTGCACGCCGGCGCGCCGATCCTGTGCGACGTACAGATGGTCGCCAGCGGCGTCACCCGCAAGCGGCTGCCCGCCGGCAACGAGGTCGTCTGCACCCTCTCCGACCCGGCCGTGCCCGACCTCGCCGCGAAGATGGGCACCACCCGCAGCGCCGCCGCGCTCGAAGTCTGGCGCGACCGGGGCCTGTTGGAGAACTCCGTGATCGCCGTCGGCAACGCGCCGACCGCCCTGTTCCGGCTGCTGGAGATGATCGAGGAGGGCGCCCCGCGCCCCGCCGCCGTCATCGGCGTGCCCGTGGGCTTCATCGGCGCCGCCGAGTCCAAGGACGCCCTCGCCGCCCACCCCTCGGGCCTCGACCACCTGATCGTGAGGGGCCGGCGCGGCGGCAGCGCCATCGCGGCCGCCGCGATCAACGCGATCGCGAGCGAGGAAGAATGAGCGACCGTCAGGAGACGCGGGAGAGCGGCGTGGCGAAGGGCAAGCTGTACGGCGTCGGGCTCGGGCCCGGCGACCCCTCCCTGATGACCCTGCGGGCCGTCGAGGTGATCGCCGAGGCGGACGTCGTCGCCTACCACAGCGCCCGCCACGGCCGTTCCATCGCCCGCTCGATCGCCGCGAAGCACCTGCGCTCCGACCACGTCGAGGAACCGCTGGTCTACCCGGTCACCACCGAGACCACCGACCACCCCGGCGGCTACCAGGGCGCGATGGAGGAGTTCTACGAGGCCTCCGCCGCCCGCCTGGCCGCGCACCTGGACGCCGGCCGGACCGTCGCCGTGCTCGCGGAGGGCGACCCGCTCTTCTACGGCTCGTACATGCACATGCACAAGCGGCTCGCGGACCGGTACGAGGCCGAGGTGATCCCCGGCGTCACCTCCGTGAGCGCCGCCGCCGCCCGGCTCGGCACCCCGCTCGTGGAGGGCGAGGAGGTGCTGACGATCCTGCCCGGCACCCTGCCCGAGGAGGAGCTCACCGCGCGCCTCGCCGCCACCGACTCGGCGGTCGTGATGAAGCTCGGCCGCACCTTCCCCGCCGTCCGGCGGGCGATGGAGGGCAGCGGCCGGCTCGCCGAGGCCCGCTACGTGGAGCGCGCCACGATGGAGGGGGAGAGGACCGGGGTCCTGGCGGACACCGACCCGGACAGCGTCCCGTACTTCGCCGTCGCCGTCGTGCCCAGCCGGATCGGCAACCCGGGCAGCGTGCCCTCCGGCCCCGGCGAGGTCGCGGTCGTCGGCACCGGCCCCGCCGGGCCGCTGTGGCTGACCCCGGAGACCAGGCGGGCGCTGGCCGACGCCGAGGTGCTCGTCGGCTACACCACCTACCTGGACCGGGTGCCGGTCAAGCCGGGCCAGGTGCGGCACGGCTCGGACAACAAGGTGGAGTCCGAGCGGGCCGAGTTCGCCCTCGACCTCGCCCGGCGCGGCAAGCGGGTGGCCGTCGTCTCCGGCGGCGACCCCGGGGTCTTCGCCATGGCCACCGCCGTCCTGGAGGTGGCCGGGCAGGCCCCGTACGAGGACGTCCCCGTACGGGTGCTGCCGGGCGTGACCGCCGCCAACGCGGCGGCCGCCGCGGCCGGGGCCCCGCTGGGCCACGACTACGCCACCATCTCGCTCTCCGACCGGCTCAAGCCGTGGGAGGTCATCGCGGAACGGCTGCGCGCGGCCGCCGCCGCCGACCTGGTACTCGCGCTGTACAACCCGGGCTCGCGCAGCCGGACCTGGCAGGTCGCCCAGGCGCGGGAACTGCTGCTGGAGCTGCGCGCTCCGCAGACCCCGGTGGTCGTGGCGCGGGACGTGGGCGGCCCGGAGCAGTCGGTGCGCGTCCTGACGCTGGCCGAACTGGAGCCGTCCGAGGTGGACATGCGGACGATCCTGCTGATCGGCTCCTCGCAGACCCAGGTCACGCGGCGGCCCGACGGCTCGCGGGTGACGTGGACGCCGCGCCGCTACCCGTGAGCCGACGGGGCGGCAGCCCGGGCGGGTGACCGCCCGGGCCCGCGGGGCCGGACGTCCGCAGCCGTCGTACGGGACCGCGACGCCGACGGCCCGGGCCTGACGGTGGAACCCCGTCGCGGGGGCCGTCGCCGGACGGCCCCGGCTCAGCCGGAGCAGCCCGCGAGGACGTCCGCGCAGCCCTCGACGCCCTGCGGGTCGACGGTGAGCAGCTGCCACGACAGGACCCCGGCCGGCGGGGAGTCGTCCTGCGGGGTGGGCTCTATGTGCGCGGTGAGCGCCGTACCCGCCGGGAAGTTCAGCCGGGTGACCTCACCGACCGTGCCGCACGACACGTCGAAGGAACGGTCCCCGGCGCCGCCCTCGCGCGACAGCACGAGCCTGACCCGGGGGCTCTCCTCGCTGTCGCAGGCGACGTCGAGTCGGTACGGGCCCTCCCCGCCGGTCTCCAGGGTCTTGTCCAGGCCGGTGGCGAGGAAGCTCGTCCCCCGCATCGTCACGCGGCCGTCGCCGACCTCCTCGCCCAGGGCCTTGTCGGCCCGCTGGAGGGCGTCGTCGGGCTCCCACATCCGGGGCGTCGCTTCTTGCCCGCCGCTGCCGCACCCGGTGACGAGCGTCGCGGCCGCGAGGATCAGGAGGAAGGAGTGACGTATCCGCATTCCCTCAGCCTAGAGGGTGTGACGGGGGCCGTGGTCGCGGCCGGGCCCCGCCCGGTTCCGGCCCGGTTCCGGGCTCAGTCCTGGCGGAGCCAGCTCAGGACCGCCTCCACCGAAGAGGCCCGCGGCACGTGCTCCGGAACCGGGGGCCGGCGTACGACCAGGACCGGGATCCCCGCCTCGCGGGCGGCGGTGAGCTTGGGGGACGTGGCGTCGCCGCCGCTGTCCTTGGTGACCAGCACGTCGATCCGGTGCCGGGCCAGCAGCTCCCGCTCCCCGGCCAGCCCGAACGGGCCGCGCGCCAGCAGCACTTCCAGACGCGGCGGCATCGGCGCGGCGGGCGGATCCACCGAACGCACCAGGAACCAGGTGTCGGTGAGGTGCGCGAAGGCGTGCAGCCCCATCCGGCCCGTGGTCAGGAACGCCCGGCCGCCGAGCGAGGGCAGCACGGCGGCCGCGTCGGCGAGGGAGTCCGCGAACGTCCAGTCGTCGCCCGGCCCCGGCGTCCAGCCCGGACGGCGCAGCGCCAGCAGCGGCACGCCCGTGTACGCCTCCGCCTCCGACGCGTGGAAGCTCATCCGCTCCGCGAAGGGGTGCGTGGCGTCGACCACGTGCGTGACGTCGGCGGCGACGATCCACGCGGCGAGCCCCGTGACACCGCCGAAGCCGCCGATCCGGGTCTCGCCCGGGGGCAGCACGGGC
Source organism: Streptomyces sp. NPDC037421 (assembly GCF_055602105.1). NCBI lineage: Bacteria > Bacillati > Actinomycetota > Actinomycetes > Kitasatosporales > Streptomycetaceae > Streptomyces > Streptomyces sp. NPDC037421. The sequence goes on from NZ_JBVJWV010000039.1 coordinate 47,475, forward strand.
GAGGACACCCGGCCCGCGAGCGAGGTCGTCACCCGGTACGAGGTCTCGCGCGCCAGCGCCTCCGCCAGCCGGCGGGCCTCCGTCGTGCCGCCCAGGATCAGGACGTGCCGGTCGGAGTCCGCTGCGCCCCCGGCCGCCTCAGCAGACATGCCGGTCGCGCTCGGGCGAGTACAGGTGGCTGTCGCGGAACTGCTCGGCGCCCAGCGTCCGGCCCACCACGATGACGGCGGTGCGCACCAGCCCGGCCGCCTTCACCTGCGCCGCGATGTCGGACAGGGTCCCGCGCAGGATCAGCTCGTCGGGGCGGCTGGCCATCGCCACCACCGCCACCGGGCACTCGGCGCCGTAGTGCGGCAGCAGTTCGTCCACGACCCGGTCGACGTACCGGGTGGCCAGGTGCAGCACCAGCAGCGCACCGCTGCGGCCGAGCGTGGCCAGGTCCTCGCCGGGCGGCATGGGCGTGGCCTGCTGGGCGATCCGGGTCAGGATCACGGTCTGGCCGACCGTGGGGACGGTCAGCTCCCGCTTCAGGGCGGCCGCCGCCGCGGCGAAGGCCGGTACGCCCGGGACCACTTCGTAGGGGATGCCGGCCGCGTCGAGGCGCCGCATCTGCTCGGCGACCGCGCTGAAGATGGACGGGTCGCCCGAGTGCAGCCGCGCCACGTCGAGACCCGCCCCGTGGGCCCGTACGCACTCGGCGACGATCTCGTCGAGGTTCAGCTGCGAGGTGTCGACCAGCCGGGCGTCCGCCGGGCATTCGGCGAGCAGCTCGCGCGGGACCAGGCTGCCCGCGTAGAGGCAGACGGGGGCGGCGGCCAGGGTCCGGGCACCGCGCACCGTGATCAGGTCGGCGGCGCCGGGGCCCGCGCCGATGAAGTACACGGTCATTCTGCTTCTCCTTGCGTCTTCGTGACCGACCACTGGGTGACCGGCATGGCCTGCCGCCAGCCGGTGAAACCGCCGACCGGCACGGCGTGCGCGACGGCCAGCTTCACCAGCTCGCCGCCGTGGCGCCGGTAGCGCTCGGCGAGGACCGCCTCCGACTCCAGGGTGACCGTGTTGACCACCAGCCGGCCGCCGGGTGCCAGCGCCGCCCAGGCCGCGTCCAGCAGCCCCGGCGCGGTCAGCCCGCCGCCGATGAACACCGCGTCGGGGGCCGGGAGTCCGTCCAGGGCGGCCGGGGCCGCGCCGACGACCACGCGCAGGGCGGGCACGCCGAGCGCGGCCGCGTTGCGGGTGATGCGGCCGGCCCGCTCCGGGACCCGCTCGATGGCCACCGCGCGGCAGGACGGGTGCGTACGCATCCACTCGATGCCGATCGACCCGGAGCCGCCGCCGATGTCCCACAGCAGCTCGCCGGGGGCCGGGGCCAGCGCGCACAGGGTCGCGGCGCGCACGTGGCGCTTGGTGAGCTGCCCGTCGTGCTCGTACGCGGCGTCGGGCAGACCGGGGGTGGCGCCGAGCCGGGGCACGTCGGCCGCGGGATCCCGACGGCACTCCACGGCGACCACGTTGAGGGGGTCACCGGGTTCGCGGTCCCAGTCCCGCGCGGTGCCCTCGTACGAGTCCTCGCGCTCGGAGCCGAGCTGTTCGAGCACCCGCATCCGGCTCGGGCCGAAGCCCCGCTCTCGAAGCAGAGCGGCGATCTCGTCCGGGGTCGCCGCTCCGGCGCTGAGGACCAGCACCCGACGGCCCTCGTGCAGCGCGGCCGCCAGCCGGGCCACCGGCCGGCCGACCACCGTCACCACCTCGGTGTCCTCCACCGGCCAGCCGAGACGGGCGCACGCGTACGACACCGACGAGGGGTGCGGGTGGACCCGCAGGGCGTCCGGGCCCAGCTCCTCGGAGAGCGCGCGGCCGATCCCGTAGAACATCGGGTCCCCGCTGGCCAGTACGGCGATGCGGCGCCCGGCGTGTTCGGCCACCAGCTTCGGCACGGCCGGGCGCAGCGGGCTCGGCCAGGCGACCCGCAGCCCGGCGCAGTCCGCCGCAGGCAGCAGGTCCAGCTGCCGGGGGCCGCCGATCAGCACCTCGGCCGAGGCCAGCGCGGACCGCGCGCCGGCGGTGAGCCCGGTCCAGCCGTCGGCGCCGAGGCCGACGACCGTCACCGGTGCGGGGGGTGCTGCGGAGCTCACTGCGCGGTACCTCGGGGAACGGGAGAAGGGGAATGCGGCGGACGGACCCGCAGCCTATCGGGGCGCAGACCCGGCTCCAGTGCCAGGGTGACCACGAGGGACGCGGCCGCCAGCACGGTGATCGCGGCCGTCGGCGAGGTGTACTGGGCCACCGCCCCGGCGAGCGCCGCGCCCACCCCCTGCATCGTGAGCATCCCGGCCGAGTGCAGCCCGAGCGCCTGCCCCTGCGTCCCCTCGGGCAGCAGCGGTACGAGCCGCTCCTGCATCAGCAGCCCGGCCGCGTAGCCGGTGGACGCCAGGGCGACGGCGGCCGTCGCGACGACCGGCCCCGGATCCAGGGCGAACACCAGGTAGGGCAGCGCCAGCAGCAGCCGCAGCGGGGCCGCCAGCCGGATCCGCAGCCGCTCGGACAGCCAGCGGCCCGCGACGGTGTCCCCGGCCAGCATGCCGGCGGCGGCGCAGCCGAAGAGCAGTCCGGCGTGCGCGGGATCGTACGGGACGAAGAGCGACTCGCAGCCGACGATGAGCCCGTTCGGCACCCAGAGGGCGAGGTACAGGGTCCGCCGGGCCGGATCGGACAGCAGCAGGGCGTTCACGCGCCAGGTCTCGGCGGGCGAGGGCCTGCCCCCGGCCCGGGGCGCGCGGCGGCGCAGCCCGAAGCGGACCGTGAGCGCGGCGGCCGCCCCGAGCCCGGCCGACACCAGCAGGACCCCGCGCGGGGAGAGCGCGCCGAGCAGCAGACCGCCGGCGGCGAAGCCGGCGACCTGCGTGACACCGGCGGCGACGGCGAGGAGGGAGCGGCCGAGGAGGTAGTCCCCGGGCGGCAGGATCTCGGTGAGCAGCCCGTAACGGACCCCGCCGGCGAGGGAGTCCGCCAGCCCCTGCCCCAGCAGCACCGCGAACACCGCCCACAGCGGCAGCCCGGGGACGGCGAGCAGGCCGGTCCCGGCGGCGGCGAGGGCGGCGAGCCCCGCGAGCGCGGCACGCGGGGGCAGCCGGTCGGCGGCGGCCATCAGCAGGGTCGCGCCGAGCACCTGGGCGAGGGAGGGGCCGAACATGGCGAGGGCCGAGAGCAGCGGGCTGCGGGTCCGCCCGTAGACCAGCACCCCGAGGGCGAGCCCGCCGGTGGTGGAGGCGGCGACGCGCAGGGCGGCGGCGCAGAAGAAGGGGGTGAACTCGGGAACGCGCAGGGCGAGGGAGCGGTAACCGTGTGGCATGCGGGGAGTCTCCGACGGGTGGTGCGGGGCGGCCCAGAGTTTCGCGTGGACGCGAAACCTCGCCGGTGCCAGTGCCAGTGCCAGTGCCAGTGCCAGTGCCAGTGCCAGTGCCGGTGCCGGTGGCTCGGCGCGGGCCGTGCGTCGCCTGCGGCTGGTGTGCCGCTGCGCGGGGCTCGCCCCTCCCCGCCCTTCGCCCGTTCCCCTGGCTGCGCCCGGACCCCTCCTGGGGGCTCCGCCCCCAGACCCCCGCGCCTCAAACGCCGGCGGGGCCGGGAAACCCAGCCCGCCGGCGTTTGAGGCGCGGGCGCGCAGCACCCGTACGGGGTCCGGGGCGGAGCCCCGGGGAACGGGCGAAGGGCGGGGCGGGGAGCAGCCCGCGCGGCGGCGGTCCCGGCCCGAGCGCGACCGCGCCCCCGGGGGCCGTGTGACCCCCGGCAGGGGCACGGCATGATCAGGGCGGCAGCCCCGGCACCAGGGGCCGGGACACGGGCAGGGGGCGGCACGCCGTGGGATGGTGGCGGATCGACACCGACGCGCTCGCGCGCAGCCGCTTCGTGGTGTCCCCCCTCGCCGAGACCACCGCCGCCCTCATGGCCCTGGAGCGCCGCGCCCCCGCCCACCCCGCCGAGCGGGCCTGGCTCGCGGACCGGCTCCCGCACTACCGGGCCCACCTCGCCGCCGAGCCCCTCACCGCCGCCCTGGTGCGCGCCGCCCTCGGGCGGCTGTGGATCGCCGGGTACCTGACCCCGCCCGCCCACCAGGACGGCCGTGCCTTCGCCGAGGAGCTCGCCACCGTCCGCGCCGCCCCGGACGCGGTGGTCCGCACCGACCTGCGCGCCGCCACCGGCCGGCTCCCCGAGGGCCTCGACCGGGCGCGCGGCCTCGGCCCGAGGACGGCCGAACTGCTGGAGTGGGTCTGGGAGGAGGCCGTACGCCCCGACTGGGACCGGCGCCGCCGCGTCGCGGAGGCGGACGTGCTGGTGCGCACGGCCCAGCTCGGCCGGGAGGGCTGGGCGGCCGCCCTGTCGGGGATGCGGCCGGGCATGGCCTGGCTGGGCGGCGGGCGGCTGCGGGTCAACCTCCAGCAGCGGCGGCCGCGCGAGCTGTCGGGGGAGGCCGGGCTGGTCTTCGTGCCGGTGACGCACGCCCACGGGTGGGTCGCCTGGACCGGTACGCACCGGCACGCGCTGGTGTACCCCTGCGCGGGCCAGCTCACCCAGCAGGGTCCCGGGCCGGCCGCGCCGCAGGCGCTCGTACGGCTGCTGGGGCCGGTGCGGGCGCGGGTCCTGGTGCTGCTGGAGAGCCCGAAGTCCACGACGCAGCTGGTGGCGCTGACCGGGTACAGCCTGGGCGCGGTGGCCGGGCAGCTGAAGGTGCTCCTCGCCGCGGGGCTGGTCCTGCGCCGGCGGGCGGGCCGCAGCGTTCTCTACAGCCGGGTCGCGGCCGGGGACGTACTGGTGTCGGCGGCGGGTGCCCCTGAGTAGGGTGGGCCGCGACCGTCCGAGGAGGCTGCCGTGACCGGCTGGAACGCCACCCGCATACCCGACCAGAGCGGCCGCACCGCCGTCGTCACCGGCGCCAACAGCGGCATCGGCTACGTCACCGCCCGGGAACTCGCCCGGCACGGCGCGACCGTCGTCCTGGCCTGCCGCAGCGCCGCGCGCGGCCGGGCCGCGGTGAAGGGGCTGCGCGGTGAAGTGCCCGGGGCCCGGGCGGAGTTCCTGGAACTGGACCTCGCCGACCTGGCCTCCGTAAGGGAGTTCGCGCGGGTCTTCGCCCAGCACCACTCCACCCTCGACCTGTTGGTGAACAACGCCGGGGTGATGGCCCTGCCGTACGGCCGCACCGCCGACGGGTTCGAGACCCAGTTCGGCGTCAACCACCTCGGGCACTTCGCCCTGACCGGCCTGCTGCTGCCCGGGCTGCTCGCGGCCGCCCCCGGCGCCCGGATCGTCAACGTGTCGAGCGGCTTCCACGTCCTCGGCCGGCCCGGGCCCGGCGCACCCGAAGGCGACGAGCGGGACTACCGCCGCTGGACCGCCTACGGCCGCTCCAAGACCGCCAACCTCCTCTTCACCCACGAACTGGCCCGCCGCCTCACCGCCGCCGGCTCCGCGGTCACCGCCGCCGCCGCGCACCCCGGCTACGCCTCCACCAACCTCCACGCCGGAGCCGCCGCCCTGGAGGGCCGCGGCCCCGGCTCGCGCGTCATGGCCCTCGGCAACGCCGTCCTCGCCCAGCCCGCCTCCTCCGGTGCCCTCCCCACCCTGTACGCCGCCACCGCGCCCGGGGTCCGGCAGGACGGTTTCTTCGGGCCGAGGCTCGGCTGGCGCGGGGCGCCCGTACGCTCCTGGCGGGCCGGCTGGACCCTCGACGACGCGGCCGGCGAGCGGCTCTGGGCCGCCTCCGAGAAGCTCACGGGCGTCACGTACCCGCCCCTGTAGTCTCCGGCCCGCCCGCCCCCTCCGGCTGCCCCCGCGCGCGCGCCCCCGGCCGCCCCCGCCGCCCTGTCCGCGCCCCCGCCACGCCCCCGGCACGCAACCGTCCGCCCCGGCCGGGGCCTGACCCCGGCCGCCCCGACGGCCGGACACTCGTCCCATGGACGACACTCCGGACAACCACACAGAATCCCCCGGGGACCACGCCGTGGTCCTCGGGGCCGGCCTGGCCGGGCTGCTGACGGCACGGGTCCTGGCGAGGCGGTTCGCCCGCGTCACCGTCGTCGAGCGGGACGAACTGTCCCTGCACGGGCCGGAGTTCCGTCCCGGCCTGCCGCAGTCCCGGCACGCGCACGTGCTGTGGGCGCGCGGTGTCGAGCTGATGGAGCAGCTGCTGCCCGGCACCACCGCCGAGCTGCTGGCGGCCGGCGCGGCCCTGCTGGAGTCGCCGCGCGACTTCCTCTGGCTGAGCCCCGCCGACTGGTTCCGGCCCGTCCCGGGGGCGGGGATGCTGATCGGCAGCCGGGAACTCCTCGACTGGACGCTGCGCCGCGCCGTGCTGCGCGACGGCCGGATCCGGATGCTCGGCGGCCGGCTCGCGACCGGGCTCGTCGGCGGGGCGGACGGCCGCTCCGTGGCCGGCGTGACCCTGCGCGACGGGGGCCGCCTCACCGCCGCGCTCGTGGTCGACGCCACCGGCCGCACCTCCAAGGCCCCCGCCTGGCTGGCCGCCCTCGGCTACCCCGCCCCGGCGGTCACCCGCTACGACTCCCACCTCGGCTACTCCAGCCGCCCGTACGCCATCCCCAAGGCCGCCCTGGACGATCCGGAGCGCCGCTGGCAGGGCATGTACGTACAGGGCCGCCCGGAAAGCCCGCGCGGGGGAGTGCTGGTGCCGCTGGAGGGGGACCGCTGGCTGGCCACCCTGATCGGCAACGGCGAGCACGCCCCGCCCACCAAGGACCCCGACTTCCTCGGCTTCGCCCGCACCCTGCGCAGCCCCGCCCTCTACGACGCCATCCGCGACGCCGAACCGCTGGCCCCGCCCACCGGCTTCCGGGCCACCGCCAACGAGTGGCGCCACTACGAGCGCATGGACCGCTGGCCCGAGGGCCTCCTCGTCGTCGGCGACGCGGCCTGCCGCTTCAACCCGGTCTACGGGCACGGCATGACCGTCGCCGCCATCACCGCCCAGGCCCTGGGCGACGCCATCAAGGGCCTCGGCACCGCCCAGATCCCGGCACAGGCGCGCCGCGTCCAGCGGCACACCGTCACCGCCGCCAACGTCGCCTGGCAGATCGCCACCAGCGAGGACCTGCGCTACCCCGGCACCGAGGGCCCGCCGCCGGACCGCGCGACCCGCGTCCTCCAGGCGTACATGTCCCGCGTCATGGCCGGGGCCAACTCCGACCCGGCGATCTCGGCCCCCTTCTTCGGCGTCCTGTCCCTGTCCACCCCGCCGAACACCCTGCTCGCCCCGGGCACGATGCTCCGCGTCCTGTCGAAGTGGCGCCTGCCCACCTCGCCCCGCACCACGACGTCCTACCCGCCGCACCACGGGCCGGGTTAGGGGGTGTCCGGCGGATCAGGGTCGGACACCCCCTAACCGCGGACGGCCCGCTCGTACAGCTCGCGCACACCGTCCCCGAAGTAACTGCTGTACGAAGTCACCTCGTCCCCGCCTCCGTCCCGGCCGCCGATCACCCCGATCAGGGTCCCAGCTCCGGTCAGGACGGGGCCGCCGCTGGTCCCGTTGGGCACGTCCGCGCAGTCCAGCCGCAGCTGCGTGGACCCGGCGGCGACGGCCGTGTTGGCGCACCCCAACGGCTGCTCGGCGTCGTTGGGGTAGCCCACCAGCCGGGCGGGGGCGGGCAGTTGCTGCCCGAAGCGGATGGCCTGCGCCCCCGTGACGTCCTCCAGCCGCTGCCCGGGATGCCCGGGCCGGCGCACCCGGATGAACGCCACGTCGTAATCGGGATCCGCGGACCGCACCCAGCGCGGATCCACATCGACCCGGGTCGGCACCCACACCCCGAACGGCGCCTTGCCCTCCGCGTACCCCGGCACGAACGCCAGATTGGTCCGGAACCCGCCGGCGTACACGCAGTGCGCGGCGGTCACGACGAGATCCCCGTCGGCGGAATGCACCACGCTCCCCGAGCAGTGGTGCTCGTCGTCCCAGTCCATCCCGGGGGAGAACAGCGCCCCGACGGCCGGCTCGGGCTCGACTGTCACCGCCTGGAGCGGCTCGGACACCTTCCACGCCGCCCCGGCCGGCGCCCCGCGCTCCCCACCCCCCTCGACGAGGGTCTCCAGAGCCGTCCCGGCGGCCTCGTCGGCCAGCCGGGCATCCTGCACGTACCTCCCGCGACCGGCGTCCCCCGCGGCGACGGTCCCGAACCGCCCCACCCCGAAGGCCACCCCGGCGGCCACGAGCGCACAGCAGACCCCGGCCAGCACACACACCCGCACGGCCTTGCCCGTCATGCACCGCTCCCGGAGATCGCCGTCACCACCCAATCCCCATCCCCAACGGAGCTCCCTCCGTGCTGGTTCCCCTCCGGAACGTGTCCGTCCTCACAGCTGCCGACCGGGTACGGACGAGCGCCCCGCCGGGAGGGTCTTGGGTCCGGCGGGGCGCTCGCGTGTGGGGGGCGGGGTCAGGGGGAGGGGGTGAGCTGGAGGGTGGTGCGGGTGGGGGTTTCCTTCGTGACCTCGATGCGGGTGCCGGTGTCCGGGACCTTGACGCCGAGCTGGGGGAGGTCCGCGTTCCAGTAGGTGTTGCGGTGGTCGTCGAAGACGCGGACGCCCGGCTGGGCGGGGACGGTCAGCGAGGTGCCCGGCCGGTGGAGGGTGATGCGGTCCGTCGGGCGGGTCGAGAACGGGGCGTCGAAGGTCTGGGCGCGGGCGTTGAGGAGGCTGCCGTCCTCGAAGCGCAGGGGGGCCGGGCGGGCGTCGACCGGGAGGAGGAGGCCGTTGCCCGGGTGGGCCTTGGTGGTGTTGTCGCTGTACGCGGTGTCCCAGAGCCAGAGCAGGACGCCCTGCTGGTAGGGGTAGAACTCCACCTTCTGGTCGGTGGAGGCGAAGTTGTACGGGCCCGTCTTGAGGAAGGAGCCGTAGCCGGTGTGGCGGCGGTTCTCGGCGAAGTAGGCGCGGGGGTGCTCGCTGGTGCCGGTGCGGCCTTCCGTGCGGGACCACTTGACCGGGGTCCAGCCGTTGTCGCCCTGCTCGGCGCCGTCCTGGAGGAGGGTGCGGCCGTCGGCAGCCGTGACGCGGATGCCGTCGAGGGTGACGCCGCGGCCGTGGGTGTTGCTGTCCGAGGTGGTGCGGAGCCGGAGGCGGGTCGTGGACGCCGGCAGCGGGACCGTGAGGTCCGTCCAGGACTGCGACGTGCCCGAGATGCCCTTGGGCGGGATGGGGGCGCCGCCCAGCGTGCCCGGGAGGGCCGTCCAGGTCCTGCCGCCGTCCGTGGAGGCCTCCGCCGTGAGGAAGTCGAAGTCCTGTTCCAGGTCGTACCAGACGCGGGCCGTGAGGGTGGCCGGGCCGGCGGCGGGGTCCAGCGGTCGGCTCAGGGTGTTGTCCATGAAGTCGCCGGTGCCGCTCCACCACTGTCGGGCGCCCTCGTAGGGGTCGGTGAGCTCGGTGCGGGTGGTGGAGGGCGGGAGGTGGACCAGGAGGGCCTGGGGGTCGTCGGTGTTGTAGCCGGAGACGCCGAGGGTGGCGCGGGTCCTGCGGCCCGCGTCGGCCTCCGTGTAGTCCAGCCAGCCCAGTTGGAGCTTGCTCCACGGGTCCAGGTCGCCGGGGAACTGCCCGGTGGTGTTGGGGCCCTTGCCCAGGTAGGAGGCCGAGGACATCAGGGACCAGAAGTTGACGCTGTTGTCCCCGTCCGAGCTGTAGAGGTCGGGCAGGCCGAGGTCGTGGCCGAACTCGTGGGAGAAGAGGCCCGCTCCGCTGTTCTCGCCGCCGGTGAGGTAGTCGCCGGCCCAGATCCCGGTGTCACCGACCGGGGTGCCGCCGGCCTTGTTGCCCTCCGGGCCCGCGCTGCCGGCCTGGTTCCAGTACGCGAACCAGCGGTGCGCCCAGATCGCGTCCTTGCCCTGGGCGCCGCCGCCCCAGGTCTGGTCCTTGCCCGCGTGGACGACGACCAGGTGGTCGAGGTAGCCGTCGGGCTCGTCGAAGTTCCCGTCGTGGTCGGCGTCGTAGCGGTCCCACAGGTCGTACTGGGCGAGTTCGGACTTGATCTGGCCGGGGGTGCGGCCCTTGGCGAGCTCGGCGTCGTACCAGGCGGTGGTGGAGTCGCGGACCAGGTCCCAGTTGGTGCGGCACTGGCCGGGCTCGGTGCAGTTGTCCGTGCCGTAGCGGGCCTCGTTGTACGGGAGCCTGACCCAGTCCGTGACCTTGCCGTCGAAGTCGTAGCGGCCGGAGGACTGGAGGTTGTAGTAGGCGCGCATGGACGCCGAGCCGGGCTGGGAGGAGAAGAACTGCTGCTGGTAGTAGTCCTTGTCGAAGTCCTTGCGCCAGAGGGTGTGGTTGTCGTCCCGGGCGGGCTTGCCGATGGTGTTGTGCAGGGGGCCGGGGGTGCCGCCGAAGCGGGGGTCGGCCTGGTCGCCGAACTCCGCGAGGATGACGAAGACCTTGTCCTTGCGCCGCTGGGCGAGTTCGACGTACTGGTCGCCGATCTTCGCGGTGCGGGGGAGGGGGCCGGCCGTACGGGCGGAGGAGCCGCCGGAGCCCCCGGAGCCCGCGGAGCCGCCGGCCGCGATGCCCTCCAGGGCCTGGCGGCGGAGGGCTTGGCGCCGGAGTTCCAGCGGGGCGAGGGGCGGGGAGGCGGCCTGCTCGGCGTGGCCCGCCGGCGGAGTGGGCGGGGGCGCGGCGGCCGCGAGGGCGGCGGGGGCGGGGAGGAAGGCTAGGGCGGTGAGGGCGGCGAGGGATATCGCCGTTCCCGCCGTGGCGAGTCTGCGCAACGGAGGTGCCCTTTCGGGGAGTTCGGTGATGAGGGGCTGGGGCTTGAGGCGCAGGTAATATTTCACATGTCACAGGTGATGGGTAGAGGGCTTGAGCCTGTGGACCCTTCCGCCGTATCCCGAGAGGGGGCGGCGTCGTTGTGCCCCTGAGGGCTCCCGGGGTGCCGGTCCGCCCCCGTCCCGGTATCCGAACGCACAGGGGGAGACGAGCGCATGCCCCTCGAACCGCCCTACCCCGCACTGCCGCTCGACGCCCCCTGGGAGCGTCCCGGCATCGGCGCCGCCGCCCCCGACGGGCCGCCGGGGCCCTGGCACCTGCCGTGGGACCGGCTCACGCCCGCCGAAGCCGCCCGGGCGCGGGAGCGGCTCGCGGGCCGGGCGTACGAGTTCCAGGCGTCCGACGCGGCCACCGGCGACCCCGTGCGGCGGATCTTCACCGGGGCCCGGCTGCGCGCCGACGCCGAGCAGACCGCCCGCCTGCTCGCCCCGTACGCGCCCGAGGCGATCGTCAGCTTCGCCCCGCCCCGGTACGCCTACGGGGCCGCCGCGACCGTACTGCTCCCCGCCGTGACCGGGCTGCCCGTGTGGTTCTGGCCCGCCGGCGACTGCCCGCCGCCGGCCGTCCCGGCCCGGCGGATCGCCGTCGTCGCGATCCCCTCCGCCTTCCGGGCCCTGGCCCGCTACCCCCGCTGGACCGCCTCCTTCGAGCAGCTCACCTTCCTGCACGGCTCCGCCGAACTCCCACCGGAGGCCCGCCGGTTCGAAGCCGACGCCCGCGCCGTACTGATCGAGCTGCTCGGCTCCACCGAGACCGGATCCGTCGCCCACCGCACCGGCTGGGACCCGGCCGGGCCCTGGACGCTGCTCGACGACGTCACCTTCGCTGCGCCCCGCACCGGAGGGGAGGGCCCGCTCACCGTGACCGGGCCGCGGCTGTCCGCGCTCCCCGACGGCAGCCGGCCCGACCGGCACGAGATGGACGACGTGGTCCGCCGCCTCGGCGACCGGCTGTTCCTGCGCCTCGGCCGCCGCGCCCAGCTGGTGCGGATCAACGGCGTCCGGTACGACCTGGGCGCCATCGCCGCCCGGCTGCGCGCCGCGCTCCCCGGTGCGGACGTGGCCTGCGTACGCGTCGCCGGCCCCGCCGGCCCGCCGCACGGGGAGGCGTACGACGTGCTCGTGGCCGGAGGCGGCCCCCTGACGGCGGACGGCGTACGGGCCGCCGCGCGCGGCCTCGGAGCCGAACCCCGCCTGGTGCGCCTCGTGGACCGGATCCCGCGCGACCCCCTCGGCAAGCCGCTGCCCGCACAGATCGCCCCGCCCGACTGACCACGAAAGGAAGTACGCCGTGAACCGGCAGCCCGAAGAAGTGAAGACGGTCCACCTCACCCCCGAGGTGTACGCGTACCTGCTCGCCCAGGCCGAGCCGCAGAGCGAGGTCCAGCGGCGGCTGGTCGAGCGCACCCGTGCCCTCGGGGACCGGGCCGTGATGCAGATCCCGCACGAGCAGGGCGTCCTCCTCACCCTCCTCGCGAAGCTGGTCGGAGCCCGCCGGATCGTGGAGGTCGGCACCTTCACCGGCTACTCCACGCTCGCCCTCGCCGCCGGCCTGCTCCCCGGCGGACGGGTCCTCACCTGCGACGTCTCACCGGAGTGGACGGCGATCGCGCAGGAGGCCTGGAAGGAGGCCGGGCTCGCCGACCGGATCGAGCTGAAGCTCGCGCCCGCCCTGGAGACCCTGCGCGCCCTGCCGGCCGAACCGGTCGTCGACCTGGTCTTCCTGGACGCGAACAAGGACGGCTACCGGGCCTACTGGGAGGAACTGGTGCCCCGCGTACGCCCGGGCGGACTGCTCCTCGCCGACAACGCGCTCTTCGGCGGCGCCGCGGCGGACCCCGCGGCTCAGGGCAACGGGCTGGCCGTCCGCGAGTTCAACGCCCACGTCCGCGCCGACGACCGGGTGGAGTCGGTCCTCCTCCCGGTAGCGGACGGCCTGCTCTTCGCGCGCAAACTCTGAGGTCCCCCGTCCCCGGTCGTCAGTCGTCGGTCGTGTCCGAGACGCCGAGGTCGCGGCGCATGGCGGTCCGCATGGCCTTCAGCAGGTCCCAGATCGCGTACTGGGCGCGGGCCGCCGCCTCCATCGTCTCGCCCGGTTCGGGGGCGTCCCGTTCCAGGCGCTTGACCTGGCCATAGACCTGGTTCAGGGCGTGGTTGACGGCGCTCGCCGTCACCAGCACCGCGTCCGGGGCGATCATCTGCGCCTCGGAGTAGCGGTCGCGGTGCGCGCCCTTCGCCTCGTCGAGCGCGTCCCGGTCGGCGTCCTCCACGGCACGCTCCCGCATGACGTGCAGGTGGCGGTTGAGCGCGGTGACGAACTGCCGTGAGTCCCGGTTGAGTTCCGCGTAGCAGGCGCGTCGGAGCGAACGGCTCTCGCGGCTCTCCTCCTGGGCGCGGACCAGTTCCATCTCCCGGCGCTTGGCCCGCTCGGAGCCCCGCTGGGTCAGCAGCGATCCTCCCAGCGTTCCTGCGACGCCCGCCACCGCGATGACCACCGAGTTGAGATCCACCCACGCGCTCCGTCAAGTCCTCCGGCCCCGTGCCCGACGCACGCGGCCCAGCCCGCCAAGTGTGCCGCTCCCGGTGCCCGCCGGGGATGGGGGAGCGCCCCGCCGGGTGGCCGAAGCCGCCGTTCGGTAGGCCGCGTTGCGTGCTCGGCGCTATCGTGCCGGGCGGGGGAGAGCGACGAGGGGGCGGTGCGGTCATGCGGTTCGTGTTCGTTCACGGTACGGGGGTGCGGCGGGAGCGGCACGACGCGCTGTTCGGGCTGGTGCGGGAGCGGCTCGGGGAACGGTTTCCCGGGGCGGAGGTCGACTCCTGCTTCTGGGGCGAGCGGTTCGGCGCGGAGCTGAGCGCCGGCGGACGCTCGGTACCCGGGGCGCCGGAAGGGCCCGACGGGGGCGACGAGGCCGCCGAGTGGGGGCTGTTGCTGGCCGACCCGCTGTGCGAGCTGCGGGTGCTGGCCGAGGCCGGATGGGCGGGGGAGGGGCAGGACGACCCCTTCGCGATGCCCGGCTTACGGCCCGCCGGGGAACGGGTGCTGGAGCTGCTGCACCGGCTCGCCGAAACCCCCGGGGGCCCCGGCGACGGCCCCGACGAGCTGCGCGCCCTGCTGGACGGCACCGGCCTGGCCGCCGGGTTCCGGCCCGCCCTGGAGGCCGCCGCCGACTCCGCCGAAGCCGCCCGCGCGGGCGCCCGCGCCACCGCCGAACCGCAGGCCCGCGAGCTGGCCACCGCCCTCGCCCGGGCCGTCACCGCCGCGGCCCTCGCCACGGCCGGGGCCGACGCCGACTGCACCGCCGCCGAACGGGACCGGCTCGTCGAGCTCCTCACCACCCGCCTCGGCGGCGGCGCCCGCGTACCCGGGGCCCGGGCCGCCGCCGTCCTCGGCCGGCTCGCGATGCGGGTCACCACGCAGCCCCTGCTCAACGCCTGGCGCGGCTCCCTCACCGCCGGCGCCACCCCCGCGCTCGGCGACATCCTGCGCTACCAGGCCAGGGGCGCCGGCCTGCGCGCGTACCTGCGCGAGCGGATCACCGCCCGGCCCGGCCCGGCCGTACTGATCGGCCACAGCCTCGGCGGCATCGCCCTGGTGGACCTGCTCGCGCTGGCCGCCGCCGAAGGCGGCCCCGTACCCGGCGCCGAACTGCTCGTCACCGTCGGCTCGCAGGCCCCGTACCTCTACGAACTCGGCGCCCTCACCGCCCTCGCCCCCGGCAGTCGGCTCCCGTACGGCTTCCCGCGCTGGCTCAACGTGTACGACCGCCAGGACGTGCTCTCCTACCTCGCCGGACCCGTCTTCCCCGGCGACCCCCGCGTCACCGACCACGAGATCAGCAGCCGCCAGCCCTTCCCCGCCAGCCACAGCGCCTACTGGAAACAGAAGTCCCTCTACGAGCGCATCGAACGGGCGGTGACCGAAGCGGGGATCGGGTGACGGCCCTCGGCCGGCCGCATCCCGACGTGAACCCCCGGCGCGCCTTCGCGCTCGTCGCGGGGGTCGAGCGGTACGAGGCCAGCCACCACTGGAACCTGCGCGGCCCCGCCCGCGACGCCCTGCGCTTCGCCCGGTGGCTGACCGGGCCCGGCGAGGTGCCCGCCGCGAACGTCCGGCTGCTGCTGTCCCCGCTCGACGACCCCGACACCCTCGACTGGTCCGCGTCCGAGGGCCTGGCCGCGCTGCGGACCGCCTGCCGGCCCGCGACCGAGGCGAACGCCCGCACCGCCCTGCTCGACGAACTCCCCGAATGCGACGGGGACTTCCTGTGGATCTTCTGGGCCGGGCACGGCTACCTCGGGCGCGACGGAGAGCTGATGCTGCCCTGCGCCGACGCCCGTCCCGGCCACATCCGCCACCTCAACCTCGACTCCGCGCTGCGCTGGTGGCGCACCGACCTGGTCAAACACCGGCGGTTCCCCCTCCAGGCCGCGCTGGTGGACGCCTGCCGCGTCGACGCGCCCCGCGACAGCCGCTTGAGCTTCGGCAGCACCGACTACGGCGGCGGCCAAACCGTCCCCGGCCGACGGCAGTTCCGGCTGTACGCCTCCCGGGAGGGCGAGGCCGCGCAGAACGACGCCGAACGGGGCGCGGGCCGCTTCACCGAGGCCCTGCTCGGCGAGCTCGGGGACCGGTCCGCGGGGGAGGGCGCCGCCGTCCTGCCCGACGCCGCCCGGAGCATCCACAGCGCCTTCCAGCAGCTGCGCGAACGCGGCGAGGGCTGGCAGCTGCCGCAGTTCCTCGTCGACCGGGACTGGGACGCCAACTCCTTCCTCGACTTCCCGGCCGACGGCCCGCCCGGCCCGTCCCTGCCCAGCGCCCCCCGCCTCGACCAGACGGGATGGGACGGCCTCGGCGAGCTCTTCGAGGGCCGCGACCTGCCGCGCTGCGCGTACGAGGCCTACGCCTGGGCCTTCAAGGCGGCCGGCTGCACCACCCCCGTCGACGGCGGGCTGCCCGCCGACACCCTCCTCGACGTGGTCGCCGACCTCGACGAGCGGCAGGGCGGCCGGACCGGAATGCCGCTCTCGGTGCCCTTCGTGCACTTCCTCGCCGACCGGACCGCCCGCCCCGGCGGCGGACCCGGCGGCGGCCCGGAGGACCCCGAGTGGGCCGCGGCCCTCGGGCGCTGGGTACGCGCCACCCGAGAGCGGCTCGACCTGCCCGCCCTGCGCCCGCCGCCCGCCCCAGCCCGCCGGGCCACCCTGCACGTGCGCCTGGAGTCCCCGCCCGGCGGCGAGGACGGCCTGCTGGCCCGGATGTGGCTGCGCGGCGAACGGACCCGCCACGTATGGGAGTCGGAGGGCAGCCCCGTCCAACTGGCGGCCGTGCGCGCCGAACTCGTACGCCGCCTCGCCGAGGGCGCCCCCGGAGCCGGGCAGCCGCAAGGCGGCATCGGGCGGATCGAGTTCCACGTCCCGTACGAATTGCTGGAGACGGACTTCGACCAGTGGCCCGTCCCGCGCGGACCGGGCGGCCGGACCCGCCCGCTCGGCATGGTCTACGAGGTGGTGGTGCGCTGCCCGCAGGAGCGCGAGGACACCCGCACCGAGTGGCGGGCCAAATGGCGCTGGCTCCACGTCCAGGACGGCCGCCACCCCGACGCCGTACGGCTCGTCGAGGACGCGGACGTCACCGACGCCCTCGGGCTGCGGCTGGGGGCGCGGCCCGCGCCCGCCTGCGTCCTCGGGCACGTCTCGGGAAACCGTACGGCCGCCCTGCTGGACGCCCTCCTCGAAGGCGGGGTGCCCGTCGCGGTGTGGCGGCGCGGCGGCGGAACGCCCGCCGGGGGGCTGCCCGCGCTGCTCGCCCCCGACGCCGGGCCGGGGGCGCCCTCGGTGTTCGGGCTGCCCGCCCGCGTGCGCGAAGTGCGCCGGGCGGCCGCCGGCCAAGACCCCGGAGGGGAAGACCGGTTGGTGTTGCTGTGGGACGATCCCGACGACACGGTCGACCTCCGCTCCCTGACCACCTGACCCCACCGCCCGCGAACGGCAGAGACCCGGCCCGCCACGGGCCCCGACCCGAACGCACCACCCGCGAACAGACGATGGAGGCACAGGCAGTGGCGAAGGACTGGTGGCTGTACCAGGGCGCGGGCCCCGGCGAGGAGCGCCGCACCCGGCTGGAAGCCGGAACGCCGCCGCCCTGGCGGGACTTCACCGGCGTACCCGACCCCTCCTACGGGCCGCCCGGCTGCTCCGGCGAAGCCTGGGAGCGCACCCGCAGGCGCGGCGAGGGCTACGTCCCGGACGAGCCCGAGAAGGACGTGGTCAACACCGCCCTGCACCTGCGCCGGCCGCTGCTGATCACCGGCAAGCCCGGCGTCGGCAAGTCCACCCTCGCCTACAGCATCGCCGCCGACCTGGCCCTGGGCCCCGTACTGCACTGGCCGATCACCAGCCGCACCGTGCTGCGCGACGGCCTCTACCTCTACGACGCCATCGGCCGGCTCCAGGAAGCCGGACTGGAGCACGTCCGCGTCCCCGGCGCCCGGCTCCCCGACACGGCGGACGGACCGGCCGCCGCCCCCTCCATCGCCCGCTACCTGCGCCTCGGCCCGCTCGGCACCGCCCTCCTCCCGCAGCGCCGGCCGCGCGTCCTGCTCATCGACGAGATCGACAAGAGCGACATCGACCTGCCCGGCGACCTCCTCACCGTCTTCGAGGACGGCGGCTTCGTCGTCCCCGAACTGGCCCGCCTCGCCAAGGAGGAACCCACCGTCGCCATCGGCACCGACGACGACCCCGACGCCGGCGTGGCCGTCACCCAGGGCCGCGTGCAGTGCAGCTACTTCCCCGTCGTCGTCCTCACCAGCAACGGCGAACGCGACTTCCCGCCCGCCTTCCTGCGCCGCTGCGTCCGCCTCCACCTGGAGGCGCCCGGACCCGAGAAGCTCGCCCGCATCGTGCGCGGACGGCTCGGCGTCGACATCACCGGCGCGGACGCCGCCGAGTACCAGGACCTCGTCCGGAGCTTCCTCGAACGCGCCGAGGACGGCGACCTGGCCACCGACCAGCTGCTGAACGCCATCCAGCTGCGCCTGGCCGGAGCATGGTCGGCCCCCGACGACCGCGACCGCTTCCTCGCCACCGTCATGCAGCACCTCACCGGGCCCACCGCGTGATCGAGAGGCTGCTCGCCGCCTTCGCCGCGGGCGCCGAGGACGGTGCCGCGCCCCGCACCGCCGTCGGCCCCGAGGAGATCGCCGACATCCTCTGGCTGGCCGCCCGCGTGGGCCCGGCCGCCACCGCGCCCCGGGACGGGGACGGGCCGCCGCCCGGCCAGGACGGCCCGGACGAGGCCCCGCAGCCGTCCCCGCGCCACAACGACCCCGCACCCGGCCGGCCCGGCCAGGCCGCGGAAGGGGCCGTCCAGCTGTTCCCCGCCGGTCGCGCCCGGCCGGAGCCGCCCGCCGCGTCCGGCGCCGACGCGCCCGCACGGCGCGGCGTACCGCTGCGGCTGCCCCGCACCGCCTCCCTCGACGACCCGCTCGCCCTGATGCGGTCGCTGCGCCCCGTGGGACGCCGATCCATCGGCGGGCCGGGGGAGGAGCTGGACGAGCAGCTCACCGTGGAACGCAGCATCGAGGCGATGGTCCCCACCCCGGTCCTGCGCCCCGCCGAGAGCCGCTGGCTCGACCTGGCCCTCGTCGTCGACACCCACCCCTCGATGCTCCTGTGGGCCGACCTGGTGGCCGAACTGCGCGGGGTGTTCACCCGCAGCGGGGTCTTCCGCGACGTCCGCACCTGGCAGCTCACCGGCACCGCCCCCGGCGGCACCCCGATGCTCGCCCGGGGCCGCGGCGGCCCGCCCCGCAACCCGCTGGAGCTGGCCGACCCCGCCGGGCGGCGGCTGATCCTCCTCGTCTCCGACACCGTCGCCGGGGGCTGGCAGGAGACCCCGCTGCTGGGCGTCCTGCGGCACTGGAGCGCCCACAACGCCGTGGCCGTGCTGAACGTGCTGCCCGAACGGCTGTGGACCCGGGGCGCCGTCCGGCCCGTACCCTTCGCCGTCCGCTGCGACCGGCCCGCCGCGCCGGGACACGACCGCGCTGGAGGCGGTCGAACGGTTCCGGGCGAGCGCCTCCCCGACCGCCCAGCAGCTCGCCGCCCACCTGGCCGCCGTACCGCTGACGCTGCCCGTGATGACCCTCGTACGGCGCTCCCTGCTGCGCGACTCGGAGCACGGGCACCTGGCGGAGGTGGCCCTCGGGGGGCTCTTCGCCCCGTGGGAGGGGCAGCAGCGGCCGGAGGAGGCGGAGTTCGACTTCCTGCCGGGGGTACGGGAGGTGCTGCTCGGCTCCCAGCTGCGCGGGGACGTCGCCGCCGTCCGGGAGCTCGTGCGCCGCCGGGTCTGGGAGTTCATGTACCGCCACCGGGGCACCGGCCCCGACTTCTCCGCGACCCGGGTCACGACGGGTGCGCAGGGGCGCCGCCGGGTCCCGGAGGGGGCCCTGCCGTTCGCGGAGCGGCCGGCCGAGGTGCCTGTGGCGGAGAGGACGTTCGAGGTCCGGCTGGCCGAACGGCGCGGGGTGCGGGACGCCGTCGTGCAGGTGCGCTTCGAGCCGCTGGCGGAGCCGCGCGAGGTGGGCACCCTGCTCGGCCCCCGGCTGGTGCTGACCGTCGGCGACGTGGAGCAGCCCCGGGACGCCGTCGCCTGGGTGCGGGCGGCGGACGGCAGGGAAGTCGCCTGCCGGCCCGTGTGGTGGGACGAGGCGGGCCCGCGGGTGCTGCTGCTGGAGAGCGAGACGGACCTGGCGGACCCGCGACGGTTCCTCGCTCCGGGCTGGGGGGTGTCGTCGGCGGACGGGGCCGCGGAGGCGGAGGCCGTCGTCGACGGGTTCGGGGAGGACCAGGCCCCGCGTTCCTTCTTCGGCCAGGTGCTGCTGTCCGCCGGTGCCCGCAACGGGGAGCTGCTCCGCTTCCCCGTCGACCTGGGGGACTGGCACCAGTTCCGGGGCTCCCCGGTCTCCCGCGACGGGAGCCTGATCGGTGTCGTGCACACCGTCCGGCCCGACCGGATGGTCTTCCTGACGGCCGAGGCCCTGCTCGCGCAGGACGGGTTCCGGGACGCGCTGGATGAACGGGCGTACGGGACCGGTGTCACCGTGGCCGTGCGGGGCGGCGAGGGTGGCTACAGCCCCGGAAGCCCCCCGCGCCGGGAGCTGACCGACCTGCTGGCAGCGGCGATGGCGGAGGCCGAGGTCACCGGCCGGCCGGAAGACGGACCGGCGGGGGTACGGGTTTCCCTGCCCGGACCCGGCGCCTTCGCCAAGACCGGACGGATGCTGCTCGCGCTGCACCGGTTGACGGACCGGGACAGCCTGCCCGGCCCGCCGTTGGCCGTGGCCCTGGCGGCCCACGGCGTCGGGGACGAGGAGGGGGTTGCCGACCGGCTCCTCCAGAGCCGCACGGTCACCGCGTGGGTGAGGACCAGCGGCCCGGACCACACCCTGCGTCTCGTGCTCACCCTCTCCCAGACGCTGTACGAGGAACTCCGCGACATCCTCGGACCGCTGTCCCTGCGGCCCCTCGAACCGCTGGGGGAGGAGCCGGGCGGATGGTTCCTCGCCGGAGATCCCAGCCGGGTGGCGGAGCTGCTGGCGGACGCGGAGACGTACCGCCTGGAGGAGTCCGTCTGGCCCCGCTGCGGCTTCGGCGCCACCAGCGGGAGCCCGGCAGGGTGCACCGGCATCAGAGTGCCGGGCCGCCAGAGCTGCCTGGCCCACTTGCCGCGCTCCGAGCAGGACGCCTACCTGGGCACCTTGGAGCCCGCCTCGTCCGTCGACTTCCGGGGGACCACCTTCGAGGGGGGACTGCTGGGGAGGGTGCTCGACGCGGTGCGGGACCCGCGGACGGGGTCGGTCGTGCTGGACTCGGCCGCCTTCGCGAGGGCGTGCTTCAAGGACGACTGGGCGGCGGCGGATGCCGTCTTCAACGGCGAAACCGACTTCACGCGCGCCGTGTTCGAGGGCCTGACGGGCTTCGCCGGGGCGACCTTCGGCCGGGACGTGTCCTTCGACCGCGCCGTCTTCAGGGAGGTGGCGGGCTTCGACGGCGCCACCTTCGCGGGTGCGGCCTCCTTCGGCCGTGCCGTCTTCGAGCAGGTGGCGGCGTTCGAAGGGGCCGCCTTCGAGGAGGCGGCTTCCTTCGAGCGCGCCGTCTTCGTCAGCGCGGCGCAGTTCGCCCAGGTCACCTGTGACGAGGACGTCTCGTTCGGGCGCGCCGTCATGGAGGAGGAGGCGGTGTTCGACGGGATGGCGGTGCGGGCGGGGGCGGACTTCGACCGGGCCGTCTTCAAGGGGCGTACGTCGCTCGGAGAGTGCTTCTTCCGGGGCCCGGTGTCCTTCGCGCGCGTCGTGTGCGAGGGTCCGCTGTCCGCGGTCGGCTCCCGCTTCGCGTTCGAGTCGGACTTCGAGTCCATGGTCTGCGAGGGCGAGGCGGTCTTCCGTGACGCCCGCTTCGACGGCCCGGCCGCCTTCGCCCGTACCCTCTTCCACGGCCTGGCGGCGTTCGACACGACCTGGTTCGGGGAGCGGACGGCCTTCGAGGGCGCTCTCTTCCGGGGCCCGGTCCTGATCAAGAACAGTGTGTACACGGAACCGGTCGGCTTCGACGGCGCCGTGTTCGAGGGCATGTTCCGGTGGGTCGACTCGAAGACGGAGACGGAGACCGCGCGCGGCAGCTTCGCCGGAGCCGTCTTCCGGGGCTCGGCACGCTTCCTGCGCGGCGAGTTCAAGGGCGACACCGTCTTCGACGGGGCCCTCTTCGAGGGTTCCGTCACCTTCGAGGACTGCGACTTCCGGGCCGCCCTCTCGCTGGCCGACGTCCTCTTCCACGGACAGGCCGCCTTCACCGGTGTCACCCTCGCCCGCCCCCTCGACCTCCCCGGGGGCTGGACCGCCGTCGAGGTGGACGGGGTGTGGGAGATCACCTCCCCCGACCGCCCGGAACCCGGCGAGGCCTGAGGCATTCTGGCCACTTCAGAGCCAATCCCACGCCCAGGAGCAACAGTTGACCCAGGCCGGCCCGCGCCACATCCCCTTCGACCGCCTCCACAACTTCCGAGACCTCGGCGGCTACCGTTCCGCCGACGGCCGGGCCGTCCGCTGGGGGAGCCTCTACCGGGCCGACTCCCTCGGGAAGCTGGGCGGCGCCGACTGGGACCGGTTCCTCGGGCTCGGCGTCCGCACCGTCATCGACCTGCGCTACCCCTGGGAGATCGAGGCCAAGGGCCGGATACCGGAGCCCGAGCGCTTCGCGTACGCCAACCTCAGCATCGAGCACCGCCCCTACGACCAGGCCGAGATCGACCCGGACCTCGACCCCTGGCGCTACCTCGCCGACCGCTTCGCGGAGGTGGCCGAGGACGGCGCGGACGAGATCCGGCGGGCCATCGAGCTCATCGCCGACGGCCCCGGCCCCGCCGTGTTCCACTGCACCTCCGGCAAGGACCGCACCGGCCTGATCGCCGCCCTGCTCCTGACCCTGCTCGACGTCCCCGAGGAAGAGATCCTGGCCGACTTCGCCCTCACCGAGCTCGCCACCGAGCGCCTCACCGCCGACTGGCACGCCGCCAACCCGGGCCGCACGATGCGCTGGCCCTCGTACGGCCGCGCCCCGGCCACCGTGATGGAGCTGGTCCTCGCCGACCTGACCAGCCGTTACGGTTCCCCGTCCGGGTACCTCACCGAGGCCGTCGGCATCACCCACGGGACCACGGCCCGGCTGCGGGAGCGGCTGCTCGCCTGAAAAACCAGGTGCCCCGGCCGGGGGGGGGGGGGGGGGGGGGGGGGGGGGGGTGGGAGGAGGGGGGGGGGAGGGGGGGGTGGGGGAGGGGGGA
>NZ_JBVJWV010000040.1:0-55393 GCF_055602105.1 Streptomyces sp. NPDC037421
CCCCCCCCCCCCCCCCCCCCCCCCCCCCCCCCCCCCCCCCCCCCCCCCCCCCCCCCCCCCCCCCCCCCCCCCCCCCCCCCCCCCCCCCCCGCCCGTCGTTCGTCCGGCCGTCCGTCAGTCAGTGGGGGATCGCCCGGGAGGGCCGGGTGACCAGGTCCTCGCGGAACTCCGCGATCCTGGAGTGGACCTGGCGCATCAGGTGGGTGTCCTCGATGCGGTCCAGGTAGAGGCAGCGGTCGGCGAGCCCGCGCAGCTCGAAGGCGAAGCACAGGGACATCAGCGGGTTCACGAAGAGCTCGCTGCCCCGGGTGCGTTCGGTGAACCGGACGTCGCCGAAGGAGCCGCGGACGGCCGCCGCGACCGACCCCGCCACGATGCTCGGACGGTCCGGCGTGTGGTCCTGGGCATGGGCCACCGCGTCCAGGAAGAGTGCCCCCTCCCGAGTGGCCCGTGGTATCGAGAAGGCGCCGAGGTACGCCCCGTCCCGTTCCAGCGCCGCGATGTTCTCCAGGACCAGGGCGTGACTGACCCCGTGGTACGCGTCCACGCCGAAGCCGACCGACACCACGAGCCGTTCCGGTACGTCGTCCAGCGCGGCCAGCGCCGCCACGCTGGTCAGGTCCTCCTCCGGCGTGCCGAGGCCCGCCTCGTCGCCCCGCATCAGGATGTCCGTGCCCCCGTCGACGAGCACCACCGCGTCGATCCGGTGGAGGCCGATCAGCGCCCGGTAGGCGGCGCGCAGCGGCTGCACCCCGACCTGGGGGAAGGCGTACACCGTCGAGGGGTAGCGGTGCAGCCGGAGCCACTGCGCGAGGGTCCGCTCCGGGAAGTAGGACAGGTGGGGCGCGGAGTCGGGGGTGACGACGGCCAGGTCGGGGGCCGCCCACTCCTCGGCGGGCAGCCCGGCGAGGGTGGAGAAGGAGAGGTTCGCCAGGTACACCTCCTTGCCCTGGTGCAGAAGCGACAGCGCGATGGGCAGGCCCGAGTAGATGTCGAAGCCCCCGCCGGCGCCGGCGACGAGGACGCGTTCCGCCGTGGCCAGACGGGCGAAGAGGGGGTTGGTGTGCAGGGCGGTCATGGCGATCATTGTGCGGGGCCCAGGCACGCGCGGGCACGGGGATTTCACGGCGGGGGAGCGGGAAGCCATGTGGAGCGGTGACGAACTGGACCTGGACGCGTACCTGGCGCGGATCGGGCTCGGCGGCGGGACGGGACGGGCGGCGGGGGAACTCCGGCCGGACCTCGGGACGTTGTACGAGGTGCACCGGGCCCACACCGCCGCCATCCCCTTCGAGAGCCTGGACGTCCTGCTCGGCCGCCCCGTCGAGCTGGAGGTCAAGGCTCTGGAGGACAAGCTCGTGCACGCCCGCAGGGGTGGCTACTGCTACGAGCAGAACTCGCTGCTGGCCGCTGCCCTGGAGCGGATCGGCTTCGAGGTCTCCGGGCGCGGTGCCCGCAACCGTACGCGGGGCGACTCCCTGCTGGCGGTGACGCACGCGATGCTCGTCGTCACCGTCGAGGGCGAACCGTGGCTCTGCGACGCCGGATTCGGCTCCATGGGCCCGCGCGAGCCCGTCCCGCTCGCGCGGCCCGGCACCGAGGTGTGCCAGGGCCCGTGGACGTACGCGGTCCACGAGGAGGAGGAAGGCGTCCTCGTGCTCCGGACCCGCCGCGGGGAGGACTGGCGGGACCTGTACGCCTTCTCCCCGCAGCGGTACCACCCCGTGGACTACGTCGTGCTGAACCACTACAGCTCCACGCACCCCCGGTCCTCCTTCGTCGGGAAGGCCATCGTGCAGCTCCCGGGGGACGCCGTGCGCAAGACGCTCGTCGGGCGCGAGCTGACGCACCTGTTCCCCGACGGGCGGACCGAGCGGGAGCCGGTGGACTCCGGCCGGCTGCCCGCCCTCCTCGACCGGGAGTTCGGGCTTCGGCTGCCCGATCGGGATGCGGCGGAACTGGTACGGATCCACCGCTCCGGGGACTGACCCGGACCGCGCCCGGCCCGTACGATGGCGCGGTGCTGGTCAAGTGGATTCGCTGCACGGTGACGGACCGACGCGGGTTCGAGCGCGGGCAGCGCAAGTGGGCGGGGCTGCCCGGCGAACCGGGATTCCGGGGCCAGGGCGGCGGCTGGAGCAGAGGCCGGCAGGGGGTCGCGCATGTCTTCGCGTTCTGGGAGAGCCGTTCCTTCTACGACTCGTTCATGGCCCGCTCGCACGACAGACTGGCGGCCTCACAGAACGGCACCTACACCGATGCCCGGGTCACGCTCTTCGACCACCGCTTCGACGTGAAGACCGGCTTCGAGCCGCGCTTCAGCGACGCCGATGTGGTGCGCGTCGCCCACACCCGCGTGCGGGAAGGGCGCGTGGACCATTTCGCGCTGATGCAGGAGAAGGTGTGGAACCCCGCCATGGCGGGGTCGCCCGGGATGATCCGGGGCCTGTTCGGGGAGGCGCCCGGGCGGGAGTTCCTGGTGCTGTCGATGTGGCGGGCGGCGGCGGAGCACGGCAAGTACCGGCAGGAGCGGGTCGAGCGGCTCTCGCTGCGCGCCCAGACCGAGGCCGATGTGGAGGCGCTCACCGGGGACGTCGTCGACCTCGAACCCGGCTGGACGGTATGACCGTAGGACAAGCGTCACCCCCGACCGGCGTGCCCGGGGCGTACCCGTCCCGGCGGCCGAATAGGGTCGGGGGATGGTTCGACCACGGCGCATCGTCCTAGTCCGGCACGGGGAATCGGAGGGAAACGTCGATGACACGGTGTACGAGCGGGAGCCCGACCACGCCCTGCGGCTGACCCGCACCGGCCACGAGCAGGCCGCGGCCGCGGGGGAGCGGCTGCGCGAGCTCTTCGGCGAGGAGAGCATCAGCGCGTACGTCTCCCCCTACCGCCGGACCCTGCAGACCTTCCGCGAACTGCGGCTGGACCCGGCGCGGGTACGCATGCGAGAGGAGCCCCGGCTGCGCGAGCAGGACTGGGGGAACTGGCAGGACCGCGACGACGTGAAGCTCCAGAAGGCGTACCGGGACGCGTACGGGCACTTCTTCTACCGCTTCGCGCAGGGCGAGTCGGGCGCCGACGTCTACGACCGCGTCGGCTCCTTCCTGGAGAGCCTCTACCGCAGCTTCGAGGCCCCGGACCATCCCGAGAACGTCCTGCTGGTCACCCACGGCCTGACGATGCGGCTGTTCTGCATGCGCTGGTTCCACTGGTCGGTGGCCGAGTTCGAGGCCCTGTCCAACCCGGGCAACGGCGAATACCGCGTCCTGCTGCTCGGACCCGACGGCCGGTACCGGATGGACCGCCCGTTTGAGCGGTGGACCACACCCGAGCCTTATGACCTGGACGGCTAAAGTGACGCGCGATGACCGCTGACTCCACTTCCGAAACGCGTTACGCACGCGCCCTGTCCAGCCTCCGAGGGCTGGCCCTGGGGGATGCCCTGGGCTCCCAGTACTTCGTTCCCGTCAACTATCCGCTGCTGAAGCGGCGCGAGCTGCCGGCCGGCAGCGAGCCGTGGCAGTGGACCGACGACACCGAGATGGCCTGCTCGGTGCTGGCCGTGCTCGCCACGCACGGCCGCGTCGACCAGGACGCGCTGGCGGCCTCCTTCGCCGACCACCACGACTTCGACCGCGGCTACGGGCCCGCCGTGAACCGGATGCTGCGCCTCGTCCGGGAGGGCGAGGACTGGCGCACGCTGGCCGCCGAGCTCTTCAACGGCCAGGGCTCCTGGGGCAACGGCGCCGCCATGCGGATCGCCCCGCTCGGCGCCTGGTACGCGGACGACCCCGAGCAGGCCACGCACCAGGCGGAGATCTCCGCCTACACCACCCACCAGCACCGCGAGGCGGTGTGCGGGGCGATGGCCGTCGCCGCCGCGGCCGCGCTGGCGGCGTCCCCGGCGGGGGCGCCGACCGCCGCGGACCTGCTCGACGGGGTGATCGCACTGGTGCCGCGCAGCGCCGTCGGCGCGGGGGTGCGCAGGGCGCGGGACATGCTGGACTACGGCGACGCGACCACGGTCGCCGCGGTGCTGGGCTGCGGGCGGCGCACGAGCGCCCACGACACGGTGCCCTTCGCGCTGTGGTCGGCGGCCCGGGCGCTGGACGACTTCGAGCGGGCGTTCTGGACCACCGCACAGGTGGGCGGCGACGTGGACACCACCTGCGCGATCGTCGGCGGGGTACTGGGCGGGCGCGGGGACGCGGCGCTGCCGCAGGCCTGGCTGGACCGGACCGAGGCGCTCCCGGCGTGGCTGCCCGGCCTGCCCGGCTGACGGGTACCGGCTGCTGAGGGGCCCCGGCCGGGTGGCGCCGGTGCCGGGCGGGAGGGTGCCGGGCGCGGGGGTGGCTCCGCGCCCGGTGCTCCTCGTACGTCTGTCCAGGCGGTGGCCGTACGGCTCGTACGGGGCCGCGCGCTCAGGCCGCGGGGCCGGCCTCGGCGGCGGCTCCGCTCAGGGCCTCCAGGTCGCTCTTGCGCACCCGGATCACCAGCAGCGCGGTGGCCAGTGCCAGCCCCGCCATGGCGACGGCGGCGATGAAGGCGGTGGAGATGCCCTGGGTGAGGACGAGGTCCCCCCAGGGGTCCGGCAGCTGCCCGGTCTCCTTGAAGGCGGCCAGCTGCTCCGGTTCAGCGTGCGCCATGAAGTCCGGGACCTGTTTGGCGGCTTCGTCGCGCCCGGCGGTGCCGAAGACGGTGACCAGGATCGACAGGCCGAGCGAACCGCCCACCTGCTGGCTGGCGTTCAGCAGCCCGGAGGCCGCGCCCGCCTCCTGCGGTGCCACGCCGGAGACTGCGGTGAGGGTGAGGGTGACGAAGTTGAGGCCCATGCCGAAGCCGAACAGCAGCATCGGGCCGAGCACGCCGGACAGGTAGGTGCTGTCGGTGCGGATGAAGGTCAGCCAGGCCAGGCCGATCCCGGTGAGGGCCGAGCCGGTGACCATGAACGGCTTGGGGCCCAGGCGCGGCAGGAAGCGCTGCGAGAGCCCGGCGGCGGCGATGATCGCCACCGTCACCGGCAGGAAGCCGACGCCGGACTGGATGGGTGAGAAGCCCAGCACGTTCTGCACGAACTGGACGATGAAGAAGAACATGCCGAACATGGCGGCGGCGAGACCGAGCATGATCAGGTAGGTGCCGGCGCGGTTGCGGTCGGCGAACATCCGTAGCGGGATGATCGGTTCGGCGGCGCGCGACTCGATGAGCACGAAGAGGCCGAGCAGGACGACGGCGGCGGCGAAGGAGCCGATGGTCAGCGAGTCGCGCCAGCCGTCCTCGGACGCGCGGATGAACCCGTAGACGAGCGAGGCCATCCCGCCGGTCGAGGTGAGCGCGCCGGCCGCGTCGAAGCGGCCCGGGTGGCGTTCGGACTCGTTGATGTAGAGCGGGGCGAGGACGGCGATGAGCACGCCGATCGGCACGTTGACGAAGAGCACCCACCGCCAGTCGAGCCACTCGGTGAGCATGCCGCCGGCCAGCAGGCCGACGGCGCCGCCGCCGGCGGACACGGCGGCGAAGACCCCGAAGGCGCGGTTGCGGTCGGGGCCTTCGGCGAAGGTCGTGGTGATCAGGGCGAGCGCGGTCGGCGAGGCGATGGCCCCGCCGACGCCCTGGAGGGCGCGGGCCGCCATCAGCTGCCAGGGCTCCTGGGCGAAGCCGCCGAGCAGGGAGGCCAGGGTGAACAGCAGGATTCCGGCCACGAAGACGCGGCGTCGGCCCAGGATGTCGCCGGCCCGGCCGCCGAGCAGCAGCAGTCCGCCGAAGGCGAGGGTGTAGGCGCTGATCACCCAGGACAGGTCGGTGGTGGAGAAGGAGAGCGCCGTCTGGATGTGCGGGAGCGCGATGTTCACGATGGTCGCGTCGAGGACGACCATGAGCTGGCTGGCGGCGATGACGGCGAGCGCCACCCCTGGACGTCCGGGCCGTCGGGCGGCCCCCGGTATCCGGGGCGGGGCGAGTTGAGCGCTTGTCACTGTGGATCCCCCCGAAGTGAAATAGTGAACGCATTCGTTCACTGCGGGTCCACGGTAGGAGCCCGGATGTAGGGAACGCAAGCGTTCACTAAGGCTGAAAATGTGCGCGGGAAACGCGCGGGCCGGTCGGAGGTACGGGCATGGCGGATTCGGGCTGGCCGGAGGGGGCGGCGCCGGTGCGCAGGCGGGGGCCGGCGCTCGAACGGGCGATTTTGGACTCGGCCCTGGAGCAGCTCAGCACCGTCGGCTGGAACGCCCTCACCATGGAGGCGGTCGCGGCCGGGGCGCGCACCGGCAAGGCGGCCGTCTACCGGCGCTGGCCCACCAAGACCGATCTGGTGGCAGAGGTGCTGCGGGCGGGGCTGCCCGCACTGGGGGAGATCGCCGACCACGGATCGGTGCGCGAGGACCTGTACCGGCTGTGCGTGCGGATGCGGGACGTCATGCGCTCCCAGGCCGGGGTGGCACTCCGCGCGGTGCTTCACGAATGCGACCACGCCCACGCCGGACTGTTCCGAGAGGTGATCTGGAAGGGCCTGCACGAGCCGGCGCACGAGGTGATACGAGGGCTGTTCCAGCGTGGAATCGAGCGGGGAGATGTCCGGCCCGACGCCACGAGTCCCATGCTCACCGAGGTGATTCCGGCGATGCTCATGTACCGCGCGAAGGTGTGCGGAAGCGAATGGCCGGACGTCGAGATCGCGGAGATGATCGACGGGCTGATGGTGCCGATGCTCCGGGTGTGAACCGTCGGGAAGCCCGGCCGGAGGCCTCCGTACGAGCCCGCCGGCGCCCGCGGCCGGGCCCGCACGGGCACCCCGCGAACACCGGGGAGGGGCTCCGGACGGGGCGGCGCGCGCACGCCGCGCGGCCCCGCGGACACGCCCCGGCGCCGCTTGCCCCGGGCCGGGGTGTGCAGGCGGCCCGGGGCGGCGTAACCTTGCTGGCGCCATGCCGTACGAAGCACCCACCCACACCGTCGAACGCTCCCTCCGTGCAACCACCGGCGCCAAGGTCATCGCCGGGGTCGACGAGGTCGGACGAGGGGCCTGGGCCGGTCCCGTCACCGTCTGCGCGGCGATCACCGGCCTGCGCCGCCCGCCCGAGGGGCTCACCGACTCCAAACTGCTCACCCCGAAGCGGCGCGACGCGCTGCTCGAGGTCCTGGAGGACTGGGTCACCGCGCACGCCCTGGGGCACGCCTCCCCGGAGGAGATCGACGAACTCGGGATGACGGCGGCCCTGCGGCTCGCGGCGGTACGCGCGCTGGAGGCACTCCCGGTGCGGCCCGACGCGGTGATCCTCGACGGCAAGCACGACTACCTCGGCCCGCCCTGGCTGGTCCGTACGGTCATCAAGGGCGACCAGTCCTGCGTCGCCGTGGCCGCGGCCTCGGTGATCGCCAAGGTCCGGCGCGACCGGATGATGGCCGAACTCGGCGAACCGGGCGACGGAATCGAGGACTTCGCCTTCGCCGCGAACGCGGGCTACCCCTCGCCGGTGCACCGGGCCGCGCTGGAGGTGCGCGGGCCCACCGCGTACCACCGGCTCTCGTGGTCCTACCTCGACGCACTGCCCCAGTGGCGGCACTTGAAGAAGGTGCGCCGCAGCGAGGAAGCGATTGAGCTGGAAAACGGAGGCCAACTCGGCTTCGATTTCTGATCGCACCCACGTGCCACCAACCGGTACGTTTCGTACCGGTGTTTGATAGATATCAACTCATGCCTCTCACCCCCGCCATCGAGGAGCCTCAGATTCACGAGAGTGCCCAGGGTCCCCGCGTCACGCCGGCCGCGAGCCGCACCGCGCAGACCCCCCGCCCTGTACCTGGTCCGCGTCCCGTAGCCGTTCCCCGGCCCGGGCGCCCCGGTCCCTCCCCCGCGGCGGCGAGCCGCGCGGGTGTCGCCCCCCGGCCCGGTCCGCCCGCGCCGCGCGCGGCGGAGACCACCCCCGGGCCCGTTCCCGCGGCCCCCACCGCACCGTCCGTCTCGGCGGCGGTCCCGCAGGTCCAGCTGATCCCGGCCTCCGCCGAGGGTGCGCTGGACGCGGCCGAGGAGGCCGTGGACCTGCTGCTCGACACCGGGCGCGCGCCCGGCGAGATCCTGGTGATCACAACCGGCGACCCGCACCCGTGGGCCGCCCACGAACTGTCCTTCGGCGAGGCCTCCTACTGGGCCCAGCACGACGCCGGGGACGACGTCTTCTACGCGGACGCGGCGCACGTGCAGCGCGCCTCCGGCCGCCCCGTCGTGGTCTTCGCGGCCAACGGCGGACCGGCCGCGGCGACCTCCACCGCACTGCCGGTGGCGCTCGCCCGGGCGGGTGCGCTGCTGATCGTGTGCGGCGACGTCAAGCAGATCAACTCCGTACTGGGTGCGGGCGTCTGACGCCCCGTATCCCGCACGGGCGAGGGGCGGGGCGGGCCGTGGGCCGGCCCCGCTGAAGTCCGAAGCCCGACCAGCCGTACCCCCTTCCCCGGGAGTACGGCCGTGAGGGCTGCCCCCGCCCGTACGCGGCGGTGCGTGACGGCTCCCGACGGCTCCCGACGGCGTGCAGGTCCTGCCGCCGGCGCCGTCGCTCCCAGGACGTCGGTGCCCGGGTCCGCCGGCTGCGTCCTAGCGCGCGGCGGTCCGGCGCAGGGGCTCCGGCATGCCGCCCACGGTGCTCAGGGTCAGCGGCGTGCGCTCGGGGGTCAGGGAGCCGAGCGGCTCGGGCCGGGAGTCCGAACCGGGCCGCCGCCCGCCCCGGCCCTCACCCACCACCTGCCAGCCGCCGCGGGTCAGCGTGATGTACGCGCCGCAGCGCAGCCCGTGCAGGGTGCAGGCATCGCGCAGCCCCCACATCCAGGCACCGTCCTCCTCGGTCCAGCGCTCGTCGCCGTCACGGCAGTACATCAGCACCGCCGTCCGGACCGGGGTCCGGCGCCGCAGGTCGTGCGGGATGACCCGGCGCAGCCGCGAAAGCAGCGCGTTGCGGTATTCCCAGCCGTCCGCCGAAGCGGACTTCTGCACGAACGAGGCGCTCGCGACGAGCTGTTCCTCGGGGCCGAGCACGGCTATGACGGCGGTGGACGGAGCGGGGCTGTGCCGGGAGTGCAGCCCGCTGACCACCTCGCGCGGATTGCGGAGCAGGGGAACCCCCGCCGCCGTCCACTCGGAGGGTTCGAGCAGTCTGCCGTGCCGGCTTGCGCCACCGGCCGCCGCTGCCAGTGACGTGGTCGAGGACGGGGCGAATCCGAAGGTCACGGTCCTCCCTTCGGGTACACGCCCGCGTACGGGCACGGCTGAGGTGTGGGCGCGCCGCAGCGCGGCCCAGGAGAGTGCCGACGAGCCGAGCGGGAGCACTCCGATTCTCGCGTGGCCCGCGAGGATGGGGCAATGAGCATTTGCGGCCGCGGACCGGAATTCGCCGGTATGCCGCTCATATCCTTGCCCCGCCACGCCGAGGATGACGCATTCCGCTACGGCTGGAGCGCGAGCACCAGCGGAAACACCCCCTCGACCCCCGCCCGCCGCAGCAGCCGGGCGGCCACCGCGAGGGTCCATCCGCTCTCCGCGCGATCGTCGACGAGGAACACCGGACCCCGGACCTCGGAAAGGCTCGCCGCCAGGGCTGGCGGCACGGTCAACGCCTGGTGGAGCCCGCGGACCCGCTGGGCGCTGTTCGAGGACGGCAGCCCGAACTGCGGCGCCTGATCCGTGTATTCCAGCGCCCCCAGCAGGGGGATCCGCCCCACCTCGGCGATGCGCGCGGCCAGGGAGCCGACCAGCTGCGGACGGCTGCGCGAAGGCAGCGCGACCACGCCCACCGGCCGGGCCGGAGCGTCAGCGGCCCCCGAGGCCCAACCACCGGGACCCCGGGCCCAGTCGGCGAGCACGGCCACCACGGCCTGCGCCACATCGTCCGGAACGGGCTGGTCGGCCGCCTGCGGGGCCAGCATGGGACGCAGCCGGTTGCCCCAGCCGATGTCGGACAGCCTGCCCAGGGCGCGCCCGGTCGACGACTGCTCCCCGGCCGGGATCCGCCCCTTGAGGTCCACGCCCACCGCCGCGAGGCCGGTCGGCCACATCCTGCGCGGTTCCAGTTCCACTCCGGGGCGGCCCAGTTCGCCCCGCGCGGTGTCCAGCGCGGCGCCGGAGACGTCCGCCGTGAAGCGGGCGCCGGCGCAGTTGTCGCAGCGGCCGCAGGCGGCGGCCTCCTCGTCGTCGAGCTGGCGGCGCAGGAACTCCATCCGGCAGGCGGTCGTGGCCGCGTAGTCCCGCATCGCCTGCTGCTCGGCGGACCGCTGCCGGGCGACCCAGGCATACCGCTCGGAGTCGTACACCCAGGGCTCGCCGGTGGCGGTCCAGCCGCCCTTCACCCGGTGGACGGCTCCGTCCACGTCGAGCACCTTCAGCATCGTCTCCAGCCGGGTGCGGCGCAGGTCCACCAGCGGCTCCAGCGCGGGCAGCGAGAGCGGGCGCCCCGCCTGGGCCAGCACGTCCAGGGTGCGGCGCACCTGCTCCTCCGGGGGGAAGGCCACCGAGGCGAAGTACTGCCAGATCGCCTCGTCCTCACGGCCCGGCAGCAGCAGGACCTCGGCGTGCTCCACCCCGCGGCCGGCCCGGCCGACCTGCTGGTAGTAGGCGATGGGGGACGACGGCGAGCCCAGGTGCACCACGAAGCCCAGGTCGGGCTTGTCGAAGCCCATCCCCAGGGCGGAGGTCGCCACCAGGGCCTTCACCCGGTTGGCCTGGAGGTCGCTCTCCGCCTGCTCGCGGTCGGCGTTCTCCGTCTTGCCGGTGTACGAGGACACCGTGTGGCCGCGGTGGCGCAGGTAGGCGGTGACCTCCTCGGCGGCGGCCACCGTCAGGGTGTAGATGATTCCGGACCCCGGCAGCTCGGAGAGGTGGTCGGCGAGCCAGGCCAGCCGGTGCGCGGCGTCGGGCAGGGCCAGGACCGCCAGGCTCAGGCTCTCGCGGTCCAGCGGGCCGCGCAGCACCAGCGCGTCCGTGCCGGCCCCCGTGCCGAGCTGTTCCGCGACGTCGGCCGTCACCCGGGCGTTGGCGGTGGCGGTCGTCGCCAGCACGGGGACGCCCGGCGGGAGATCGGCGAGCATCGTGCGCAGCCGGCGGTAGTCGGGACGGAAGTCGTGTCCCCAGTCTGAGATGCAGTGCGCCTCGTCGACCACGAGCAGGCCCGTGGCAGCCGCCAGCTTGGGGAGCACCTGGTCGCGGAAGTCCGGATTGTTCAGCCGCTCGGGGCTGACCAGCAGGACGTCGACCTCGCCCGCCGCCACCTCGGCCTGGATGCCCTCCCACTCCTCCGGGTTGGCGGAGTTGATGGTGCGCGCGTGGATGCCCGCCCGCGCGGCTGCCTCGACCTGATTGCGCATCAGCGCCAGCAGCGGGGAGACGATCACGGTCGGTCCGGCGCCGCTCGCGCGCAGCAGGGAAGTGGCCACGAAGTAGACCGCGGACTTGCCCCAGCCGGTGCGCTGGACGACCAGGGCCCGCCGCTTGTGCGCGACGAGGGCCTCGATCGCCCGCCACTGGTCCTCGCGCAGCCGTGCGGTGCCCGTGGGGTCGCCCACGAGGCGGGCGAGTACGGAATCGGCCGAGGACCTCAGGTCTGCGTTCATGCCCCCATGCAACCCGATGGCTCTGACATCGCGCCAATGCGGATCCGGACCTGTGGATGTTGAAGATCGAACGGGTTATCCACAGGGGTTTCCGGATCGGACCGGGCACGGGACCGTCGGACGCATGACGACGAACCACGAATCACCCAGCCCGTCCGGACGGCCCTCCATCAGCCCCTCCGGAGTCCCCACCGAACCCCAGATCACCCTGCGCAGCCCGGCGGAACTGGCCGACGCGCTGCCCTACATGCTCGGCTTCCATCCCACCGACTCCCTCGTCATGGTCGCCGTACACGGCGAGAACGGACGCTTCGGCGGCCGCCTGCGCGTGGGCATCCCCCCCGCCACGGCCGAATGGGAGGACACCGCCCGGCAGGTCGCCGAATGCCTCATCCGCGGCAGCGAACGGCGCGGCGGCAAGCCCGACGGCATCGTTGTCTTCCTCTGCCAGGACCCCCGGGGCGGCGAGAGCGGGCAGCGGGTCATGACCCGGCTGCGGCCGCTCGCCCAGCGGCTGCGGATCGCCTGCGGCGCCCTGGACGTGCCGGTCCTGGAGGCGCTGTGCCTCTCCGCCGGCCGCTACTGGTCCTACACCTGCGGCGACGACGGATGCTGCCCGGCCGAGGGCAACCCGCTGGCGCCGCCCGGCACATCGGTGATGGCCGCCGCGGCCACCTTCGCGGGGCTCCAGGTCCGGGGCTCCCTCAAGGAGATCGAGAGCCGGCTGACCCCGCTCTGCGGGGCCTGGGCCGGCGAGCAGGAAGAGGCACTGGAGCGGGCCGCCACGGCCCTGGTGCCGAGGATCCTCGACGGGGCGACCCGGGAGGAGGTCGGCGCGCAGACCCTCGCCCTGGCGCGGACCCTGATGCGCCGCCTGACCCTCGCGCCGCCCGCGGAGGGCGGGCCGCTCGCCGACGACTGGGACGACGCGCTGCTCGGCCACGACGAGGCCGCCGCCGTGATCCTCGGGCTCCAGGACCGGGAGATCCGCGACATCGCCGCCGAGTGGATGGAGGACGACGAAGCCGCGCCCGCCCTGAGGCTGTGGCGGGCCCTGGCCCGGCGCTGCGTCGGTGCCTACGGGGAGCACGCGGCTGCCCCGCTGACCCTGGCCGGCTGGGTCTCATGGTCCACCGGGGACGAGCCGACCGCCCGGATCGCGTTCGGGCTGGCCCTGCGGGCCGACGCCGAGTACCGGTTCGCCCAGCTCCTCCACCACGCCTGCAACGAGGGCATCGACCCCGAAGGGCTGCGGGAGTGCCTGCGGGAGGAGCGCAGGCGCCGCGAGCCGGGCCGCAAGCGGCCCGCCGGAGCCACCCGCCCGCCCGGCCGCCGCACCGGGCAGCGCCGCCGCGCCTCCCGCCGCACCGAGGGGAGCGGGCAGTGAGCCCCCGGCAGGGCCCGGCGGGTGTCCTGCGGGGTGCGGCGGGCCGGCCCCCGCGCCGAAGCCGGCCCGCCCGGGGCGGGCAGCCGCCACCGGGGCCCGTGACCCGGGCGGGGGTGGGGGCGTTCAGCTGGGGGGTGGTGGGGGCCCGGCCGCGCCGCCGCCCCGCAGAACCGGCCGGAGCGCAGACAAGGCGGCACATGGCTCCCCCCGTACCCCGAAGCGGCCCGTCCGGGCCCCCTCCCACCCCAGCTTCCCGCCAGCCGGAATCGGCGCCCGGGTACCCGGCGGAGCGCCCGCCGGAGCGCCCGGCCGGCCCGATGCCGGGGGCTGCCGTGCCGCCGGGGCAGCCGCCGGGGCAGCCGCCTGGGCAGGCGTCCGGTGCCGGTGCGGGCTCGATCGCTGCGGGGTGGGGTGCCGCTGCGGGGCAGCCGCCGGGCGCTGGTGCGGGTGCCGGTGCCGGGGTGCCCGGGCAGACGGCCGCCGCCGGTGCCGGGCGTCGGGCCGAGTTGCCGCCGGTGCACGGGGCGGTCATCTGTGTCGCCGCGCCCTGCCTGGCCATCTCGCCCGAGCACGGCCAGCTGACCGGCCGGGGGATCGACGGGATCTACCGCTCCGGGCGCAGGCTGCTCTCACGCTGCGTGCTGCGCGTCGCCGGGCGGGACCCGGTCGCCGTCCAGGGCCGCAGCCTCGGCGCGGACCGGGCCGCCTTCACCGCCACCGTCCGCACCGGGGTCGAGCCCGGGCCGGACCCCGACATCGGGGTCGAACGGATCCGCCACGCCGACGGCACCGAGCGCATCACCATGCGCAGCTTCGCCGCCCGCCCCCTGCGCCTGCCCGTGGAGGTTTCCCTCGGCACCGACCTGGCCGAGCTGGCCGCGGTGGCCGCCGGCCGCGCCGGGCCGGAGCTCGCTGCCGCGGTGCACGCGGCCGGACTGCGCTGGAGCACCGGGGACGCCCTGGCCGTCACCACCGCCGAGCCGGCCCCCGACGACGCCCTCGCCTCGGCCGGGCTGCTGCGGTGGGAGCTCGACCTCGGCCCCGGCGAGTCCCGCACCATCGAGCTGCGCACCACCCGGGACCGCACCGCGCGGGCCCCCGCCGGGCAGGTGGCGAACCCCTTGGCCGCAGCCCGCGCGGAGGGGGACGACCCGAGGGTCGACGCGTGGTTCCGCACCAGCGTCGAAGACCTCCGGGCGCTGCTCCTGCGGGACCCCGCGGAACCCGGCGACGCCTTCGCGGCGGCAGGAGTGCCGTGGCGGCTCGGGCCGGCCCCGGCGGAGTCGTTGTGGGCCGCGCGGATGGCACTGCCGCTCGGCACCGGACTGGCTGCCGCCACGCTGCGGATCCTGGCCCGCGGGCAGACCGGGGGCCGGGGCCCGGACGCGGGGAAGATCCCGGGTCCGCTGCGGGCCGCCGGGCCGCAGCTGCCGCCCGGCTGCACCGGGACCGAAGCCACCCTCGGCTTCCCGGCGGTGCTCGCGGAGGCCCGGCGGTGGGGCCTGCCCGAGGAGGAGGTGGCCCGGCTGCTGCCCGTCGCCGAGCGCTGCCTGGACTGGCTGCGCGGGGCGCTGGGGGAGGACGGTTTCCTGGCCGACCCCGACCCGGGGCCCCGGCGCTGCGAGACCCAGGCCCACGCGCATCGGGCCGCGCTGCTCGGCGCCGACCTGCTGGACGGGTGCGGGCGCGGCGGAGCGGGGGAGTGGCGGGAGTGGGCGGCCGCCCTGCGGGAGAGGTTCCGGGCCCGGTTCTGGATCGACGGCCCGGACGGGGGCCGCCCCGCCGCCGCCCTGCACCCCGACGGCCGGCCGCTGCCCCGGCTCACCGGAGCCGCCGCGCACCTGCTGGACACGGGCCTGCTCGGCGGGGGCCGGATGGCGCCCGGGCTGCTGGACCCCGTCCGCACCGAACAGCTCGCCCGGCTGCTGGGAGCCCCCGCCATGGATTCGGGATGGGGATTGCGGAGCATGGCGGCCCGGGAGCCCGGGCACAACCCCTTCGGCCACCGGTCGGGAGCGGTCCGGGCCCACGAGAGCGCCGTCGCGGTGGCCGGGCTGGCCCAGGCGGGCTTCGAGAAGGAGGCCGCCGGTCTGCTGCGGGGCCTGCTCGACGCGGCGGAGGCCTTCGAGTACCGGCTGCCGGAGATGCACGCCGCCGAGCAGCGCACCGCGGGCAGCGCGCCCCTGCCGCATCCGGCGGCCTGCCGGCCCGCGGCCGTGGCCGCGGCCGCAGGGATCCACGCGCTCACCGCCCTCGCCGGCATCCGCCCGGACGCCCCGGCGGGCACGGTAGCCGTGGCCCCCAGGGCGGGCGCCCCCCTCGGTGCCCTGCGACTCTCCGGGCTGCGGGTGGCGGGGGAGCCCTTCACCGTCCGGATCAGCCGGCTCGGCGTCGGCATGGTGGAGGAGGCGGCCGATGGGCTCCAACTGGGAGGCTGAGGGGAGGCCCGCACGGTGGCCCCTGGTGCTCGGGAGGATCCTGACTGGGGTCCAGATCACCGTCCTCGGGATCACGAAACGACTGTTTATCGTCAGGCAGACGACTATGATCGCGGCATGTCGCCCTACGACCCGTCGGCCTTCCCGCCCTTCGCCGTCACCGTCGACCTGGTCGTGCTCACCGTGCGGCGCCACGCGCTCTGCGCGCTGGTCGTGCGACGGGGTGAGCAGCCGTTCCAGGGCCGCTGGGCGCTGCCCGGCGGCTTCGTGCGCGGGGACGAGGACCTGGCGGGCGCCGCGGCCAGGGAACTCTCCGAGGAGACCGGCCTGTGCGCGCACGACCCGGCCGCCCCCGGCGTGGACAACGGAGCGCACCTCGAACAGCTCGCCACCTACGGGGACCCCAAGCGCGACCCCCGGATGCGGGTGGTCAGCGTGGCCCACCTGGTCCTCGCCCCGGACCTGCCCGCCCCGCGGGCCGGAGGCGATGCCAACAGCGCCCGCTGGGCCCCCGTCGACGAACTCCTCGAAGGCCCCGACCAGGCCTCCGCCGGGCTCGCCTTCGACCATGCGACGATCCTCGCCGACGGCGTCGAGCGGGCCCGCTCGAAGATCGAGTACTCCTCGCTGGCCACCGCCTTCTGCCCGCCCGAGTTCACCGTCGGCGAGCTGCGCCGGGTGTACGAGGCCGTGTGGGGCGTGGCGCTCGACCCGCGCAACTTCCACCGCAAGGTCACCGGGACCCCCGGGTTCCTGGTGCCCGCCGGGGGGACGACCACCCGTCAGGGCGGGCGGCCGGCCCAGCTGTTCAGGGCCGGCGGGGCGACCCTGCTCAACCCGCCGATGCTGCGCCCGGAGGTCTGATCCGCCGGAGTCCCGGCGGCGCCCTCCGCCGTCCGGGGGCCGGCCTGCGGCCATATCGGTACGGGCGCGGGCCGGTTGCGTAGAAAATCGGACATATCGCGTTATCTTGCATGCGGTACTCACGCTGCCGCAAAGCGGTCTCACACCCCGCGAGAGAAGCGATGCTCCAGGCCATCGGACTCACCAGCACACCCCGTCGAGATCTCCCGCCCCTCGTGGACGACCTCACCTTCGAGGCCCGCCCGGGGTGCGTGACCGCCCTGCTCGGAGAGCCGGGTTCGGGCAAGACCACCGCACTGCGGCTCATGCTCGAACTCGAACCCGGCCGCGGCGTCACCTACTTCCGCGGCCGCCCGCTGCACCGGATCCCGCATCCCGGCCGCGAGGTCGGGGTCCTCCTCGGCGACGTCCCCGGGCACCCGTCGCGGACGGTCCGCAACCAGCTCCGGATGCTCTGCGCCGCCGTCGGCGTCCCCGCCTCCCGGGCCGACGCCATGATGGAGGTCGTCGGCATCGGCGGCCTGCGCGACCAGCGGCTCGGGTCACTCTCGGCCGGGATGGACCGCCGGGTCGGGCTGGCGGCGGCCATGCTCGCCGACCCGTGCACCCTGCTCCTCGACGGACCCACGGCAGGGCTTGCCCCCCGGGAACGGGCCTGGCTGCACGGTCTGCTGCGCGGCCACGCCTCCCTGGGCGGCGCCGTGCTCTTCACCACCGACGACGCGAAGGAAGCCGCCCGCAGCGCCGACCGGGTCGTCTCCATCGCCGCGGGGCGGCTCGTCGCCGACCAGGACGCCGCGGACTTCGCGCGCACCCGCCTGCGGCCCAGGGTCGCCGTGCGCACCCCGCACGCCGCCCGGCTGGCCGACGTACTGGGCCGGGAGGCACGGGC
The DNA here is from genome assembly GCF_055602105.1 of Streptomyces sp. NPDC037421. Lineage (NCBI taxonomy): Bacteria > Bacillati > Actinomycetota > Actinomycetes > Kitasatosporales > Streptomycetaceae > Streptomyces > Streptomyces sp. NPDC037421. Next base: position 17,183 of record NZ_JBVJWV010000040.1, read on the forward strand.
CGCGCACCGGGTGGTGGAGATCGTCGAGGAGAGCGGCAGCCGGCTCTCGGTGTACGGGAGCAACTGCGCCGAGGTCGGCGAGGCCGCGTTCCGCCACGGCGTACTGGTCCACCAGCTCGCGGACGAGACGGGCGACACCGGAGCACCCGTCCCGCCCGTGCCGCAGGCCCGCACCCGGACCGGCTCGGGGGTCCGGGTGGAGGCCCGGGTGGAAGCCGCCGCACAGCTCCGCACCGGCCCGGGCGCCGTCACGGCCGGTGCCGGCGCGGGCGTCCACACGGAACCCCGCGCCGACGCCGGCCCTGCCGCCGTCCCCGTCCCCGGCCCGGGCGCCGTCCCCGGACCCGCCTCCGGACCCGCCGCCGGGTCCGGTGCCGGGGTCCGCGCCGAACCGGCCGCCGAGGCCCCGCCCGCTCCCGCCCAGGTGCCCGCCCCCGAGTCCGCCGGGCGCACGCGGGCCCTCGCGCGGCGGGCCCGGCACGCCCGACCCGCGCGCCCCGCCCCGGCCGTGCGCCGCGTGGGCGGCCCGCTGCGACCGCTGCGCTACGAGCTGCGCCGAGCCTTCGGCACCGCTACCCCCTTCCTCACCGCCGCCCTCGTCGTCGCCGTCTCCGCCGCCACCGCCCTCGTGCTCGCCCGCGCCGGCCACACCCCGCAGAACCGGATCCTCGCCGCGTGGCCCGAGCCGCTCCCCCTGCCCCCGGCCGCGCTCGGCGCCGGGCTGCTGGGAGCCCTGGCCTTCGGCGAGGAGTACCGCTACCCCGCCCTCGCAGCCGACCGGGGCACCGTGCCCCGCCGGCTGGGGCTGCTCACCGCCAAGCTCGGGGTGTGCGCCGCCCTCGCCCTCGTGCTCGGGGCCCTCGCGGTCACCGCCGACGCCGCCGCGCTCCGCCTCGTCTTCGGGACCGCCCCGCTGCGCGCCCCGGCCGAGTGGCTCGCCCCGGCCGCGAGTTGGGCCGGGCTGCTGGTCGGCTGCGCCTGGGCCGGGGTGCTCGCCTCCGGGGTCTTCCGGTCCTCCCTCGCGGGCCTGGGCGCCGTGCTCGCCGTACCGGTGGCGGTCGTGCCGTTGGTGCGCAAGGCCCTGGAGGGGCAGTCCGCGTACCCCGCGAGCGGAGTCGCCTCCCGGCTGCGCGCCCTGGCCTCCGCGCCCTGGCCGCCCGAAGGGGACCGCTTCGTGCTGGGGGCCCTTCGGGTGATGGCCCAACCCGTGGGCACCGCCCTGGTGTTGTCGTTGATGGTCCTGTTGTGCGCCTATGGGTTCACAGGACTGCGCGCCAGAGTCCGTTGGTGATCGTTCCGATGCGGGGGGCGACTGCGGAGCGACCGTAGAAGTCCGCTTCGCACGGAATCACGCGAAGCGGACCGCAACTCCCCGCAAAAGGCCCGGTTCCTTACGATAAGGCGTCAATTGCGTAGGTGGCACCGATCACCCTTTCGTGTGCTTTTCACCAAAGACCTCAAGGGTCGTGGAGGCACGGCCGACAAAGGATTCGTGAGTACCCTTGCGCACGCCATGATGACCGCCGCCCGCCATGCCGACACCGGCCTCGCCGGCCCGGGCGAACTCGACCGCTACCCCTACGCGGAGGCCGCCGGCTCCGACCGGGTCGGACCACCCCACTGGGACGGCGCCGACGTCGAGTTGAGCCGCGTCGGACGCCGGGCGGCAGGCAGCCGCGGCCGCGGACTGCACGGCCAACTCGTCCAGCAGCTCGGCCAGATGATCGTCTCCGGCGACCTCGGCGCGGACCGGCCGCTGGTCCCCGAGGAGATCGGACAGCGCTTCGAGGTCTCCCGTACCGTCGTCCGCGAATCGCTGCGGGTCCTGGAGGCCAAGGGCCTCGTCAGCGCCCGCCCCAACGTGGGCACCCGGGTCCGGCCGGTCGCCGACTGGAACCTCCTCGACCCCGACATCATCGAGTGGCGCGCCTTCGGCCCCCAGCGCGACGACCAGCGCCGCGAGCTCAACGAGCTCCGCTGGACGATCGAGCCGCTGGCCGCCCGCCTCGCCGCCGGACACGGCCGCCCGGACGTCCAGCAGCGCCTCTCCGACATGGTCGAGATCATGGGCCACGCCCTCGGCCAGGGCGACGCGATCACCTTCGCCCGCGCCGACAACGAATTCCACGCGCTCCTGATCCAGGTCGCGGGCAACCGCATGCTGGAGCACCTCTCGGGCATCGTGTCCGCCGCCCTCCAGGTCTCCGGCAGCCCCATCACCTCCTGCGACCGCCCCGGCGAGACCTGCGTGGCACACCACGCGCGGATGGTGGAGGCCCTGGCCTCCGGCGACGGCGCGGGTGCCGAGAGCGCCATGCGTCAGCTCCTGACGGTGCATCCGGAGGTCGAGCGCGTGGTCCCCGCCCCGCGCGAGCACTGACGCTCCGACGCACGGGGGCGTGGGAGCGCACCACCGGTCGCCGGGCCCCCTTCGGGCCCGGCGACAGCGGCGTGCGGGGTCTGCGCGCGGGGCTCCGCTTCGGGGGCCCCGGGCGAGTGCGGACGACCGCGGGACCGGCACGGCCGCGCACGCGGTGTGACGCAGGCCACCAAGGGGTGCGCTCGGGGCACGAAGATTGGGCGTAACGCTCCGCGACGTCACGCGATGACCTAAGAGGTGATGGCCGACGGAGGGAAGACAGCAGCCCTTGGGGATGCTGTGCAGCTCCCCGGCCCCTGCCCGCGCCCCCGGCCCATCCCCAGTCGGTGGTCGTCGGCTCCGGTCCAGCACCAGGCCGGGGTCGGAAGCCGTTCCCATCGTTCCGAGAGGTTGTTCGTGTCGGCCAGCACATCCCGTACGCTCCCGCCGGAGATCGCCGATTCCGAGTCTGTGATGGCGCTCATCGAGCGGGGCAAGGCCGAGGGGCAGATCGCCGGCGATGACGTGCGTCGGGCCTTCGAGGCTGACCAGATTCCTGCGACCCAGTGGAAGAATGTTCTGCGCAGCCTCAACCAGATCCTCGAGGAAGAGGGTGTGACGCTGATGGTCAGTGCCGCGGAGTCGCCCAAGCGCACCCCACGCAAGAGCGTCGCAGCGAAGACTCCCGCGAAGCGGACGGCGACGAAGACCGTCGCGGCCAAGACGGCGGCCGCCCCGGCAGTGGCCGACACCATCGCGGAGGCGGGTGCGGCGGACCCCGACACCGCCGACGTGCTCGCCGGGGAGCCCGCAGCCGAGCCCGCCGCGAAGAAGACGGCGGCGAAGAAGACGGCGGCCAAGAAGGCCGCACCCGCCAAGAAGACCGCCGCGAAGAAGACGGCGGCGAAGAAGACCGCCGCCAAGAAGGACGCCGACGAGGGCGACGAGGAGACTCCCGACGAGGGCCCCGACGCCGCGAAGGCGGAGGCCGAGGAGGAGGACGAGGGCGGCGAGAACAAGGGCTTCGTCATCTCCGACGACGAGGACGACGCCCCCGCCCAGCAGGTCGTCGTGGCCGGCGCCACCGCCGACCCCGTCAAGGACTACCTCAAGCAGATCGGCAAGGTCCCCCTCCTCAACGCCGAGCAGGAGGTCGAGCTCGCCAAGCGCATCGAGGCGGGCCTGTTCGCCGAGGACAAGCTGGCGAACTCCGACAAGCTGGCCCCCAAGCTCAAGCGCGAGCTGGAGATCATCGCCGAGGACGGCCGCCGCGCCAAGAACCACCTCCTGGAGGCCAACCTCCGCCTCGTCGTCTCGCTGGCCAAGCGCTACACCGGCCGCGGCATGCTGTTCCTGGACCTGATCCAGGAGGGCAACCTGGGTCTGATCCGCGCGGTCGAGAAGTTCGACTACACCAAGGGCTACAAGTTCTCCACGTACGCGACCTGGTGGATCCGGCAGGCGATCACCCGGGCCATGGCCGACCAGGCCCGCACCATCCGCATCCCGGTGCACATGGTCGAAGTGATCAACAAGCTCGCCCGTGTGCAGCGCCAGATGCTCCAGGACCTGGGCCGCGAGCCCACCCCGGAGGAACTGGCCAAGGAACTCGACATGACCCCCGAGAAGGTCATCGAGGTCCAGAAGTACGGCCGCGAGCCGATCTCCCTGCACACCCCGCTCGGCGAGGACGGCGACAGCGAGTTCGGTGACCTCATCGAGGACTCCGAGGCGGTCGTCCCGGCCGACGCCGTGAGCTTCACGCTCTTGCAGGAGCAGCTCCACTCGGTGCTCGACACGCTGAGCGAGCGAGAGGCGGGCGTGGTCTCGATGCGCTTCGGACTGACCGACGGGCAGCCCAAGACCCTCGACGAGATCGGCAAGGTCTACGGGGTCACCCGTGAGCGCATCCGCCAGATCGAGTCCAAGACCATGTCGAAGCTGCGCCACCCGTCGCGCTCGCAGGTCCTGCGCGACTACCTGGACTGAGCCGGTCCGCGGCCGGTCCGGCCGGGTGCCCTCCCGGCCTTACCGGCCCCCGACCGGGCGTCGAGCGTACGCCGAACCGTCCTCGACGGCTCTTCGACCGCTCCGGCGGGCCCTCGGGCCGGGCCCGGGGCCGCAGGTGCGCATGTCCCCCGGCCATCCCACTCTGGGTGTATTCGAGCACACTCAGAGTCAGGAGGCCTCATGCGTCGTCCCTTCGCCCGTGCCCTGGCGGGCGCTCTGACCCTGGTGGCGGGAGCGGCCGCGGCGCCGCTGGCCCAGGCGCCCAGGGTGGCCGCGGACAGCGTCGTCATAGGCGGGAGCCCGGTACGGGTCGCCGACAGCCCCTGGGTGGTGGCCCTCGCCAGCCGTGACCGGTTCGGGGGTATCCGTGACGGGCAGTTCTGCGGCGGTGTCATCGTCGCGCCGACCACCGTGGTGACGGCGGCCCACTGCCTCGGCCGCCAGGTACTGGGCGGGCCGGTCGAATCCGTCGCCGACTTCCGCGTGATCACCGGGCGTACGGAGCTCCGCGCGCCCGAGGGCCGCGAGATCGCGGTGGCCGGGGCCCGGGTCAACCCCGCCTACGATCCCGGGACCAACGCCGGGGACCTCGCCGTGCTGGAGCTGGCCGAAGCGGTGCCGGCGGACCACGTGCTCCCCATGGCCGGGGCCGGCCACCCCGCCTACGGGGCGGGCACCGAGGCGGCCGTGTACGGGTGGGGCGACACCAGCGGCTTCGGCGACTACGCGTACGGGCTGCGGGCGGCGCGGGTCACCGTACTGGCCGACGAGGTCTGCCACCGGGCGTACCCGGGGGACTCGGACGGGCAGTACCGGCAGGAATCCATGGTGTGCGCGGGCGACAGCTCGGGAGGGAAGGACGCCTGCCAGGGGGACAGCGGCGGACCGCTGGTGGCGCAGGGGCGGCTCATCGGGCTGGTGTCCTGGGGGCGCGGCTGCGGACGCGCCGACAGCCCGGGGGTGTACACCCGGATCGCACCGCTGGTCGGCTTCGTGAGCGGCCCCGAGAGGCGCGCACGGCCGAGCGGGGTCTAGGACACCACGCGGGGCGCCCGGAGGGGCTCCAGGCGCCCCGCAGGCCCCGGGAAGGGGTACGGGGGCCGCCACAGGGCGGGGCCCGGAGCGCGGAGGGCCCGGGTGTCCCCGGGCACCTGCGGACATGAGGACGGGCGGTACCCCTGGGTCTCAGGGATACCGCCCGTCGACCGGCCTGGCCGGTCCTGGCTCGTCGGATGCGAGGTTCAGGCCTTGTGTCAGCGGTCCTCGTCGGCCGCACTGGCGGCCGGAGCGGACGTAAGCCGCTCGGTCTCATCCTGTATTTCCGCGGCGATCTTCTTGAGTTCCGGCTCGAACTTACGCCCGTGGTGGGCGCAGAAGAGCAGTTCACCACCGCTCAGGAGGACGACGCGCAGATATGCCTGGGCGCCGCAACGGTCGCATCGGTCAGCGGCCGTCAGCGGGGTCGCGGGTGTCAGAACAGTAGTCACGTCGCCTCTTCTCTAGCTCGACGAGCTGTCGTACCAGGGTCAACATCCAACCAGGCCGAAAACGTTCCCGCTCGCGGCTTTTCCTCGAAACTTCCTTCCGAAGCTGGCCGGCTGCTGCCGGTTGGCGGCGAAGGAGCCGTATTGCGTTGCTTTACGGTTTCGCGTTGTCAGTCGTTCGCTTGTAGCAGTTCTCGTCCTCCCCGGCGTGAGTGCCGGTTGTTCATGAGGACGTGCCCGAACCCTAAATGGTTCATGCGTCGAAGGGAACGTGATGTTTGCTTCACCCCTGCGGGGGATCGAACATCCGTGCGGATCTGCACTAGGCTGTGGAACCCACGAGGGTGGCGTTGCATCGGCTCTACCAGGCCTCGGTACCCTTCGACCGGCGACCCAGCCACCCCTGCGCCCCACCGGGCCAGAAAAGAAATTCAGCGAGGAGCGAACTGCGTGACCGCCGACACGTCCGTGCCTTCCAGCGCGCTGCTGTCCGGAGCAGACCGGGACGGTTCCAACTACACCGCGCGGCACCTGCTCGTCCTCGAAGGCCTCGAGGCCGTCCGCAAGCGCCCCGGCATGTATATCGGCTCCACCGACAGCCGAGGCCTGATGCACTGCCTCTGGGAGATCATCGACAATTCCGTCGACGAGGCCCTGGGCGGCTACTGCGACCACATCGAGGTGATCCTGCACGACGACGCCTCGGTCGAGGTCCGCGACAACGGCCGCGGCATCCCCGTCGACGTCGAGCCCAAGACCGGCCTGTCCGGCGTCGAGGTCGTCATGACCAAGCTGCACGCCGGCGGCAAGTTCGGCGGGGGCTCCTACGCGGCCTCCGGCGGCCTGCACGGCGTCGGCGCCTCCGTGGTCAACGCCCTCTCCGCCCGCCTGGACGTCGAGGTCGACCGGAACAGCTCCACGCACGCCATCAGCTTCCGCCGCGGCGTCCCCGGCCTCTTCGCCGAGCAGGGCCCCGAGAGCCCCTTCGACCCGGCGAACGGCCTGCGCAAGGCCAAGCGGATCGCCAAGGGCAAGACCGGCACCCGGGTCCGCTACTGGGCCGACCGGCAGATCTTCCTCAAGGACGCCCGGCTCTCCCTGGAGACCCTCTACCAGCGCGCCCGCCAGACCGCCTTCCTCGTCCCCGGCCTGACCATCGTCGTCCGCGACGAGCGGGGCATCGACGGCGCCGGCAAGACCGAGGAGACCTTCCGCTTCGACGGGGGGATCAGCGAGTTCTGCGAGTACCTCGCCCAGGACAAGGCCGTCTGCGACGTACTGCGCCTGACCGGTACCGGTACCTTCAAGGAGACCGTCCCGGTCCTCGACGACCGCGGCCACATGACCCCCACCGAGGTCACCCGTGAGCTCGGCGTGGACATCGCCCTGCGCTGGGGCACGGGGTACGAGACCGGCGTCAAGTCCTTCGTGAACATCATCGCCACCCCCAAGGGCGGCACCCACGTCTCCGGATTCGAACGCTCGGTCACCAAGACCGTGAACGAGGTGCTGCGCTCCGCGAAGCTCCTGCGCGTCGCCGAGGACGACGTGGTCAAGGACGACGCCATGGAGGGCATGACGGCGGTCGTGACCGTCCGCCTCGCCGAGCCGCAGTTCGAGGGCCAGACCAAGGAGGTGCTCGGCACCTCCGCGGCCACCAGGATCGTGGCCGCCGTCGTCGCCAAGGAGCTCAAGGCATTCCTGACCTCCACCAAGCGCGACGACAAGCAGCAGGCCCGCGCCGTGATGGAGAAGATCGTCGCGGCCGCCCGGACCCGGATCGCGGCCCGCCAGCACAAGGAGGCGCAGCGCCGCAAGACCGCGCTGGAGTCCTCCTCGCTGCCGGCCAAGCTGGCCGACTGCCGCAGCGACGACGTGGACCGCAGCGAGCTCTTCATCGTCGAGGGAGACTCGGCCCTCGGTACGGCCAAGCTTGCGCGGAACTCCGAGTTCCAGGCACTGCTGCCGATCCGGGGCAAGATCCTCAACGTCCAGAAGTCCTCGGTCTCGGACATGCTCAAGAACGCCGAGTGCGGCGCGATCATCCAGGTCATAGGAGCCGGCTCCGGCCGTACCTTCGACATCGACGCCGCCCGCTACGGGAAGATCGTCCTCCTCGTCGACGCCGACGTCGACGGCGCGCACATCCGCTGCCTGCTGCTCACGCTCTTCCAGCGGTACATGCGTCCGATGGTCGAGGCGGGCCGGGTCTTCGCGGCCGTGCCGCCGCTGCACCGGATCGAGCTGGTCCAGCCCAAGAAGGGCCAGGACAAGTACGTCTACACGTATTCGGACAACGAGCTGCGCCAGACCTTGCTGGAGTACCAGCGCAAGAACATCAGGTACAAGGACGCCATCCAGCGCTACAAGGGTCTCGGCGAGATGGACGCGGACCAGCTGGCGGAGACCACGATGGACCCCCGCCACCGCACCCTGCGGCGGATCAACATCGGCGACCTGGACTCGGCCGAGCAGGTATTCGACCTGCTCATGGGCAATGAGGTGGCCCCGCGCAAGGAGTTCATCACCGGCTCCGCGGCGACCCTCGACCGCTCGCGCATCGACGCCTGACCCCTCCGCGGTACCGGCCGGCCACGGCCGGTACCGCGGATGCGGAAACGGCGTTCCGGCACACCGGTGCCGCTCGTTCCGTCACCTGAAGGGGTGAAGAGCACCGGTACATCAGTCCGGAAACCGACCATCCGGCACATCCTTGTGGGCACGCGGCCAATGCGGCGGCGGACAAGGAGAGTTCGGTGGACAAGCACGAAGGTCGTGATGCCGGAACGATCCGGCTGGACGACCCCTGGTACGACGCGCTGGCCGTGGGCTGGGGCGAGGGCGCGGACACGGTCCCGGCCCAGGCCGCCCCGGTCCCCGGGGGCCGGGCGGCGCCCGGCGCGTCCGAGATCTACCTCGAAGTGCAGCGCAGCGCCGCCTTCCAGGAGGTCCGCGGCCGCTACCGGAGGTTCGTCGTCCCCGCGACCGCCGGCTTCTTCCTCTGGTACGTCGCCTACGTGGTCGCCGCCACCGCGGCACCGGGGCTCATGGCCCGGCCCGTGGCCGGCGCGGTCAACGTGGCCCTGCTGGCCGGTCTCGGACAGTTCCTCAGCACCTTCCTGCTGACCTGGGCCTACGCCCGGCACGCGCGGCTGCGTCGTGACCGGGCCGCGCTCGACCTGCGCTGGACGGTCTTCGAGCAGGAGCGCGTGCAGGAGCGCGCACAGGGCCGGGCGGCCGCCCACGAGCAGGAGTACGGCCGGCCGCGGACGAGGACGGTCCGGGGGGAGGGGGCGTGACCACCGAGCACCAGACCCTCGCGCTGATCCTCTTCAGCGCCTTCATCGCGGTCACCCTCGGCATCACGACCTGGGTCAGCCGCAACCGGCACGGCTCGGCCGAGGAGTTCTACGCGGGCGGGCGGCTCTTCTCCCCGATGGAGAACGGTTTCGCCATCGCCGGCGACTACATGTCCGCCGCCTCCTTCCTGGGGATCTCCGGGCTGATCGCCCTCTTCGGCTACGACGGCCTGCTCTACTCCGTCGGCTTCCTCGTCGCCTGGCTGGTGGTCCTCTTCCTGGTCGCCGAACTGGTGCGCAACTGCGGGAGGTTCACTCTCGCCGACGTGGTGGCCGCCCGGATGAGCGAGCGGCCCGTCCGGATCGCCGCCGGCACCTCCTCGGTGGTCGTCTCCGTGCTCTACCTGGTCGCGCAGATGGTCGGGGCGGGCAGCCTGGTGGGCCTGCTGCTCTCGGACTCGGGCCCCGCCGCCCGGACCCTGACCGTGATCGGGGTCGGGGCGCTGATGGTGGTCTACGTGACCTTCGGCGGGATGCGGGCCACCACCTGGATCCAGATCGTCAAGGCGGTCCTGCTGATGGGCGGGGCCGTCGCCCTGACCGTGCTCGTCCTGCTCCGCTTCCACGGGAACCTCGACCAGCTGCTCTCGGGCGCCGCCGAGCGCAGCGGGCACGGGGCCCGCTTCCTGAGCCCGGGCCTCAAGTACGGCGGGGACTGGACCGCCCGGGTCGACTTCATGAGCCTCGGCCTCGCGCTGGTCCTGGGCACCGCGGGCCTGCCGCACATCCTGTCGCGCTTCTACACCGTGCCGACCGCGCGGGCCGCCCGCCGGTCGGTGGTGTGGGCGATCGCGCTGATCGGGGGCTTCTACCTGATGACCGTCGTGCTCGGCTTCGGGGCGGCCGCGCTGGTCGGGCCCGACGAGGTACGGGCCTCGAACGCCTCCGGGAACACGGCCGTACCGCTGCTGGCGGCCTTCCTGGGCGGGGGCGCCGACTCCACCGGGGGCGCGGTGCTGTTCGCGATCGTGGCCGCCATCGCCTTCGCGACCATCCTCGCGGTGGTCGCCGGGATCACCCTGGCCTCGTCGGCCTCCGTCGCGCACGATCTGTACGCCTCCCTCAAGCGCCGCCACGCCCGGCAGCGCAGCGAGGTGGCCGTGGCACGGATCGCGGCCGTCGGGATCGGGGCGGTGGCCATTGCCCTGGGGCTGATCGCGCAGGACCTGAACGTGGCCTTCCTGGTGGGGCTGGCCTTCGCCGTGGCGGCCTCGGCGAACCTGCCGGTGCTGCTGTACTCGCTGTTCTGGCGGGGCTTCACCACACGGGGGGCGGTCTGGTCGGTGTACGGGGGGCTGGTTCCGGCGGTGCTGCTGGTGGTCCTCTCGCCCGTCGTCTCCGGGAGCCCCGAATCCCTCTTCCCGGGCGTGGACTTCCAGTACTTCCCGCTGCAGAACCCAGGCATCGTCTCGATCCCGCTCGGCTTCCTGGCGGGCTGGCTGGGCACCGTCACCTCCGCGGAGGAGGCGGACGAGCGCAAGCACGCCGAGACGGAGGTCCGCTCCCTGACGGGGGCCGGCGCGGTGTGAGGCCCGGGGCGTGTCCTTCGGATCGGGCCCGGCCTGCTCCGAAAGACACGCCCTAACCGCCGTCCGAGGGGCGCCAGGCGTAGCGGTGTTCGGGGCGGCCGGTCTCGCCGTAGCGCAGGGCCAGTGTGACGCGGCCGGCCCGGTCCAGGAGTTTCAGGTAGCGCTGGGCGGTCTGCCGGCTGATGCCGGCGCGGTCGGCGATCTGCTGGGTGGACAGGGGGCCTTCGGCGGCGCGCAGTACCTGGCGTACCAGCTCCGCGGTGGTGGGGGAGTGTCCCTTGGGCAGCTCGTTCGGGGTGCCGGCCGCGGCGAGGGCGCCGAAGATCCGGTCGACCTCGGCCTGTTCGGCCTCGCCGCCGCCGGAGAGGGAGCGGCGCAGGGAGGCGTAGGCCTCCAGTTTGGTGCGCAGCCCGGCGAAGGTGAACGGCTTGACCAGGTACTGGAGGGCGCCGAGCCGCATGGCCGCCTGGACGGTGGCGAGGTCCCGGGCGGCCGTGACCATGATCACGTCTGTGTGGTGGCCGAGCTGGCGCAGGCGGCGTACCAGGTCGAGGCCGTTCTCGTCCGGGAGGTAGTGGTCGAGGAGGACCAGGTCCACAGGGCGGGCGGTGAGGAAGTCCAGGGCCTCGGCGGCCGAATGGACCTCGCCGCAGACCCGGAAACCGGGAACCTTCGCCACGTACGCCGCGTTGATCCTGGCAACACGCATGTCGTCGTCGACGACCAATACGTGGATCGGGGCCTCGTTCATCGCAGGGCCTCCGGGAGCACGACGGAGAACTCCGCCCCTCCGTCCTCTGCCGCCCCGGCCCGTGCGCTGCCGCCCTGCCGCTCCGCGAGGCGGCGTACGAGGGCCAGGCCCAGCCCGCGCTCGCGGTGGGCCTCGGGCTGCTTGGTCGACCAGCCCTCGGTGAAGATCTCCTCGTGCCGGCCGGCGGGGACCCCGGGGCCGCTGTCGCGCACCCGCAGCACGGCGGTGCGCCCCTGCGCGCGGATGTCGACCTCGACCAGGGGCGCGGCCGAGCCGGCGGCCGCGTCCAGGGCGTTGTCCACGAGGTTGCCGAGAATCGTGACGAGGCCGCCCGGGTCCACCAGGCGGTCGGGGAGGAGTGCGGCCGGGGCGAGGCGCAGCGCGACGCCGCGCTCGGCGGCGACGGTGGCCTTGCCCACGAGCAGGGCCGCGAGCAGGGGGTCGTGGACCTTCTCGGTGACCTGCTCGGCCGTGGTGCGGTGGACTCCGACGACCTCGTTGACGAAGTCGACGGCTTCCTCGTGCAGGCCCAGTTCGAGCAGGCCGAGGAGGGTGTGGAGGCGGTTCGCGTGCTCGTGGTCCTGGGCGCGCAGGGCGTCGATCAGGCCTTTGGTGGAGTCCAGTTCACGGCCCAGGCGTTCCACCTCGGTGCGGTCGCGCAGGGTGGCGACGGCTCCGCCGTCGGCGGTCGGCATCCGGTTGGCGACCAGGACCCGCGGGCCCTGGACGGTGAGGAGGTCCCGGCCGGTGACCCGCCCGGTGAGGACGTCGCTGGTGCGGCCCGTGCCGAGGACCTCGTCCAGCGGCCGGCCGGCGAGGGTGCCCGCGCTGTCCGGGGGGAGGCCCAGCAGCCGGGCGGCCTCGTCGTTGACGAGCCGCACCCGGTCGTCCGGATCGAGGGCGATCACGCCTTCCCGGATGGAGTGCAGCATGGCCTCGCGCTCCGCGAGGAGGCCCGCGATGTCGGAGAAGGCCAGGTCGCGGGTCTGCCGATGGATCCGGCGGGAGAGGAGGTAGGCGGCCAGCGCGCCGGCCGCCAGGGCGCCGCCCGCGTGGGCGAGCAGTCCGGGGATGGCGCCGAGCAGCCGGTCGCGGACGCTGTCGTAGGCGATGCCGACCGAGACGGCGCCGACGACCTCCCCGTCGGCGGCGACCAGGGGGACCTTGCCCCGGGCGGATCGGCCCAGGGTGCCCTCGTCGATCTCCATCACCTCGTGGCCGGCGAGCGCGTCGCTCGGATCGGTGGAGACCGGCCGTCCGATCCGGTCGGCGCTGGGGTGGGAGCGGCGGATTCCGTGGAGGTCGAGGACCACCACGTACTCGGCGCCGGTCGCCCTGCGGATCCGCTCGGCCGCGGACTGCACGGGGCTGTCCGCCGTCGGCTCCGACCGCAGGAGGTCGGCGGCCAGGGACGGGTCGGCGGCCGTGCTCTGGGCGATGGCCAGGGCCCGCCGCATCGCCTGGTCGTCCAGCTGGCCGCTCAGGGGGGCCAGGAAGAGCCCGGTCGCCAGGACGGCGACGCCGGCCGCGATGGCCAGCTGGGTCAGCAGGATCTGCGAGACGGCCCGTCTGGGCAGCCCGAGGCGCCGAGCGCCCGTGGGGAGGAACCGCATGACTAGCACCGTAGGTCGGCGGGGGAGGAAGCGGAATTCCCCCGTCTATGAGAAGCCCCACCCGCAGGGGGACGTCGACGGGCGGCCGTCCCGGGCGCGGGTTCCGGTCAGGGCAGCGGGCGGGGCGGGCGGGGGCCCGTGTAGTGGCCGCTCGGGCGCATGCGCAGGGGGCGCTCCTGGTACTCCTCCAGCGCGTGCGCGATCCAGCCCGCCGTCCGGGCGACCGCGAAGACCGTCTCACCGGCCTCGGCGGTCATCCCGCAGGACACCGTCAGCACCGCCAGCGCCAGGTCCACGTTGGCGTGCAGCCCGTGCCGGGCCATCACCGCCGCCACGTCCCGTGCCGCACCGAGCGCCGGGGCGGCCTGCGGGAGCCCCTCCAGGTGCCCGAACAGCGCCCGCGCCCTCGGGTCCTCGCCCCGGTACAGCCGGTGGCCGAGCCCGGGCACCCGGCGCCCCGCGCGCAGGTGCTCCGCCACCACGGGCGCGGCGCCGCCCCGCTCCAGGACCTCCGCCAGCATCCGGTGCGCGAGCCGCCCGGCCGCCCCGTGCAGGGGGCCCTCCAGCGCGCCGAGCCCGGCCGAGACCACCGCGTACGGATGGGCCCGCGCCGAGGCGGCCACCCGTACCGCGAGGGTGGAGGCGGCGAGGTCGTGGTCGACCAGCAGGCCCAGCGCCAGGTCCAGGGCGCCGACGGCCACCGGGTCCGGCTCGCACCAGGTCAGCCGGGACCACAGTGCCCGGGCGAGCGGCCCGTCGCCTTCGGGGGCCCGGGCCGGGTCCGCCTCGGGCAGGGCCCCGACCAGCGTCGGGATCAGGCAGCGCGCGGAGCCGAGTACCGCCTCCTCGGACAGGTCGAAGCGCAGCGGGTCCACCACCGCCGCGGCGGCGACCGCGACCCGCAGCCGGTCGAGGGGCCCGCTGTGCTCGGGCAGCGCGGCCACCGCCCGCCGGGCGGCGGCGAGCGCCTCCGGGGGAGCGGTGAACCGGGCCCCGTGCGGCAGGCTGCCCGTCCAGAGCCACTCGGCGACCTCCTCGTAGGGGTGGCGCGAGGCCAGCTCGACGGCGTCGACGCCGCGGAAGAAGTACCGGTCGGCCTCGATGAGGGTGAGCGAGGTGCGCACGGAGAGCTCCCCGGCGGGCGCCGCGGCCTCCCGCCGGCTGCGCCTGGCCAGGGCCTCCACCTCCCGCGCGTCGAAGGTGCTGCCCCGCCCGACCGCGTCGCGGCGGCTGCCGAGCTGGCCCCGGCTCACGTACGCGTACACCGTCGCGGGCTTCACTCCGAGGAGCTGCGCGGCCTCCCGGGTGGTGAGCCGCCTCTCGTCTTCGCTCATGACACACAGCCTACATATGTTGATTCCATCAATATTGACAGCGATCCAATCAAGGATGGATGGTCAATCCATGAACACCACCGTCGAAGTACCCCGCGGTCTCGCGGGAGTCGTGGTCACCGAAACCCAGCTCGGTGACGTCCGGGGCCGCGAGGGCTTCTACCACTACCGCCAGTACTCGGCCGTCGAGCTCGCCCAGAGCCGCACCTTCGAGGACGTGTGGCACCTGATGTTCCGCGGCACGCTCCCCTCGGACGCCGCCGAGCGGGCCGCCTTCGCCGCCGAGACCGCCCCGCTGCGGCACCTGCCCGCCGAGGTCCGCGACGCCCTCCCCGCCCTCGCCGGCGCCAGCGCCCCCTCCGGGCCCCTCGCCGGACTGCGCACCGCGCTCTCGCTGCTCGGCGCCTGCTCCGGCTTCCGCCCGGTCTACGACCTCGACCCCGGGAGCCGGGCCGCCGACGCGCTCGCCGCCTGCGCCGCCGTACCCACCCTGCTCACCGCCCTGCACCGGCTGGGGCAGGGCCTGGAGCCGGTCGAGCCGCGCGACGACCTGCCGTACGCGGCCAACTACCTGTGGATGCTCACCGGTGAGGAGCCCGACCCCGTCAAGGCCCGCGCCGTCGAGCGGTACCTGATCTCGACCGTCGACCACGGCTTCAACGCCTCCACCTTCACCGCCCGCGTCATCGCCTCCACCGGCGCCGACGTCGCGGCCTGCCTCACCGGGGCGATCGGCGCGCTCTCCGGCCCGCTGCACGGCGGGGCGCCCAGCCGGGCCCTGGACACCCTGGACGCCATCGGCACGGTGGAGCGCATCGGGCCGTGGATCCGGGAGCGGGTCCTGGCCGGGGACCGGATCATGGGCTTCGGGCATCCCGTCTACCGCACCGAGGACCCCCGCTCGCGGATGCTGCGGGACATCGCCCGGCAGTTCGGCGGGCCGCTCGTGGACTTCGCGGTCGAGGTCGAACGGCAGGTCGAGGAGATCCTCGCCGAGCTCAAGCCGGGCCGTGAGCTGCACACCAACGTGGAGTTCTACGCGGGCGTGGTCATGGAGCTGTGCGGGCTGCCGCGCGAGATGTTCACCCCGACCTTCTGCGCGGCCCGGGTGGTGGGCTGGAGCGCGAACGTCCTGGAGCAGGCCGCCGACTCGAAGATCATCCGCCCGGCCGCGCGCTACACCGGCCCCACCCCGCCGCAGCCGGTACCCGTCGCGGGCTGACTACGATCGTCCGGGTGAACAGCGTCCAGTCCATTCCCGTCGTGGTCCTCGCCGGATTCCTCGGCTCCGGCAAGACCACGGTCCTCAACCACCTCCTCGGCAACCGGGGCGGCACCCGGATCGGGGTCGTCGTCAACGACTTCGGCTCGATCGAGATCGACGCGATGTCGGTGGCCGGACAGGTCGGAGACTCGATGGTCTCCCTCGGCGGGGGCTGCCTGTGCTGCGCCGTCGACGGCAGCGAGCTGGACGCGTACCTGGACAAGCTCGCCGCTCCCGTCCACCGGATCGACGTGATCGTCATCGAGGCCAGCGGGCTCGCCGAGCCGCAGGAGATGGTCCGGATGCTCGTGGCCAACGAGAACCCCGCGATCCGCTACGGCGGCCTGGTACAGGTCGTCGACGCGGCGGAGTTCGACCGGACACGGGCCGCGCACCCGGAGACCGACCGCCACCTGTCCGTCGCCGACCTGGTGGTGCTCAACAAGACCGACCGGGTGGACCCCGCCGAACGCGCCCGGATCGAGAGGGAGATCGCCGCGCTCTGCGCCCCGGGAACGCCCCTGGTCGGCGCCGACCACGGGCGGATCGACCCGGAACTGCTCTTCGACCGCCGCCCCTGGACCGAGACGCGGGGGCAGCTGTCCTTCGAGGACCTGATCGCGGAGGCGGCCGATGACGACGACCACGACGCCCACGCGGCCCACGCCCACGCCCGCTACGAGAGCGTCGAGTTCACCTCCGACCAGGCGCTGTCCCCGCGCCGCTTCATCGACTTCCTCGACCGGCGCCCGGCCGGCCTCTACCGGATCAAGGGGTTCGTCTGGTTCGGCGTGCCCGGCCACCAGGAACGGTACGAGGTCCACGCGGTCGGCCGCTTCCTGCGCTTCGGCCCCGGCCCCTGGGGGCGGGGCGAGCCCCGCCGCACGCAGCTCGTCCTGATCGGCTCCGGCACGGACGGGCCGGGCCTGCTGCGCGAGCTGGACGCCTGCCGCGAGGAGTTCCCCGAACAGGCCCCGCCCGAGAGCATGTGGGGCGTCCTGCGCTACGTCGCGGCGGCGGACCGCGGGGACGGCCCCGGGGCGGAGGGCGACACCCCGCCCGGGGAGGGGCCGGAGGACCCGGCCTAGGCCACCTCGATGCCGAAGTCGCCCAGCAGGGCCTCCAGGCCGCCGCGGTAGCCCTTGCCGCCGACCACGAAGTCCCAGTCCCCGTTCGCCCGCCGCCGGAACGAGCCCAGCACCAGGGCCGTTTCACCGGCGCGGCCGTCGGAGACCTCCAGTCGGCCCAGCTCCCCGCCCGCCGCGTCCAGCAGCCGGATGCCGGCGTCGGTGAAGCCCGACAGGTCCGCGTCCGGATTGACCTCGGGGTCCACGGCGGCCACCAGCACCAGCCGGTCGGCCTCCGACGGCAGGGCGTCGAACCCCACCTCGACGGCCGCCTTGTCCGGGGCGGCGTGCGGGCGGGAGCGGACCGAGCCGTCCGGGGTGCGCGGGTTGTTGAAGAACACGAAGTGGTCCTCGCTCAGCACCCGGCCGCCCGTGCAGACCAGCGCGCACACGTCGAGCGCCACCGACCCCGACCAGTACATGCCCAGCACGTTGTGGTCGGCGGGGGCGGGAGACGGATCGGCCAGGGTGGGCGTGGCGGCCGCGGCCGCCTCCCCGGAGGTCCGCTGGGCCGGGACGGGACTGCTGCCCAGGCGCCCCCGCAGCCCGTACCGGTGCAGCAGCTCCACCAGCTCGGCCCCGGGAACCAACTCCAGCGGCTTGCCGTTGGCAAAGGTGTACGACCCGGGCCCGAAGGACGCGGTGGTGACCAGCACCCCCTTGTTCGCCCCCTTGTCCTGGACCGTGCCGTACAGGTCACGGACCGCCGTCGGCGGCACGGTGTTGCGGTAGCGCTTGACCTGCACCACGATCCGCCCGCCCCGGATCGGGGCCGGGTCCAGCGCCTCGACGTCCACGCCGCCGTCGCCGGACCGCTGCGTGGTCACCGCCTCCATGCCCATCGCCCGGAAGAGCTCCGCGACCAGGTTCTCGAAGGCGATCGGGTCCATCTGGAACAGGTCGGGCTCGTCCTCGCCGCCCGAGGCGTGCCCGCCGTGGCTGACGACGTCCCCGCCGGCCTCGCCCGGCCGGCGGCCCGCCCGAACGGCCGTCAGCTGGTCCGGGCGCGCCGACAACTGCCCCCGCAACCCCTCGACCAGGCAGTCCACCGCGCTCACCTGCTCCAGCCGCAGCCCGGAGAAGGCGGTGCGCGCCGCCTGCACGGTCGCCAGTACGAGCTGCGCCTCACGGCCCGTCACCGGATCGTGGTCGTCCACGAACCCGTTGACGACCACCGAGTCCAGGGCACCGAACTCGTCCGCCGCGAACAGCTCGTGCAGCACCAGCAGCAGGCTCTGCGCGAGCAGGTCCCGGTACAGCGCCCGGCGCTGCGTGGCCGGCCGCGCCGTCTCCCGGTCCTGGTCCGTACTCGGCATGTATCGCACGGACTTCACCTCCGGCACCACCTCGTACCGGGGCAGCTCCCAGTCCAGTACGAGCTGGCGCGCCGCGGGGTCGTACGCCGCCGACACCTGCCGGGGCAGCTCCCCGGGCCAGGCCGTGGAGGCGTACAGGGCAGCCGAGAAGTACTCCACCACCGCGTCGGGCTCCCCGGCGCGCAGGGAGCCGGCCAGATCGGTGAGGCCGCTGTTGTGCCTGCGGATCCCGGCGAGCTGCTCCGCCGCCCACTGGTCGTACTGCTGCCGGTACGCCGCCAGCTGCCGCAGGCGCTCCTGCTCGGTGGCGTGCGCGGCCTGCCAGGCCCGGGTGTACCGGTCGTGGGCCTCCCGCTCCGCCCGGCCGCGCGAGCCGAGGGCCCAGCCACCGCTCTGCTGATGGAACTGCGCCAGCTGCGGCATGGGCACCGGCTGCCCGAGGCCGCCGGGGTCGAAGGGCTGGAGCTGCTCGGCCCGCACCAGGGAGGCCATCCGGAACGCAGGCGCCCGGCAGCCCGAGGCCAGCAGTCCCTGCAGGGCCGCCACCTGCGCGTCGAGCTGCTCCGTGAGGCGCCGCGCCGCGGCCTCGCGGTGCTGTTTGTACGCGGCCTGCTGCTCGCGCCGGTCCCGGGCGGCCTCACGCTCGTACGCCCGCTCCCGGCGCTCCGCCTCGCGCATCTGGATCAGCTGCGTCTGCTGCTGCTGTCGCTGGGCCTCCGCCCAGACGCCGATCGTCCCGCTGGACCGACGACTCATCAGCTCTGCTCTCCCCCCACCCGCGTGTACCGGGAAAACAGTAGTGGGCGGGCGGGGCGGATGGCCCGGAGAACGCATCCGTCCACCCGGACCACCCGCTCCGCCCGCCCCGTCACACGGTTACAGCGCGGCGCCCGCCAGCGACTCGACGACGGCCGGCAGCGCGGTGCCCGAGCCGTCGCGGCGCGGGTCCGGGGCCGGCAGCTCGGCCGGGGAGCCGTTCCCCGCAGCCGCGCGGACCGGGGCGTTGCCCGCCCAGGCCAGCGTCAGCGTGTCCTCGCCCTTCAGGAACCGCTGGCAGCGCACACCGCCGGTGGCCCGGCCCTTGCGCGGGTACTGGTCGAACGGGGTCAGCTTGCCGGAGCGCACCGAGTCGTCCAGCGTGCCGTGGGAGCCCGCCACCGTGAACACCAGGGCGTCCCGGGCCGGGTCCACCGCCGAGAAGTGGATCACCTTGGCGTTCCCGGCGAGCTTGATGCCCGCCATGCCGCCCGCCGGGCGGCCCTGGGGGCGCACCTGGCCGGCCGGGTAGCGCAGCAGCTGGGCGTCGTCGGTGATGAAGACCAGGTCCTCCTCGCCCGTGCGCAGCTCGACCGCGCCGACGATCCGGTCGCCCTCCTTGAGGGTGATGACCTCCAGCTCGTCCTTGTTCGCCGGGTAGTCGGGCACGACCCGCTTGACCACGCCCTGCTCGGTGCCCAGGGCCAGGCCCTGCGAGGACTCGTCGAGGGAGAGCAGGCAGACCACCGACTCGTCGGCCTCCAGCCCGGAGAGGAACTCCGCGACCGGGGCGCCGCCCGCGAGGTTGGGCGCGGCGGCCGTGTCCGGCAGCTGCGGCAGGTCGATCACCGCGAGCCGCAGCAGGCGGCCGTACGAGGTGACGGCGCCCACGTCGGCCCGGGCGGTCGCCGCGACCTGCGAGACGATCACGTCGTGCTTCGCGCGGCCGCCGCCCTCCTCGACGGGGAGCGGCTCGGCGTTCGCCGTACGGGCCAGCAGGCCGGTGGAGGACAGCAGCACCCGGCACGGGTCGTCGGCGACCTCCAGCGGGACGGCCGCCACCGAGGTGCCCGCCGACTCCAGCAGCACGGTGCGCCGCTCGGTGCCGAACTTCTTCGCCACCGCCGCCAGTTCCGCGGAGACCAGCTTGCGCAGCGCCGAGTCCGACTCCAGGATCCCGGTCAGCTCGTCGATCTCGCCGGTCAGCCGGTCGCGCTCGCCCTCCAGCTCGATCCGGTCGAAGCGGGTGAGGCGGCGCAGCGGGGTGTCCAGGATGTACTGGGTCTGGACCTCGCTCAGCGAGAAGCGCTCCATCAGGCGCTCCTTGGCCTGCGCGGAGTTGTCGCTGTCGCGGATGATCCGGATGACCTCGTCGATGTCGAGCAGGGCCACGAGCAGGCCCTCGACCAGGTGCAGCCGGTCGCGGCGCTTGCCCCGGCGGAACTCGCTGCGCCGGCGCACGACCTCGAAGCGGTGGTCGAGGTAGACCTCCAGCAGTTCCTTGAGGCCCAGCGTCAGCGGCTGCCCGTCGACCAGTGCGACGTTGTTGATGCCGAAGGACTCCTCCATCGGCGTCAGCTTGTACAGCTGCTCCAGGACGGCCTCCGGGTGGAAGCCGTTCTTGATCTCGATGACCAGGCGCAGGCCGTGCGAGCGGTCCGTGAGGTCCTTGACGTCGGCGATGCCCTGGAGCTTCTTCGAGCCGACGAGGTCCTTGATCTTCGCGATGACCTTCTCGGGACCCACCGTGAAGGGCAGTTCGGTGACGACCAGGCCCTTGCGGCGCGGGGTGACGTCCTCCACGGAGACCGTCGCGCGGATCTTGAAGGTGCCGCGGCCGTTCTCGTAGGCGTCCTTGATCCCGGACAGGCCGACGATCCGGCCGCCGGTCGGCAGGTCGGGGCCCGGCACGAAGCGCATCAGCGCCTCCAGGTCCGCCTCCGGGTACCGGATCAGGTGCCGGGCGGCCGCGATGACCTCGCCCAGGTTGTGCGGGGCCATGTTGGTGGCCATGCCGACGGCGATCCCGGAGGCGCCGTTGACGAGGAGGTTCGGGTAGGCCGCCGGCAGGGCGACGGGCTCGCGCTCCTGGCCGTCGTAGTTGGCGGTGAAGTCGACCGTGTCCTCGTCGATCGACTCCGTCATCAGCGACGTGGCGTCGGCCATCTTGCACTCGGTGTAGCGCATCGCGGCCGGCGGGTCGTCGTTGCCGAGCGAGCCGAAGTTGCCGTGGCCGTCGACGAGCGGAAGCCGCATCGAGAAGGGCTGGGCCATGCGCACGAGGGCGTCGTAGATCGACGCGTCGCCGTGCGGGTGCAGCTTGCCCATGACCTCGCCGACGACGCGGGCGCACTTGACGTAGCCCCGGTCGGGCCGCAGGCCCATCTCGTTCATCTGGTAGACGATGCGCCGGTGCACCGGCTTCATGCCGTCGCGGGCGTCGGGCAGGGCGCGGGAGTAGATCACCGAGTACGCGTACTCGAGGAAGGAGCCCTGCATTTCGTCGACGACGTCGATGTCGAGGATCTTCTCCTCGAAATCCTCCGGCGGCGGGGTCTTCGTGCTGCGGCGGGCCATCGCTGCGCGGCTCCTTAACCAAGGTTCGGGGTGTACTGGGGGGATCTGGCGTGGTTGACGCGGACCATTGTGGCCCGAGGCACCGACAACGCGGACTCCGACCCCGGGGGTCCCCCGTACGGAGTCGGGGGGAGTGACCCGGGAACTTGTCCGGCCGTCGGTGCGCTTGCATACAGTGGCAGGTCTGACAGAAATCTCTGCATCGCGATCGAAGGGACCACATGCCCATGGGTCACACGGCCACAGCTCAGGCCGGCTCCGGCGGCCTGACAGCGACCGAGCACCGGCTGGCCAACGGCCTGCGCGTGGTGCTGTCCGAGGACCACCTCACTCCGGTCGCCGCCGTCTGCCTCTGGTACGACGTCGGCTCGCGCCACGAAGTCAAGGGGCGGACCGGTCTGGCTCACCTCTTCGAGCACCTGATGTTCCAGGGTTCGGCGAGCGTACCGGGCAACGGGCACTTCGAGCTCGTCCAGGGCGCCGGCGGCTCGCTGAACGGCACCACCAGCTTCGAGCGCACCAACTACTTCGAGACGATGCCGGCCCACCAGCTGGAGCTCGCCCTGTGGCTTGAGGCGGACCGCATGGGCTCGCTGCTGGCCGCCCTGGACGACGAGTCCATGGAGAACCAGCGCGACGTCGTCAAGAACGAGCGCCGCCAGCGGTACGACAACGTCCCGTACGGCACCGCGTTCGAGAAGCTGACCGCCCTCGCCTACCCGGAGGGCCACCCGTACCACCACACCCCGATCGGCTCGATGGCCGACCTGGACGCCGCCTCCCTGGAGGACGCGCGCAACTTCTTCCGTACGTACTACGCGCCCAACAACGCCGTGCTGTCGGTCGTGGGCGACATCGACCCGGAGCGGACCCTCGCCTGGATCGAGAAGTACTTCGGCACCATCCCGGCGCACGACGGCAAGCAGCCGCCGCGCGACGGCTCGCTCCCCGAGGTCATGGGCGGGCAGCTGCGCGAGGAGATCGTCGAGGAGGTCCCGGCGCGTGCGCTGATGGCCGCCTACCGCCTGCCGCACGACGGCACCCGCGAGTGCGACGCCGCCGACGTGGCGCTGACCGTGCTGGGCGGCGGCGAGTCCTCCCGCCTGCACAACCGCCTGGTACGCCGTGACCAGACGGCCGTGGCGGCCGGATTCGGCATGCTGCGACTGGCCGGCGCGCCCTCGCTGGGCTGGCTGGACGTCAAGACCTCCAGCGGCGTCGAGGTGCCCGCCATCGAGGCGGCCGTCGACGAGGAGCTCGCGCGGTTCGCCGCCGAGGGCCCGACGGCCGAGGAGATGGAGCGCGCCCAGGCACAGCTGGAGCGCGAGTGGCTGGACCGGCTGAGCACGGTGGCCGGCCGCGCCGACGAACTGTGCCGCTTCGCGGTGCTGTTCGGCGACCCGCAGCTCGCCCTGACCGCCGTCGAGCGGGTTCTGGACGTCACCGCCGAGGAGGTGCAGGCCGTGGCCGCGGCCCGGCTGCGCCCCGACAACCGCGCGGTACTGGTCTACGAGCCGCTGGCCGGCGCCGAGGCCCACGAGACCGAGCAGCACGACGAGAACGAGGGGGCGGAGCAGTGAGCGACACCGCAGCCGTCACGATGACCTTCCACCCGCGGCCGCAGGCCGGCGAGGCGAAGCCGTGGGCCTTCCCGGCCCCCGAGCGCTCCACGCTCCCCAACGGCCTGACCCTGCTGCACTGCCACCGCCCCGGCCAGCAGGTGGTGGCGGTCGAGGTCAACCTCGCGGCCCCGCTGGACGCCGAGCCCGAGGGCCTCGACGGGGTGGCCACCATCATGGCCCGCGCCCTGTCGGAGGGCACCGACAAGCACTCCGCCGAGGAGTTCGCCGCCGAGCTGGAGCGCTGCGGCGCCACGCTCGACGCCCACGCCGACCACCCCGGCCTGCGGGTCTCCCTGGAGGTCCCGGCCTCCCGGCTGCCCAAGGCGCTCGCCCTGCTCGCCGAGGCCCTGAGCGCGCCCGCCTTCGCCGACAGCGAGGTCGACCGCCTGGTGCGCAACCGGCTCGACGAGATCCCGCACGAGCTGGCCAACCCGCAGCGCCGCGCCGCCAAGGAGCTCTCCAAGGAGCTGTTCCCGGCGACGCTGCGCATGTCCCGCCCGCGCCAGGGCACCGAGGAGACGGTCGCGCGGATCGACTCCGGGGCCGTACGCGCCTTCTACGAGGCCCACGTACGTCCCTCCACCGCCACCGCGGTGGTCGTCGGCGACCTGACCGGCATCGACCTGGACGCCCTGCTGGCGGACACCCTGGGCGCCTGGACCGGCGACACCGCCGCGCCCCGCCCCGTCCAGCCGGTGACGGCGGACGACACGGGCCGCGTGGTCATCGTGGACCGGCCGGGCGCCGTCCAGACGCAGCTGCTGATCGGCCGGATCGGGCCGGACCGGCACGACATCGTCTGGGCCCCGCAGGTGCTCGGCACCTACTGCCTCGGCGGCACCCTCACCTCCCGGCTGGACAAGGTGCTGCGCGAGGAGAAGGGCTACACCTACGGCGTGCGCGCCTTCGGGCAGGTGCTGCGCTCGACCGCCGACGGCAAGGGCGCCTCGATGCTCGCCATCAGCGGTTCGGTGGACACCCCCAACACGGGTCCGGCGCTGGAGGACCTGTGGAAGGTGCTGCGCACCCTCGCGGAGGGCGGACTGACCGACGCCGAGCGGGACGTGGCGGTGCAGAACCTGGTGGGCGTGGCCCCGCTGAAGTTCGAGACGGCCGCCTCCGTCGCCGGCACCCTCGCCGACCAGGTGGAGCAGGAGCTGCCGGACGACTACCAGGCGCGGCTGTACGCGCGGCTGGCCGAAACCGGTACGGCGGAGGCCACTTCGGCCGTCGTGAACGCCTTCCCGGTGGACCGTCTGGTCACCATCCTGGTGGGCGACGCCGCGCAGATCGAGGAGCCCGTCCTGGCCCTCGGGATCGGTGAGGTCACCGTCGTCTCCAACTGAGCGGCGCGAGGCGCGAGACGGGGCGGAACCCGGCTCGTTTGAAGGGGGCTCCGGTGGAACATCCATCGGAGCCCCCTTTGTCCGGTTTAGAGCCGTGGTTGCAGGTATGCGGTGTGGCGTACGCAACAAAAGCGCTCGTCTGTTTGGCGATTGACTGATGATCCGCCTAGCGTCGGCCGTGCTGTTCGTCAGTTTGCACCCGTCGCACCCCCGCGGCACCGGACAGCGATCGCCGAGTCCCCGTCAGGCGCGAGCCTGGGGAGCCGGGGACCCACATGCGTCCCTGGGGTGAATCGGACCCCCTCGCAAGAGGAGGCCCGTAGGAGACCTTCCTGCTCCGAACCCGTCAGCTAACCCGGTAGGCGAGAGGGAAGGAAAGGATCACCCCCTTCATGGCGTTTGGCAGTCGTGCCGCCGGTTCTGGTAAGCACCGTGGTTCCAGCCGTCTGAGCCGCAAGACCGCCGGCTACGCCGGCATCGCCGCCCTCGCCACCACGGGCGTGGTCGGCACCCTGGCCGCTCCGGCCTTCGCGGCGGACAACAGCAGCGCTCCGTCCATGGAGGACACCGGTCAGAACGCGATCGTCGTCGCCGACGGTCTGCAGGACGACATCGAGGTCCAGGCCGCGACCCAGCAGAGCGCCGCCGAGGCCGTCGCCGCGCAGGCGCAGGCCGAGGCCGAGGCGAAGACGCGTGCCGCCGAGGCGAAGCGCACCGCCGAGGCCAAGGAGAAGGCCGAGCGCGAGGCCGCCGAGAAGGCCGCCAAGGAAGAGGCCCGCAAGCGCCTCAACACGTTCGTGTCCCCCATCGAGGGCTCGTACGTCAGCACCTCGTACGGCGCGGGCGGCGGCATGTGGTCCTCCGGCAGCCACACGGGCATCGACTTCCACGCCGACTCCGGCACCTCCGTCCGCGCGGTGGGCGCGGGTACCGTCGTCGAGGCCGGCTGGGGCGGCGCCTACGGCAACAACGTCGTGATCCGGCACAACGACGGCACGTACACCCAGTACGGCCACCTGGACTCGCTGAGCGTCTCCGCCGGCGAAACGGTTACCCCGGGCCAGCAGATCGGCCTGTCGGGCTCCACCGGCAACTCCAGCGGCCCGCACCTGCACTTCGAGGCCCGCACCGGCGCCACGTACGGCACGGACATCAACCCGCTGGCCTACCTGCGCAGCCACGGCGTGGGCATCTGACCCGCAGGCACGCAGCACGCTTCACCGAAGAAGGCCCCGGCTCACAGAGCCGGGGCCTTCTTCGTGCTGCCAGGCCGTCCACAGCGCCCTCCAACCGTCCGTTGATTGTTTCGGATTTCCGGCCCTGCTCGGAAATTATCGCGTGTTGCAATAGAGTCGCAGCACGGCCACGATAAACCGAACCGAAACCAGCGGAGGTCCGGCCTTGCGTATTCCGGCGCACGCGGTGTGCACAGCGATTCGCGACGATATCGTCTCCGGATTCTTCGGGCCGGGCGGCCGGCTGACCGAGGAGGTGCTCGCCCGCCGCTACGGGGTCTCGCGCGTCCCGGTCCGCGAGGCGCTGCGCACCCTGGAGTCCGAGGGCTTCGTCACCACGCGGCGCCACGCGGGCGCCTGCGTGGCCGAACCGACCGAGCAGGAGGCCGCCGACCTCCTGGAGCTGCGGATGCTGCTGGAGCCGCTCGCCGCCTCCCGGGCCGCCCGCCGGCGCACCGATGGCCACCTGAAGGTGCTGCGCGGACTGGTCAGGCTGGGCCGGGAGCGGGCCGGCCGGGCGCAGGGGGAGGACCTGCGCTCCCTGGGGAGCTGGTTCCACGAGACGCTGGCCCAGGCCTCCGGCAGCCCGGGGCTGATCGCCCTGCTGACCCAGACCCGGCACAAGATCGCCTGGATGTACGTGGTCGAAGCCCCCGCTCAGCCCGCGGAGTGCTGGGCCGAGCACGCCGCCATCGTGGACGCCGTCGCGCGCGGGGACGCGGAGCGGGCCAGGGCCCTGACCGCGCTGCACGCGCAGCGCTCGGCCGGGGCGTACCGGCCGAGGGTGAGGAATCCGCAACCTGCCGTAAACACGGCGAGCGTCCGGCATTAACAAGTCCCGTATACAAAGGAGGGATATCCCGGCCCTCCCGGACGTCGCAGTATTGGCCGTCCGCATTTACGGATCCGTGGCTCGATTCCGTCGCGCCGAATTCCGTAATTCCCCGGAGGATTCGGAAGGCGCCCTGCTCCTCCCGCCGTCGGGGCGGCCGGGGAACGCGGAAGCCGCAGCCCCGGGGTGGCGGGAACTGCGGCTTCCGGTCTACCGGACCCGAAGGGTCAGACGGTCTCGGGGAGCTCCTCGAGGCCCTCGGCGACCAGCTTCGCGAGGCGGTCGAGCGCGGCGTCCGCGCCCTCGGCGTCGGAAGCCAGGACGATCTCCTCGCCGCCCTGGGCGCCCAGGCCCAGGACCGCCAGCATCGACGCGGCGTTGACGGGGTCGCCGCCGGCCTTCGCGATGGTCACCGGGACTCCGGAGGCGGTCGTCGCCCGGACGAAGATCGAGGCGGGACGAGCGTGCAGGCCCTCGGCCCAGCCGACGTTGACGCGGCGCTCTGCCATGGTGATGCCCTTCAGGTTCTACGGGTTGTCTAGACCAGTCTCTCACGCCGTCCGGAATGCTCGGACCGACCTTCGGCCCCTGTCCACCGCCGTTCGACCCTCCCCAGCTTGCACTGGTTCGACCCGGCGTGCCGCATTCGCCGCGCGCTCGCCGAGCGGGCCGCCCACCGCACCCGCACACCCGGCCGGACCGCCCCTTAAGGTGGCCCCATGACCACCGCGTCGGACCCCTCGTACCCGGCCCACTGGGAAGCGGACGTCGTGCTGCGCGACGGCGGCACCGCCCGGATCCGCCCCATCACCACCGAGGACGCGGGCCGCCTGGTCAGCTTCTACGAACAGGTCTCGGACGAGTCGAAGTACTACCGCTTCTTCGCGCCCTACCCCCGCCTCTCGGACCGCGACGTCCGCCGCTTCACGCACCACGACTACGTCGACCGGGTCGGCCTCGCCGCGACCATCGGCGGGGAGTTCATCGGCACGGTCCGCTTCGACCGCATCGGCCCCGACGGACGGCCCGCCTCCGCCCCCGCCGACGAGGCCGAGGTCGCCTTCCTCGTCCAGGACGCCCACCAGGGCCGCGGGGTGGCCTCCGCCCTCCTGGAGCACATCGGCGCGGTGGCCCGGGAGCGCGGGATCCGCAGGTTCGCGGCCGAGGTGCTGCCGGCCAACACCAAGATGATCAAGGTGTTCACGGACGTCGGCTACCAGCAGAAGCGCAGCTTCGAGGACGGCTCCGTCCACCTCACCCTCGATCTCGAACCCACCGCCGAGTCCCTCGCCGTCCAGCGCGCCCGCGAACAGCGCGCCGAGGCCCGCTCCGTGCAGCGCCTCCTCGCCCCCGGCTCCGTCGCGGTGATCGGCGCCAGCCGCTCCGGCGCCGGCGTGGGCGCCACCGTCCTGCGCAACCTGCGCGACGGAGGTTTCCGCGGACACCTCTACGCCGTCAACGAGGCCCGCGCCCCCGGCATGGAGGGCGACCTCCTCGAAGGCGTACGGGCCTACCGCGGCCTCGCCGACATCGGCGCCCCCGTCGACCTCGCCGTGATCGCCGTCCCCGCGGACCGGGTCCCGGACGCCGTGGCCGCCTGCGGCGAGCACGGGGTGCAGGGGCTGGTGGTCCTGTCCGCCGGATACGGGGAGAGCGGCCCGGCCGGACTCGACCGCCAGCGCGAACTGGTGCGGCAGGTCCGCTCGTACGGGATGCGGCTCATCGGACCCAACGCCTTCGGGGTGATCAACACGGCCCCGGAGGTGGAACTGAACGCCTGCCTCGCCCCGGCCCCCGCCTCCGCGCGCGGCCGGATCGGCCTGTTCACCCAGTCCGGAGCGATCGGCATCGCCCTGCTGTCCGCCCTGCTGCGGCGCGGCGAGGGACTGTCGTCCTTCGTCTCGGCCGGGAACCGGGCCGACGTCTCCGGCAACGACATCCTCCAGTACTGGTACGAGGACGAGGCCACCGACGTCGCCCTGATGTACCTGGAAACCCTCGGCAACCCACGCAAGTTCACCCGCCTCGCCCGCCGCACGGCCGACGCCAAGCCCGTCGTCGTCGCCCTGGGCGGCCGCCACACCCCCGCCGGACACGTCGTCCCCGGCACCCGGCTCCCCGAGGCCACCGTCTCCGAGCTGCTCCGCCAGGCCGGCGTCATCCGCGTCGACACCGTCACCGAGCTGGTCGACGTCGGCCTGCTGCTCGCCGGGCAGCCGCTGCCGGCCGGGCCCAGGGTGGCGGTCCTCGGCAACTCCGAGTCCCTCGGCGTGCTCACCTACGACGCCTGCCTGACCGAGGGGCTGCGCCCGCTGCCGCCGCTGGACCTGACGACCGCCGCCGGCCCGGCCGACTTCCGCACCGCCCTGTGCGCCGCGCTCGCCTCCGACGACTGCGACGCGGTCGTCGTCACCGCCATCCCGTCCGTGAGCGACCGCGAGCTCGCCGACGACCTCGCGCAGGCGCTGCGGGAGGCCGTCGCCGAGGTCCCGGGCAAGCCCGTCGCCGTGGTCCACGTGGAACTCGGCGACCTGGTCGAAGCCCTGTCCGCCGCAGCCGGCGACACGCCTGCCGCCGCGCCCCCGCCGCCCGCCGAGGCCCCGGCCGACGGCGGCGCGCACGGCCCGGAGGGAGCCGGCCGGATCCCCGCCTACCCGGCCGCCGAGCGCGCCGTGAAGGCGGTCGCCGAAGCCGTGCGGTACGCCCAGTGGCGCCGGGACAACGCCGAGACCGGGCAGGTCCCCGAATACGAGGACATCGACGAGGCCGGCGCCGCGGCCCGGCTCGCCACCCTGCTGGCCGGCGTCGAGGAGGGGGGCGCGCTGACCCTGGACGAGGCCGACGCCCGCGAGCTGCTCGCCCGCTACGGGATCCGGGTGCTGCCCACCCTCCCCGCCCCCAGCCCCGACGCCGCGGTCCGCGCGGCCGGGGTCCTGGGCTACCCGGTCGCCCTCAAGACCACCGCCCCGCACCTGCGCCACCGCGCCGACCTGGGCGGCGTACGCCTCGACCTCACCACCGAGGCCGAGCTCAGGCGCTCGTACGAGGAGCTCACCGAGGCCCTCGGCAAGCCGGCCGAGCTGCAGCCCGTGGTGCAGGCGATGGCCCCGCGCGGGGTGGACACCGTCGTCCGCGCCACCGTCGACCCCGCCGCCGGAGCCGTCCTCTCCTTCGGGCTCGCCGGGGTCCCCTCCGAGCTGCTCGGCGACACCGCCCACGGCCTGGTCCCCGCCACCGACCGGGACACCGCCGCCCTGATCCGCTCCATCCGCGCCGCCCCGCTGCTCTTCGGCTGGCGCGGCAGCGACCCCGTCGACACCCCCGCCCTGGAGGAGCTGCTGCTGCGGCTGTCCCGGCTGGTGGACGACCACCCGGAGGTGACCGGGGTCTCGCTGGAGCCGGTCGTCGTCGCCACCGAGGGCCTCTCCGTGCTCAGCGCCACCGTCCGCGTGGCCCACCCGCCCGCCCGGACCGACCTCGGCCCGCGAACGCTGCCGAGCTACTGAGCGCACGGCAGGCAGGGTGAGCCCGTACGGGCCTTAGGATGGACCTCATGGCGAAATCCGGTACGACGACCCAGGGGCTGCGCGCGGCCATCGAGCGCAGCGGCTACTACCCGGCCCTCGTGGCCGAGGCGGTGGAGGCCGCGGTGGGCGGCGAGCCGATCTCGTCGTACCTGGTCCACCAGGAGACCACCTTCGACTCCAACGAGGTGCGCCGGCACGTCACCGTGCTGGTCCTGACCGGCAACCGGTTCATCGTCAGCCACACCGACGAGCAGGCCGCCGACGCCGGGTCGCCGTCCCCGTACGCGACCACCTCCACCGAGTCGGTCAAGCTCTCCAGCATCTCCTCCGTGGTGCTCAGCCGCGTCGTGGCCAACCCGGAGTCGTACACGCCCGGCCAGCTGCCCCGCGAGGTCGTCCTGACCATCGGCTGGGGCGCGGTCTCGCGCATCGACCTGGAGCCCGCCGCCTGCGGCGACCCCAACTGCGACTCCGACCACGGCTACACCGGCAACTCCACCGCCGACGACCTCAGCCTGCGCGTCAGCGAGGCCGGCGACGGCCCCGAGACGGTGCGCCAGGCGCTGCTCTTCGCGCAGGCGCTCAGCGAGGCGACGGCGGCCACCTCCGGTCCCGCCCGCTGATGTCCTACTCCGTACCGTCGAACTGGCAGGACGAGCCGGAGCTGCTCGACCTCGCGGGCGCCCCGGTCCCGCAGTACGGCTCCGGCTCGCTCGCCGACCTGCTGCCGACCCTCGCGGCCGGCCAGGGCGTACCCGGCCTCGCCTCCGGGATCACCGAGCTGGCCCCGGCCGACCGGAACTGCGTGTTCCTGGTCGACGGCATGGGCTGGGAGCAGATCAAGGCCCACCCGGACGAGGCCCCGTTCCTCACCTCCCTCCTCGCGAGCTCGCGCGGCGGCACCGGCCTGCCGATCACCTCCGGCTTCCCGGCGACCACCGCCACCTCCCTGGCCTCCGTCGGCACCGGCCTGCCGCCGGCCCGGCACGGCCTGCCCGGCTACGCCGTGCGCAACCCGGCCTCCGGCGAGCTGATGAACCAGCTCCGCTGGCACCCGTGGACCCCGCCGAAGCCCTGGCAGCCGTACCCGACGGTCTTCCAGCTCGCCGACGCGGCCGGGGTGCACACCGCGCAGGTGTCCGCGCCGAACTTCCAGACCACCCCGCTCACCCAGATCGCGCTCAGCGGCGGCACCTTCCACGGCCGGATGACCGGCGAGGAGCGGATGGACCTCGCGGCGATCCAGCTCGCGGCCGGCGAGCGCTCGCTCGTGTACACGTACTTCAGCGAACTCGACGGCGCCGGACACCGGCACGGCGTGGACTCCGACGCCTGGCGCGGACAGCTCATGTACGTCGACCGGCTCGTGCAGCGCCTCGCCGAGCAGCTGCCGCCCCGCACCGCCCTGTACGTCACCTCCGACCACGGCATGGTCGACGTCCCCTTCGACGAGGACTCCCGGATCGACTTCGACGAGGACTGGGAGCTGGGCGCGGGCGTGGCCCTGCTGGGCGGCGAGGGCCGGGCCCGGCACGTCTACGCGGTGCCGGGCGCCGAGGCCGACGTACTGACCGTGTGGCGTGAGGTGCTCGGCGACCGCTTCTGGGTGGCGAGCCGCGAAGAGGCCCTGGAACTGGGCTGGTTCGGGACGCCGGGGGAGTGCGACGAGCGGGTCCTCGGGCGGATCGGCGACGTGATCGCCGCGGCCCAGGCCGACGTCGCGATCACCGCCTCCCGCAACGAGCCCAACGAGTCGGCGCTGACCGGGATGCACGGCTCCATGACCGCGGCCGAGCAACTGGTCCCGCTGCTCGAAATCCGCACCTGACCCGCCCCCCGCCCGCCCCCTCCTCTCCCACCCCGACCCGAAAGGTCCCGTACTTCCCATGCCCGAGCTGGTGTTCTTCTCCGGAACGATGGACTGCGGAAAGAGCACACTGGCTCTCCAGATCGGCCACAACCGTTCCGCGCGCGGGCTTCAGGGAGTGATCTTCACGCGTGACGACCGGGCGGGCGAGGGCAAGATCTCCTCCCGCCTGGGGCTGGTGACCGAGGCGGTCGAGGCCGGCGAGGGGATGGACCTGTACGCGTACCTGGTGGAGCTGCTGTCCAAGGGCGGCAAGGCGGACTACGTGATCGTCGACGAGGCGCAGTTCCTCGCGCCCGAGCAGATCGACCAGCTGGCGCGCGTCGTGGACGACCTGCACATGGACGTCTTCGCCTTCGGGATCACCACCGACTTCCGCACCAAGCTCTTCCCGGGCTCGCAGCGGCTGATCGAGCTGGCGGACCGGATCGAGCAGCTCCAGGTCGAGGCCCTGTGCTGGTGCGGAGCCCGCGCCACGCACAACGCCCGCACGGTGGGCGGGGAGATGGTCGTCGAGGGCGCCCAGGTGGTGGTCGGCGACGTGAACCGCCCGGCGGAGGAGATCGGCTACGAGGTCCTCTGCCGCCGCCACCACCGCCGCCTGATGACCTCCGCGTCCGCCCACGCTGGCAGCCTCTCCCCGGACGTCCTCCCGGTCAACAACGCCTAGAGGCGCTCAGAAGCGGCCGGGCGCGGCCGGGCCGACGATGCTGAACGCGGCGCCGTCGCGGTCCCGCAGGGTGCGCTCGTGGGGGAAGGCGCCGGAGTCCGCGGCGGGGACGGCACTGCCGCCGAGCGCGGTGGCGGCCTCCACCGCGGTGTCCAGGTCGGGAACCCGGAAGTGGACGCGCCAGCGCGGCCTCAGGTGCGGGTCGGGGGCCTCCGTGAGCGTCCCGCCGTGCAGGCGGGCCACGGTCCGGCCCGCGCGGCGGAGCAGGATGCGTTCGTCCTCCTCCACGTAGGCGACCTCGCAGCAGCCGGCGTGGTCGCAGGCCCACTCCAGGACCTCGCCGTAGAAGATGGCCGCGTCGAAGGCGTTCCTGGTGTGCAGCTCCAGCCAGGCCGGCGCCGCTTCGCCGCCCATGCCCCAGTCCGGGATGGCCTCGCCCTGCCAGATCCCGAAGACCGCCCCGTCCCGGTCGGAGGCGAGCGCGGCCCGGCCGGTGCCGAAGGACAGGGGGCCGACGGCGACGGTCCCGCTGCGCTCCCGGATGCGCGCCGCCGTGACGTCGGCGTCGTCCACGGCGAAGTACGGGGTCCAGGCGACGGGGATGCTGAGCGTCGGGGGCAGCGCGCCGATCCCGGCCACCGGGACCCCGGAGGCGAAGCCGACGGCGAAGGCCTCGCCGAGGTGGGCGGGGCCGAATTCCCATCCGAGGACCGCGCTGTAGAACTCCTTCGCCGCGTCGAGGTCGCGGGCCATGAGGCTGACCCAGCAGGGCGCGCCGAATGTTTCGTGACTCGATGTCGACACGGTGAACCCCATCCGCCGGTGCGCCCCCGGGAGCCCTTCCACAGTACTCGTGGGCGGCTCCCCGGGGCGGTGCGTAGCCGCGTGGGCGCGGTCCGTCAGGTGCGGAAACGCCGGCCACATCCTCGTACCGCGGCGGTGCCGGCCGGACGGCGACACGCCGCGGTCAGCGCGGCGGGCCCGCGATGGCTGTGAGGGCGGCGACGTGCCGCCGGTAGCCGGCCAGGCCCTCCCCGGTCAGGAGCAGCCAGGTGCGCGGCATGCGCCCGACCCGCCCCTTCTCGACCGTCACCCAGCCGGCCTCCTCCAGGCGCGCGACCTGCTTCGACAGCGCGGAGTCGGTGATCTCCACGAGGTCCCGTACGTAGGCGAACTCGGCCTTCTCCACCGGCGCGAGGGCCGCCACGACCGACAGGCGCACGGCCGAGGAGAGCAGCGGGGCGAGCGCGTGGCGCGGGTGCGGAGTCCGGTCGGCCGGAGTCCCGGGGGACGGTGTCATGCCGCGCGGGCCTCCCGCCAGGCCGCGGCGGCGGGCGGCAGCGCGCACAGCAGGGCGGCCGCGGCCACGAAGGCGGTGCTGTCCGCGAAGACGGTGAGGCCCAGCGCGAGGGACAGCACGTACGCGGCGGCCCACGCGCCGATCGCGCCGAGGTGGCGGCGGCCGTGGCCCCGGGGGACCACCGGCTGCCGCATGGTGAACGCGGACAGTCCCGTCACCACGACCGCGTTCGCCACCGTGCTGACGAGCGTGCCCGTCCGCCCGTGCCACAGCAGCACGGTGGGGACGAGGACGAGCTGCCATCCCGCGAAGGCCCACAGGCAGCCGGTGAGCCACCGGCTCCGCTGCCGCGCGCCAGCCTCGATCCGTGCGATCCCCTTCAACGCCGCTGCTGCGACGGCCTGTTCGCTCATGGCGGTCCCCCCTGTGTGGTGGCCGGGCGGTTCCACGTACGAGCGCCCGGCAAGTACTTGCCAATGTAGCAAGTACTTGCCGGGATGCGGCTACGGGCCCGCCGGGCCGTGGTGTTGACCCGCCGTCAGGCCTCCGGCGCGAGGCCGTCGGCGATCAGGCCGGCCAGGACCGCCTGGCCCAGGGCCTGGACGGCGGACTGGGGGCGGACCATCACCGTGAACTCCTTCACCCGGCCCGCCTCGTCGAACTGGAGCTGGTCGATGCCGTGGATCTGCTTGCCCGCCACCGTCGCGCGGAAGGGCAGGATCACCGTCGGGGCCTCCCCGTCGCCGGAGGTGGTCTCGGCGTCGCCGTCCAGCCGGCCGAGGTAGCGCAGGTCCTCGAAGGTGCGCAGCAGGACGCCGAAGAGGCCCAGGACGGCGGCCTTGCCCTCGAACGGGTTGAACTTCACCGGGCTGTAGAGCCGGATGTCCTGCGTGAACAGGTCGTCCAGCGCGGCGAGATCGCGCTTCTCCACGGCGGCGCGGAAGCGTTCGGCGGTCTCCACGGTCCCCATGTGCCCCTCCTCCTGTCGGCGATTACTCAAGAATGCGAGTAGTCATATTTTTGAGTATGGTGCCGGTGCGGGCACGGAAAGGGAAGAGGGAGCGGCCATGGCCTTGCGGCACGCGGTACTGGCGGCGCTGCTCGACGGCGAGTACAGCGGCTACCAGCTGGCGAAGGCCTTCGACATCAGCGTCGCGAACTTCTGGCACGCCCAGCCCCAGCAGCTCTACGCCGAACTGGCGAGGCTGGAGGCGGACGGGCTGGTCGCGGGCCGGGAGGTGGTGCAGGAGTCCCGGCCCAACAAGCGGCTGTTCCGGGTCACCGGCACCGGCCGCGCCGAACTGGAGCGGTTCGCCGGGGCGGCGTCCAAGCCCTCCTCGATCCGCGACGACCTCCTCGTGAAGGTCCAGAGCGCCGACCGCATCGGCACCGCCCCGGTCATCGAGCAGCTCCTGGAACGGGCGGCCGCCGCCGAGGCCAAGATCGAGCTGCTGCGCAAGCTGCTGAGCGACATGCGCGGCGAGCTGGACGAGGACGAGTTCCTGCTGCGCGGCGAGCGGATCGGCGGCTACCTGACCTGCCTGCGCGGGGTGGCCTTCGAGGAGGGCCACCGGGACTGGTGCCTGCGCACCGCGGACGTGCTGAGGAAGAGGGAGGGGACCACCCGTGCGGAAGGCTGAGTACCTGCGTTACGTCGCCCTGGGCGACAGCCAGACCGAGGGGCTGGGGGACGGCGACGACACGGTGGGCCTGCGGGGCTTCGCCGACCGCCTCGCCGGTCACCTCGCGGCCGCCGCCCCCGGGCTTCGGTACGCCAACCTCGCGGTCCGGGGCCGGCTCGCCGGACAGGTCCGCGCCGAACAGCTCGGGCCCGCCCTGGAGCTGCGGCCGGACGTCGCGACCGTCGTCGCGGGGGTCAACGACCTGCTCCGGCCGCGCTTCGACGCCGCCGAGGTGGCCGGGGAGCTGGAGGAGGCGTTCGCCGCGCTCACCGGTGCCGGGGCCCGGGTGGCCACCGTGACCTTCCCCGACGTGGCGCGCATCGCGCCCCTGGCCCGGCCGCTGAGCCCCCGCGTGAGCGAGCTCAACAACCGCATCCGCGCCGCGGCCGCCCGCCACGGGGTCGTGGTCGCCGAGACCGGCCGGGCGGCCGTGGCCACCGACCCGCGGCTGTGGACCGCCGACCGGCTGCACGCCAGCCCCCTCGGCCACGCCCGGATCGCCGCCGCCCTGGCCGAGGCCCTGGAGCTGCCCGGCAGCGGCGGTGCCTGGAAGGAGCCGCTGCCGCCCCGGCCGCCCCGCGCGCTGGCCGGGGCCGTCGCCGCCGAGGCGGCCTGGGTGGCGGCCTTCCTCGGCCCCTGGCTCGGCCGCCGACTGCGCGGCACCTCCTCCGGCGACGGCCGCACCGCGAAGCGCCCGCAGCTGCTGCCGCTCTAAGGGCCCTTAGGCGGAAGCCGTCCGGACCAGCGCGAACACCGCTCCCTCCGGGTCCGCGACCACGGCCAGCCGGCCCGTGATCCGCTCCCGGGGCGGGGTGACGACCCGGCCGCCCAGCCCGGTCACCCGTGCGGCGGCCGCGTCGGGGTCCGCCACCTCGAAGTACGTCATCCAGTGCGGCCCCCGGTCGTGCGGCAGAGACCGGCCGACCCCGTGGACGGCGGCGACCGGACGGCCGCCCAGGCGCAGCGTCAGGTAGTCGAAGTCGGCCGAGGCGTCCGGGTGCCGCTCGGCCTCGTGGCCGAAGACGTGCTCGTAGAACTTGCCGACCGTCGAGGACTCCTGGGTGAGCAGCTCGTTCCACACCGGGGTGCCCGCCGCCCCCGCCCAGTGGGCCGCGGGGTGACCGTCGGTCTGCCAGATCCCGAAGATCGCGCCGAGCGGGTCGGAGCAGATCGCCATCCGCCCCGCCGCCCCCGCGTCGAGCGGGCCCACCGCGACCGTGCCGCCGCAGGACCGGATGGATTCGGCGGTGCAGTCGGCGTCGTCCGTGGCGAAGTACGGGGTCCATGCCACCGGAAGATGGCGGTCCGGCGGCATCTCGCCGATCCCGGCGACCTCCTGGCCGTCGAGGAAGGCCCGCACGCTCGGGCCGAACTGGGTGGGTCCGGGCTCGTACTCCCAGCCGAAGAGGTCGGCGTAGAAGTCCTCCGTGCTCCCGAGGCCGTGCACCATCAGGCTCACCCAGCACGGTGTGCCGGGCGTGCGCCGCGAAGCCCCCGATGCCTCCGTCATGTCAGCCGTCTCCCGCCGTAGTGTCCCTGTTCCCCGCAGATGCTTGCACTCCGCGGCACCCCGTGCGCCCCGACCGGCCGCGTGACCGGGGCGCGGAACAGAGATGTCCGAATCACTGCGCCCCGTCGATGTCGGGCTTGTTACACGGGTTCGAGGGCGGGGAGGAAGATGGGCCCATGACTGCGATTCTCTCGGCCTCCGAACTGCGGGGCGAGCTCGCCGGCTCCCGCCCGCCGGTACTCCTGGACGTCCGCTGGCAGCTGGGCGGCCCCGACCAGCGCCCCGCCTACGAAGCCGGGCACCTCCCCGGTGCCGTGTACGTCGACCTGGACCGCGAACTGGCTGGTCCGCCGGGGGCGGGCGGCCGCCACCCGCTCCCGGACCCGGAGGACTTCGGCGCCGCGATGCGCCGGGCCGGGGTGCGCACCGATGCGCCGGTGGTCGTGTACGACGGCGGTCTCGGCTGGGCGGCCGCCCGTGCCTGGTGGCTGCTGCGCTGGACGGGTCACCGGAACGTGCGCGTACTGGACGGCGGCCTGGCCGCGTGGACGGCGGCGGGCGGCGTGCTCACCACCGACGCGCCGGCACCCGTCGAGGGCGATTTCAAGCCAAACCCGGGGGCGTTCGGACTGCTGGAGGCCGATGACGCGGCCGCGCTGGCCCGTACGGGCCTCCTGCTGGACGCCCGGGCGGGGGAGCGCTACCGCGGCGAGGTCGAGCCGATCGACCCGGTCGGCGGGCACATCCCGGGCGCGGTGTCGGCCCCGACCACCGAGAACGTCGGCCCGGACGGGCGGTTCCTGTCGGCCGGGGAGCTGCGCGCCCGGTTCGCGGCGCTCGGCGCCGCGGGGGACACCGCGGTGGGCGTGTACTGCGGTTCCGGGGTCTCCGGGGCGCACGAGGTCCTCGCGCTGGAGGTGGCGGGCATTCCGGCCAGTCTGTACGCGGGCAGCTGGTCGCAGTGGTCCTCGGACCCGGAGCGGCCCGTGGCCACCGGCCCCAACCCCTGACGCGTCCGCGGCCGGGGGGGGGGGGGGCGGGGGGGGGGGGGGGGGGGGGGGGGGGGGGGGGGTGGGGGGGGGGGGGGGGGGGAGGGGGGGCAGCGGGGGGGGGGGAAAAGGTGGCGCAGCGGAAGCAACAA
>NZ_JBVJWV010000040.1:55403-62830 GCF_055602105.1 Streptomyces sp. NPDC037421
GCGCGACCGGCGAGGTCGGCACGCTCCCGACCACGCACTCCCCCCCCCTCCTCCCCCCCCCCCCCCCCCCCCCCCCCCCCCCCCCCCCCCCCCCCCCCCCCCCCCCCCCCCCCCCCCCCCCCCCCCCCCCCCCCCCCCGCGCGGGCTACTCCTGCTTCTTGCGCCGGGTCCCGAAGACGATCTCGTCCCAGCTGGGCACGGCCGCCCGGCGCCCCGGCCGGACCCCGTCCGCCTCGGCCTGCCGGTCGGTGGTGCCGGTGAGCCGCTCGCGGTGGCCCGCCACCGTACGCGGCATCAGCACGTCCGCGTACGCCGCGCCGGCACCCGCCGATGCCGCCGCGGCCGGGGGCTCCTCGGACTCCGGCTCCTCGGCGGGAGGCTCCGTGCGGTCCGGCACCACGAGGTCGCCCCGGAAGCTCGGGACCGCCTCCAGCAGGCTGGTCAGCGTGTCCCGTTCCTCCTCGGGCTCCGGCGCGGGCGGCGGGGCGGGCCGGCTCTCGGGCCGTTCCAGCTGCCGGTCCAGGGCGCGGTCCAGCGGCCGGTCCCGGGGCAGCCGGGCGATCCTCGGCACGAACGGGAAGCTCGGCTCCGGGGTGGAGGGCAGGTCGTCGGCCTCGCCGATCAGGGAGCGGGCCTCGTCGTCCACGGCGACGACCAGCCGGCGCGGCGGGTCGTAGGACCAGCTCGCCGAGTGCGGTTCGCCCGCCACCCGGTAGACCAGCAGCACCTCCCAGGTGCCGTCGTCGCGGCGCCAGGAGTCCCACAGCACGGAGTCCTTGTCGGCCCCGCGCAGCGTGAGGCGCTCCTGCACGGCCTCGCCGAGCTGCGGTCCGGTGTTCTCGCCGGGCCGGCGTACGGGGGTCTTGCGGGCCCGCTCGGCCATGAAGGCGCGCTCGGCCAGCACCGGACCCTCGAAGCGGCGTACCCGGTCGACCGGGATGCCGGCGAGCTGGGCGACCTCCTCCGCGGAGGCACCGGCCCGTATGCGGGCCTGGATGTCGCGGGGGCGGAGGTGGCTCTCCACCTCGATCTCGATCTGGTTCAGGCGCGCGCGGTCATTGCGCACGGCAGCCCGCAGCCGCTCGTCGATCGGAAGCGTGTACTCCGTGCTGTCCGCAGCCTTGAGCACCAGTCGTGTTCCGTCATTCGAGACGGCCACGACACGCAGTTCGGGCATGGGGACCTCCCGGGTGGTGCCTGCCGACGTCACGTGCGTCGCTGCTTCCGCTAGTCGAGTGTGGCCTGCCCGGGTGCAGCCTGCCACAACCTTGCCGAGTTAAACCGGCGTGTCGGGCATGCGCCCTTGATCGACGTTATGGCACGGTTACCTGTTGGGCACGCACAGTGACCAAGTGGTTACTGTGTGCAGCAGGAGCCCGTGCGATACCGCGGTATCACCGGTCTTGAGTGCCGTTTCTCCATCAGCCGGCCCCCTCTCCCGGGTCCGGACAGCCGTGAGGAAGGACGGTCCCAGGGCTCGCCACAGTACTCCATTCGGGCCACCCGGGTGGACCGCCGCGCCGCCGAACTTGTCCCGGGCGGCGGGAGTTGGCCTGCCCGGAATCGGGTCGGCATCCGGGTCCACCTGCGGACGTGGCCGTTTTCGGGTGTCCTGCTTCACAGAATCCGCAGAAACGGAACTTTCCATTTCGCTCAGGGGTCAGTAACAGCTGGAAGAGGAGAGGCGCGAGAGGCGGGACACACAGGGGATGGCGATGGGTCGGAAGGCGGCGAACCGCACGCGGGCGGACCACCCGGGGGATCCGCGGGAACCACATGACCCGGCGAACCCGGCGAACCCGTCGGAACAGGGGCGCAGGAAGCTCGACCTGAGCGTGACCCAGGTCGCGGGCAGCTCGCTCGCCACCGTCGCGGCCGCCCTGCTCGCCTCGAAGATGGGCGTCTACGGGACCATCCTCGGCGCGGGCGTGGTCAGCGTGGTCGCCACCGCAGGCGGGCCCGTCATCCAGCACCTGTTCCGCCGCACCGGAGACCAGCTGCGCGAGGGCGCCCGTCCCAGGGCCCGTCAGGTCCCGCTGCCCGACGGGGATCCGGGCCCCGCGGCCCAGCCCCCGGGGGAGTTCGGGGACGCCACCGTGCACGGCACCCGCGTACGGGGCTGGAAGCGCACGGCGGTGGCCTCCGGCGCCGCCTTCGCCCTCGCCCTCGGAGGCCTCGGGACGTACGAGGCCTTCGCGGGCACCTCGGTCAGCAGCGACGGCCGCACCCTCTGGTCGGGCGGCTCCCGCACCGCCCCCGACCACGAGCCCGCCCCGCCGAAGCCGGACCCGGAGGGGGACGGCAAGGGCGGGACGGGCCGGCGGGGCGGGCCCGTCGGCAAGGAGGGCAAGGGCGCGGAGGAGGGGACGGGCGGGAAGACCCCGGGACCCGGCACCTCCCCGAGCCCCTCCCGCCCGCACGGCGGCCGGAGCCCGGCCCCCGGCCCCAGCCCTTCCGGGCCGACGGAGCCGACCCCCGCCCCGACCCCCTCGAAGCAGACCCCGGAGCCCGGCCCGACCCCGGGCTCCGGCGGCGCGGGAGGCGGCGGGGAGCCGTCGTCCAGCGCCCCTTGAGCGGGGATCAGTCCCCGAGGACCCGCCTCAGGTAGTCGTTGGCGAACAGCCGGTCCGGGTCCAGCCGGTCCCGCAGCGCGGTGAACTCGGCGAAGCGCGGGTAGACCGCGGCGAGCTGTTCCGCGTCCCGGCTGTGCACCTTGCCCCAGTGCGGCCGTCCCCCGTGGGCGGTGAAGATCCGCTCGGCCGCCGTGAAGTAGGCCTGGTACGGGGTGCCCCGGTACATGTGCACCGCGATGTACGCCGTCTCCCGCCCCGAGGCGGTGGACAGCGTGATGTCGTCCGCCGGAGCAGTGCGCACCTCCACCGGGAAGCTGATCCGCAGACCGGAGCGCTCGACCATGGTCTTGAGCTCCCGCAGCGCCTCGACCGCCCGCTCGCGCGGAAGGGCGTACTCCATCTCCACGAACCGCACCCGGCGCGGGCTGGTGAACACCTTGTAGGGGATGTCCGTGTAGGTGCGCGCCGACAGGGCGCGGCTGGCCACGCGGGCGATCGAGGGGATGGCCGCCGGGACGGCGCGGCCCAGGGAGTTGACGGCCTGGAAGAGGCCGTTGGAGAGCAGCTCGTCCTCGATCCAGGCGCTGACCGCGCCGGGCGGGGCGGCGGGGCCCTGGCTGCGGTTGTTGCGCTTGGTGTTGCAGTTGCCGGTGTGAGGGAACCAGTAGAACTCGAAGTGCTCGTTCTCCGCGACGTGCTGGTCGAACTCGGAGGTCACCTGCTCGAAGCGCATCGGCTCCTCACGGGCGGTCAGGAAGAAGAGCGGCTCCACCGCGAAGGTGATCGAGGTGACGATGCCCAGGGCCCCGATGCCGATCCGGGCCGCCGCGAAGACCTCGGGGTTCTCCTTCTCCGAGCAGGTCATCAGCCTGCCGTCCGCCGTGACCAGCTCCAGAGCGCGGATCTGGGCGGATATGGAGGCCGAGTCGCGGCCGGTGCCGTGCGTGCCGGTGCCGGTGGCGCCCGCGACCGTCTGCTCCATGATGTCGCCCATGTTGGCGAGCGAGAGGCCCTGCCGGGCCAGCTCCCGGTTCAGGTCCTTGAGGGCGGTGCCCGCCGCCACGGTGACGGTGCCGGCCGCCCGGTCGACCGACAGGATCCCGGTGAGGGCGTGCGGCCGTACGAGCACCCCGTCGGTCGCGGCCGCCGCGGTGAAGGAGTGGCCGGTGCCGACCGCCTTCACCCGCAGCCCTTCCCCGGCGGCCCGGCGGACCGCCTCCTGGAGCTCCCCGGCCGAGGCCGGAGTCACCACGCGCGCGGGCGTGGCGCGGACGTTGCCCGCCCAGTTACGCCACGCGGCCGGTGCGTTCTTCGCTGCTGCTGCTGTCCCCGACGTCGCCATCGCTGGCAGGCTCCTCCCCTTGCGCCGGCCTCGTCAGCCGGCGGTAACCCGCGAACGCCACCGCCGCCGCGGCCACTCCCGAGGAGATCGAGACGACGAACCCGCGCTGGGCCCCGGCCGCGTCGATGACCAGACCGGTTACCGAGGAGCCGGCCGCGACCCCGACCGCCAGGCCGGTGCTGATCCAGGTCATGCCCTCGGTGAGCTTCGCGCGAGGTACGTGCGCTTCGATCAGGGCCATCGTGGTGATCATCGTGGGAGCGATGGCGAGGCCCGAGACGAAGAGCGCCACGGCCAGAAACGGAAGGTTCCCGGCCAGTAGGAGGGGGATCATACTCACGGCCATGGCGCAGATGCCCAGTACCCAGCGGCGTTCGGCCTTGCCCTTCAGGTGCAGCAGACCGAAGACGATTCCGGCGATACAGGACCCCGCCGCCCAGATCGCCAGGATGAAGCTGGCGGACGACTTGCTGCCCTGCTCCTCGGCGAAGGCCAGAGTGGACACGTCGATGGATCCGAAGATCGCGCCGGTCGCCACGAAGGTGGCCGTCAGCACCTGGAGGCCGGGGGAGCGCAGGGCCGAGGCGCGGTCGGCGTCGGGGCTGCGCGGATGCGGGGCCGGCTCGGTGGAGCGCTGGGCGGTCAGCAGCCAGACGCCGACGAGCAGGCAGCCGGCCGCGATCACCGGTCCGGCCTCGGGGAACCAGGTGGTGGACAGGCCGATGGCGAGGATCGGGCCGAAGATGAAGCACACCTCGTCGATCACGGACTCGAAGGAGTACGCGGTGTGCAGCTCGCGCGGGGAGTCCCGGTAGAGCTCGGTCCAGCGGGCGCGGACCATCGAGCCGACGCTCGGCACGCAGCCCGCGACGGCGGCGAAGGCGAAGAGGGTCCAGTCGGGCAGGCCGTTCGCGGCGGCCAGGACCAGGCCGGTTACGGAGGCGGTGGAGATCAGGGTCGCGGGGCGCAGCACCCGCCGCTGTCCGTACTGGTCCACCAGGCGGGAGACCAGGGGGCCGATGAACGCGGCGGCGAGGGCAAGGGTGCCGGTGAGGGCGCTGGCCATCGCGTAGCGGCCGGTCATCTCCGAGATCATCGTGAGGATACCGACGCCGACCATGGATATCGGCAGCCGGCCTATGAGGCCGGCGGCGCTGAACCCCTTGGTGCCGGGGGCCGCGAAGATCGCGCGGTAGGGACTGGGCAAGGTGGCTCCGTAAGGGACGTCATCGGCCCATACAGGT
Organism: Streptomyces sp. NPDC037421; assembly: GCF_055602105.1. NCBI lineage: Bacteria > Bacillati > Actinomycetota > Actinomycetes > Kitasatosporales > Streptomycetaceae > Streptomyces > Streptomyces sp. NPDC037421. The sequence goes on from NZ_JBVJWV010000040.1 coordinate 60,563, forward strand.
TACGACTGCCGACATGGCACCCGCATGGGGAAAAATCAACGCTTCAACTTAGGGTTACCTTACCTACGCCGCGTCCGGGATGCGGACCGGCCGGTTCTCCCCGGCGGAGCCCGAGTGGCAGGATTCGAGGCATGTCAGACCAGCTCCGTGCCCCCGACGCGCCCGTGGCCGAAGGCCTCGCCGCCCCCTACGACGCCCTCCTGCTGCTGTCCTTCGGCGGCCCCGAGGGGCCCGACGACGTCGTGCCGTTCCTGGAGAACGTCACGCGCGGCCGGGGCATCCCGCGCGAGCGGCTCAAGGAGGTCGGGCAGCACTACTTCGGCTTCGGCGGGGTCAGCCCGATCAACGCGCAGAACCGCGAGCTGCTGGACGCCCTGCGCAATGACTTCGCCGAGCACGGGCTGGACCTGCCCGTCTACTGGGGCAACCGGAACTGGGCTCCGTACCTGACCGACGTGATGCGGGAGATGGTGCGCGACGGCCGCCGCCGCATCGCCGTCCTCGCCACCAGCGCGTACGCCTCGTACTCGGGCTGCCGCCAGTACCGCGAGAACCTCGCCGACGCGCTCGCCACCCTGGCGGAAGAGGGCCTGGAGCTGCCGCGCGTGGACAAGCTGCGGCACTACTTCAACCACCCCGGCTTCGTGCAGCCCATGATCGACGGGGTGCTGGCCTCGCTCGCGGCACTGCCCGCCGGTGTCCGGGACGGCGCCCGCCTGGCCTTCACCACCCACTCCATCCCGGACTCCGCGGCCGACACCTCCGGCCCGGTCGAGGACCACACCGAGGGCGGCCGGGGCGGGGCCTACGTCAAGCAGCACCTCGACGTGGCCCGCGTCATCGCGGACGCCGTGGCGGTGGAGACCGGCACCGCGCACCCCTGGCAGCTCGTCTACCAGTCCCGCAGCGGCGCCCCGCACATCCCGTGGCTGGAGCCGGACATCTGCGACCACCTGGAGGCCCTGCACGCCGACGGCGCGCCCGCCGTGGTCATGGTGCCGATCGGCTTCGTCTCCGACCACATGGAGGTCCTGTACGACCTCGACACCGAGGCCAGGGCCAAGGCGGCCGAGCTGGGCCTGCCGGCCGAGCGCTCCGCGACCGTCGGCGCCGACCCCCGCTTCGCCGGGGCGGTACGGGAACTCGTGCTGGAGCGCGCCGCCCGCGAGCGCGGGGAGCGGCCGCAGGAGTGCTGGGTGGGCACGCTGGGGCAGAGCCACGACCTGTGCGCGGTGGGCTGCTGCCCGGCCCGCGCGCCCCGGCCGGCGGCCGCCGGCACGGACAGCCCGTACGCGTAGGGGGAAGCGTGATCCCGCAAGAGCTGAAGGCCGAGCTGCTGGACGTGGCCCTGGAGGCCGCCCGGCGGGCCGGGGAACTGCTGCGCGACGGCCGGCCGGCCGATCTGGCGGTGGCCGCGACGAAGAGCAGCCCGATCGACGTGGTGACCGAGATGGACATCGCCGCCGAGAAGCTGATCACCGGCGTCCTCGCCGAGCGCCGGCCCGCTGACGGGCTGCTGGGCGAGGAGGGCGCCGACAGCCCCGGCACGAGCGGGGTGCGGTGGGTCGTCGACCCGCTGGACGGCACCGTGAACTACCTCTACGGGCTCCCGAGCTGGGGCGTGTCCATCGCGGCCGAGTACCGGGGCGAGACCGTGGTGGGCGTCGTGGCGGCGCCGATGCGCGGGGAGACGTACCACGCGGTGCTCGGCGGCGGGGCCTGGTCGGGCGCCGCCCGGCTGGCCTGCCGGCCTGCCGCGCCCCTGGACCGGGCGCTGATCGCCACCGGCTTCGCGTACGTCCAGACGAGGCGGGCCCACCAGGCAGAGGTCGCCGGGCGGATCATCCCGCTGGTGCGGGACATCCGGCGCGGCGGTTCGGCGGCGCTCGACCTGTGCGACGTCGCCGCGGGGCGCCTCGACGGGTACTGGGAGCGCGGCCTGAACCCCTGGGACCTCGCCGCGGGCGAGCTGATCGCCCGCGAGGCGGGCGCCCTGACCGGCGGGCGGCCCTCGGAGCCGGCCTCGGGGGAGCTGGCGCTGGCGGCCACCCCGGCGGTCTTCGCCCCACTCCAGCGGCTGCTGGAGGAAGCCGGGGCCTGGCACGACTGAGGCGCACGCCCGCACGGCCGCCGAGGGGCCGCCGACGGCACCGGGCCCCGGCCGCCGACGGCACCGGGGGGGGGGGGGGGGGGGGGGGGGGGGGGGGGGGGGGGGGGGGGGGGGGGGGGGGGGGGGGGGGGGGGGGGGGGGGGGGGGGGGGGGGGGGG
>NZ_JBVJWV010000041.1:0-18614 GCF_055602105.1 Streptomyces sp. NPDC037421
TTGCTTTCCAGGTCCTTCGCTTTCGCGCTTTCCCTTTCCGGCGGTTCCGACTCTATCAGATCCTTTCGGGCCTGACCCCCAGTCAGCGGGGTTTGTCTTCGGGGCTGTTGGGCCCTTCCGACACCTGAACTCTAGCGGATTCCCCCGGCAACCGATAATCGGGCCTTCGGAAATGAATTCGGGCGTGCCGAATTCGTTCCCAGTGGGAGATCGTGCTGAGTGGGTTGCCGCTACGAGGCGGCGGGATTCGTTGACTCCGGAACTTTCCGGCTCCGGGGCAACTCGGAGAACCTTACGGATCCGCGAGGGGCGTGTCAACCCGGGAGGTCAGGGCCCGTCAGGCCCTGGACTGGAGCTCCTCGACGCGGTCCAGGAGGCGGGTGAGCATGTCTCCCAGTACTCCGCGCTCCGCCGTGGAGAGGTCCTGGAGGAGGTCCTCCTCGAAGACCGTGGCCGCGCGCATCGCGTCCAGCCACTTGCTGCGGCCCTCGTCCGTCAGCTCCACGATCACGCGGACCCGGTTGGACTCGTCCCGTTCGCGGGTGACCAGCCCCTCCGCCGTCATGCGGTCGATCCGGTGGGTCATCGCGGCCGGCGTCAGGCCCAGCTGCTTCGCGAGCTCGCTCGGGCCCATCCGGTAGGGCGCCCCGGAGATGACGAGGGCCTTCAGGACCTCCCACTCCGCGTTGCTGATGCCCAGGGCCGCGGTCTGGCGGCCATACGCGACGTTCATTCGGCGGTTCAGCCGGCTCAGCGCCGAGACCACCTTCTCGACCTGGGGGTCGAGGTCCTGGAACTCGCGCTGATAGACGGCGATCTGCTCATCGAGGCTCGGCTCTTGGACGGGCGTCGCGCCGTCGGGGGTGTCAGCCATGGTCCGAAGTATCGCACGAACCCGTTGGCGTCTAACTCCTTCGATGTGTAGAGTTAAGCATCGAAGTTTAGGTATGAAGTTCTGAAGTCTTCAGTCTTCGACTCTCAAGGCAGGTGAGAAGTGACCAAGGTGATGGGCGCTGCGATGCGGCGGATCCAGGCCGGGAACGCGCTGACCGCGTTCGGCATCGGTTTCACGGTTCCGTTCCTCTACATCTATGTGGCGCAGGTGCGAGGTCTGGGCTCCATGGCGGCCACGAGTGCGTTCGTGGCGTTCGCCCTGGGTGCTCTCGTCGCGCTGCCCTTCACCGGGCGGGTCATCGACCGCCGTGGTCCCGTCCCCGTGGTGATGGGGGCCGCTGTGGCGGCCTCGGCCGGGGCGCTGTCGCTCGGGCTCTCCACCGGCATCGTGCCGATCCTGCTCTCCGCTCTGGCGCTGGGCGCCGGGCAGGCCGTGATGCAGCCGGCGCTGGCCACGATGATCGTGTGGTGCTCGACGCCGTCGACCCGTACGCGTGCCTTCGCCCTGCAGTTCTTCATGCAGAACCTGGGTCTGGGCATCGGCGGGCTCGTCGGCGGCCAGATCGTCGACGAGAGCCGTCCGGGCAGCTTCACCCTGCTGTTCGGCATCGAGGCCGTGATGTTCCTGGTGCTGGCGGTCGTGATCGCCACCGTGCGGATGCCGCACGTACAGAACATCAGCGACGCGATGGCCAAGGACGCGGCGCCGGCGGGCGGTGGCTGGAAGCGGCTGCTGCGGCACAAGGCGATGGTCCAGCTGTGCGTGCTGGGCTTCGTGCTGTTCTTCGCCTGCTACGGGCAGTTCGAGTCGGGTCTGGCGGCCTTCGGCACCGAGGCCGCGGGAATCTCCCCCTCCACCCTCGGGTTCGCGCTCGCCGCCAATACGGGTGCGATCGTCGTGGCGCAGTTCGTGGTGCTGAAGCTGGTGGAGAAGCGCCGCCGGTCGCGGGTCATCGCGCTGGTCGGACTGATCTGGACCGTGGCGTGGCTGATCGCCGGGTTCTCGGGGCTGGGGCACGGCAGCGCGATGATGGCCGCCGCCGCGTTCATCACCACGTACGCGCTCTTCGGCATCGGCGAGGCGATGCTGTCGCCGACGCTGGCCCCGCTGGTGGCCGATCTGGCTCCCGAGGGCTCGGTCGGGCAGTACAACTCGGCCTTCGCCCTGGTCAAGCAGATGGCGCTGGCGCTCGGGCCGCTGGGCGTGCCGCTGGGTGCGGGGATTCCGATGCTCTACATCGGGGTGTTCGTGCTCGTGTCGCTCGGGATCTCGGTGCTGGCGCTGCGGCTGGGCGGGCGGCTGAGCCCGGTGCAGGACAACCCGTCGGTGGTGAGCAGGGTCGTGGCGCAGGGGCCGGCGGTCGCCTCGAAGGCGGCCGGGGCCGCGGAGCGGGCGGAGCGCGTGTCCGCGTAGCGGTCGTGAGTGTGGGTGTGGGTGTTCGTGGGGAGAGCCTCCGGTGCTTCGGGCCGGGGGCTCTCCCCTTCGTGCTGCTACTTGTCGGGGAGGGCGAACTCGCACCAGACGGCCTTGCCGCCGCCGGGGGTGCGGCGGGAGCCCCAGGCGGAGGCGATGGTGGCGATGATCGAGATGCCGCGGCCGGTCTCGTCGGCCGGTTCGGCGCGGCGGCGGCGCGGGAGGTGGTCGTCCCCGTCGGTGACCTCGATGATCAGCCGGCGGTCGGTGCGGCGCAGGCGCAGCCGCATCGGCGGGGTGCCGTGCTGGAGGGAGTTCGCGACGAGCTCGCTCGCGGCCAGGACTCCGAGGTCGCACAGCTCGACGGGGAAGCGCCAGGAGCTGAGGACGCCCTGGGCGAAGGCGCGGGCGCGCGGGGCGGCCTCGACGCCGCCGAGGAGTTCGAGGGCGGCGTTGTGGAAGAGCTCGGCGTCCACTCCGGTGCGGGCGGGCTGCTGGAGGACCATGACGGCGACGTCGTCGTCGTGGTCGGCGTCCACGCCGAGGGCCCGCATCAGGCGGTCGCAGATGATCGCGGGGGTGCCCTGGGCGCCGGCGAGGGCGCGTTCGAGGGCGGCGACGCCTTCGTCGATGTCCTCGCCGCGGCGTTCGACCAGGCCGTCGGTGTAGAGGACGGCGGTGGAGCCGGGGCCGAGGGCGATGGTGCCGGAGCTGTGGAGCCAGCCGCCGGTGCCGAGCGGCGGGCCGGTGGGGTCGGCCGCGCGGCGTACGGTGCCGTCCTCGTCGCGGACGAGGATGGGGAGGTGGCCGGCGGAGGCGTAGGCCAGCAGTCCTTCGTTGGGGTCGTGGACGGCGTAGACGCAGGTGGCGATCTGGCTGGCGTCGATCTCGGCGGCGAGGCCGTCGAGGAGCTGGAGCACCTCGTGCGGGGGCAGGTCGAGGCGTGCGTAGGCGCGGACGGCGGTGCGGAGCTGGCCCATGACGGCGGCGGCGCGGACTCCGCGGCCCATGACGTCGCCGATGACGAGGGCGGTGCGGCCGGCGCCGAGGGTGATGACGTCGTACCAGTCGCCGCCGACGGCCGCTTCGGTGCCGCCGGGCTGGTAGGTGGCGGCGACGCGGAGGTCGTCGGGCTGTTCCAGTTCCTGGGGCAGGAGGGAGCGCTGGAGGGTGACGGCGGCCTCGCGCTGGCGGCGCTCGCTGGCGCGCAGGCGGTCGACGGCTTCGGCGTGGTCGGTGACGTCGGCGAGGTGGACCAGGATGCCGGTGTGCTCGGGGTCCGTTTCGCCGTCGGCGGCGGCCTTGGGGAACTCGACCGGGGTGCAGGTGACGGTGTACGAGCTGCCGCCGCCGGGGGCGGTGCGGTTCTTGGCGGTCCGGGGCTTGCCGCTGCGCTGGACCTGGTCGAGGAGTTCGAGGAGGCCGAGCTCGCCGAGTTCGGGGAGGGCTTCGCGGGCGGGGGCGCCGGTGGTGCGGGGGCCGAAGCCGGCGGTGTAGGCGTCGTTGACGTAGGCGACGCGGTGCTCGGGGCCGTGGACGAGGGCGACGAGGGCCGGGAGCAGGCCGAGGACTTCCCGTACGGGGAGCTCGTCGAGGGCGGGCACGGCGGGGAGCGGTGCCGTGCCGGTGCCGCGGACGGTGGCGTCGGCGGGGCTGCCTTCGGGGGGTGCGGCGGGGTGGGCGGCGGCGCCGCGGGCAGCCGGGACGGAGCCCTCACCGCGTTTGGCCTGGGCCGCGGCGTGCTCGTTCCGGGCGGCGGCGCGGCGCGTGCCGGGAAAGCGGGCGCTCCAGCGCGTGAAGTTCACTGCGTTCAAGCCTCGTGGTGTCGCAAGTGGTCGCGGTGTGTCCTCCCGGCGGTGCCGGGAGGTGCCCCTGGGGTCGGGCGCTGGACGGTGTCGCTCGGTGAGTGGCGCCCGGTCGGTGCCGCTCGGTGGATTTCACTCGGTGGATGTCACTGTGTGCAGGCGTGAGCCCACCTATGGTCACACGTCCAGTGTGGCCGACGGCACTGACAACGTCAGCCCTGCTTGTCCTGCGGGGGGTCGGGGGCGGGCTTGGGCGGGTGGTTCCGGTGGCCGCCGCCCGCGGCGAGTTCGAATTCTGCCCTGGGGTGTTCGAGGGATCCGAGGGAGACGATCTCGCGTTTGAAGAGGCCCGCGAGGGTCCATTCGGCGAGGACGCGCATTTTGCGGTTGAAGGTGGGGACGCGGCTGAGGTGGTAGGCGCGGTGCATGAACCAGGCGGGGTAGCCCTTGAGCTTGCGGCCGTAGAGCAGGGCGACGCCCTTGTGGAGGCCGAGGGAGGCGACGGAGCCGGCGTATTTGTGGGCGTACTCGGTGAGGAGTTCGCCGCGCAGGGCGGCGACGAGGTTGTCGGACAGCTGCTTGGCCTGGCGGACGGCGTGCTGGGCGTTGGGGGCGCATTCGCGGCCCGGTTCGCCGGCGGTGATGTCGGGGACGGCGGCGGCGTCGCCGGCGGCCCAGGCGTGTTCGACTCCTTCGACGGTGAGGAAGGAGGTGCAGCTGAGGCGTCCGCGTTCGTTCTTGGGGAGGTCGCTGGCGGCGAGGACGGGGTGGGGTTTGACTCCGGCGGTCCAGACGATGGTGCGGGTGGGGAAGCGGGAGCCGTCGCTGAGGACGGCGACGCGGTTCTCGCAGGATTCGAGTCGGGTGTCGAGGCGGACGTCGATATTGCGGCTGCGCAGTTCACGGACGGTGTAGACGCCCATTTCGGGGCCGACCTCGGGGAGGATCCGGTCACTGGCCTCGACCAGCACCCATTTCATGTCCTCGGGCTTGACGTTGTGGTAGTACCGGGCCGCGTATCGGGCCATGTCCTCCAGTTCGCCGAGTGCCTCCACACCGGCGAAACCGCCGCCGACGAAGACGAAGGTGAGGGCGGCGTCGCGGATTGCGGGGTCGCGGGTGGAGGAGGCGATGTCCATCTGTTCGATGACGTGGTTGCGCAGGCCGATGGCCTCTTCCACGGTCTTGAATCCGATGCCGTAGTCGGCGAGTCCGGGGATCGGGAGGGTGCGGGAGACGGAGCCGGGGGCGAGGACGAGTTCGTCGTATTCGATCTCGATGCCGCCGGTGCCCTCCTCGGCGGTGGCGAGGGTGGTGACGGTCGCGGTCCGCTTGGCGTGGTCGATGCGCCGGGCCTCGCCGATGACGATGCGGCAGCGGTCCAGGACGCGGCGCAGGGGGATCACGACGTGCCGGGGTGAGATGGCGCCGGCGGCGGCTTCCGGGAGGAAGGGCTGGTACGTCATGTAGGGCTCGGGGGTCACCACGGTGACCTCGGCTTCGCCGGATCTCAGCTTCCGCTGGAGGCCCAGGGCCGTGTACATGCCGACGTAGCCGCCGCCGACGACGAGGATGCGCGTGCGGGGCGGGGTACCGGGGTCGTCGCCCCGGGAGTTAGCAGCCTTCACCACCCCATGACGCAACGTGGCCGGGAGTTTGTCCACAGGCCCGGCAAATTGTGTGACCGGTGGGGGTGGTGGGACCGGTCTGTCAGGAGATCCGGATCACGTTAAAAGTGCGCAGGTCAGGGCTCCGGAGGGGGTGATTCCGGGGAGTTGCGGCGGAAAAGTGGCGGTGAATGCTCCGATCGGGCGGTGCTCGGTCGGGGGCTGCCTCTTCTGAATTGACTCTGGCTCAACTATGTTCGTATCTCGTCGAGGATGTAGGACCAGGGCCCTCATGACCGTGGCCCCCCTCGACACGAAGGCGGGGAGTGTCTCCGGGGGGAGACAAGTGATTACCGGGGGATACATATGAACATTTCCGATTTCCATGGCTCTGTCACCGCTCTGTCCGCGGAGACCGGCGGACGCGTGATGGCGGGCTCGACCACCCATGGGGTGGGCCGTTCCACGCCGCTGCGCGTCGACGCCCAGCGCAACCTGGAGCACGTCCTGCGGGCGGCCCGGGAGGTCTTCGGCGAGCTGGGCTACGGGGCTCCGATGGAGGACGTGGCACGGCGCGCGCGGGTCGGCGTCGGAACCGTCTACCGGCGGTTCCCCAGCAAGGACGTGCTGGTCCGGCGGATAGCCGAGGAGGAGACCGCCCGGCTGACCGAGCAGGCCAAGTCCGCCCTGGGCCAGGAGGAGGAGCCGTGGCAGGCGCTGTCGCGCTTCCTGCGCACCTCCGTGGCCTCCGGCGCGGGGCGGCTGCTGCCGCCGCAGGTACTGCGGGTCGGCGCGGCCGCCGAGGAGGAGGCGGCGGCTGACGAGGCCGCGGCCCGTGTCCCGCACCAGCGCCAGGCCGCCGCGGGCGGTACGGCGGAGCTGCGCGTCGTGGGCGCGCGGTCCTCGGTCGAGGACGAGCCGTCGGAGGACGCCGGGGCGGGCGCGCTGCTGGAGGTCGTCGGCCGGCTGGTGGACCGGGCGCGGGAGGCCGGTGAGCTGCGGACCGACGTCACGGTGGCCGATGTGCTGCTGGTGATAGCGACCGCCGCGCCCGCGCTGCCCGACGCGGCTCAGCAGGCCGCGGCTTCGGCCCGGCTGCTGGACATCCTGCTCGAGGGACTGCGCTCCCGGTCGGCGTGAGGCGGCGCCCCGGCTGAGCCGGGGCGGTGAGCCGTGGCGCGTTGAGCCGAGCCGTTGGCGGGCCGGCCCCCGCAGGGGTGGGGGCCGGTTCGTCAACGGGCGTCCTCGAACGGCAGGTCGCTCGAAGGGGTGAGGAGCGGTCCGGTGATTCACCGGATTGTCCCCGGATGGGTGGATGGCGCGGAGAGGGCCGCAGCGTGCCATCGCCGTGTGACAGGCTGGATCGGTGTACCGGTTCGAGTGTGTCGTGCGGGGGCTTCCGCGATGAGCGTTGACGGGCGGGACGAGTCCTTCGGTGGCGTCGGTGGCACCGGCGCCGAGGCCGGGGCGGGCAGCCTGCCCGCCCGGCAGGTCCCGGCCCAGCGCGAACGCGGCGGCCGGCACGCAGCATCCGGCCTGCCGGGCACCGAACTCCCTCCGTCCGACGGCGACTTGATCGCCCGGATGCGCGGCGGTGACGACGGGGCGTACGAGGAGCTGTTCCGCCGGCACGCCGACGCGGTACGACGCTACGCGCGGACCTGCTGCCGGGACGGGCACACCGCCGACGACCTGACCGCCGAGGTGTTCGCCCGGACGCTGCAGGCGGTACGGGGCGGGGCCGGGCCGGACCAGTCGGTGCGGGCCTATCTCCTGACCACCGTGCGGCGGGTCGCCGCGGCCTGGGCGAAGACCGCCCGGCGGGAGCAGCTGGTCGAGGACTTCGCGGTGTTCGCGGAGCAGGCGGCCGCGGGTGCGGAGGGCGCCGGCGGGCTGTCCGGGGACGACACCCTCGAACTGGGCGCCGATGTCCGGGCGATGCGCGAAGCCGAGCGGTCGCTCGCGATGCAGGCCTTCCGGAGCCTGCCCGAGCGGTGGCAGGCCGTGCTGTGGCACACCACCGTCGAAGAGGCCTCGCCGAGCGCGATCGCCCCGCTGTTCGGGCTGAGCGCCAACGCGACGGCGGTGCTGGCCAGCAGGGCCCGGGAGGGCCTCAAGCAGGCCTACCTCCAGGCCCATGTGAGTTCCGCGCTCAGCGCGGGCGGCGACTGCGCCCGGTACGCGGACCGGCTGGGCGCGTACGCCCGGGGCGGTCTGCGGATGCGGGCGGAGCGGGGGCTGCGCAAGCACCTGGAGGAGTGCGCCAAGTGCCGGCTGGCCGCCGGGGAGCTGAAGGACGTCAACGCGGGCATTCCCGCGCTGCTGCCGGTGGCGGTCATCGGGTGGTTCGCCGCCGGGTACGCCGCCAAGGCGGCCGGTGTGGTGGCCGGCGGGGCCGTCGCCGCCGGAGGTGCGGGGGCTGCCGCCGCGGCGGGAGGGTCGTCGGCCGGGGCCGGTGCGGGGGCCGCGGGGGCCGGGGCTGCGGGTGCCGGTGCGGGGGCCGGTGGGGCCGGGGCCGGTGGGGCCGGGGGTGCGGTGGTTTCCGAGGGGCTGGGGCTGCCGGCCAAGGCCGCCATCGCCGCCGGCATAGCGGTCGCCGCTGCCGCCGGGGTGGTGTTCGCACTGACCGGGGACGAGCCCGAGCCGCAGGCCGGGCCCGCGCCCGGGGTGGTGGCGCCGGCGGCACCCGAGGTGCCCGCGCCGTCCGTGTCCGCCGCGCCGGAGTCGACGCCGCCGGGGGCTCCGTCGCCGGCGGCGCGGGGGCCGGTGCCGCCCCGGCGGAGCGCGGCGCCGTCGGCTCCCGCGTCCTCGGCGCCGGCTCCCACGGCCGCGCCGCCGTCCGCTCCGGCGAGCCCGCGGCCGAAGCCCTCCCCCACGCCGACGCCGTCGCCCACGCGGGCCCGTCCGACGACACCGCCGCCGGTGCCTGCGCCGCAGCCGCCGCAGGGGTTCGCGCTCGCCGGGCTCGGGCACTCCGCGCTCGGGCAGCACACCGGTCCCGAGCTGGAGACCTGGCGCAGCAGTTGGGTGTGGCAGCGGTGGGGGCTGATGGTGGGCGGGCAGCGGTTCGGGCAGGGGATCACCGTGCACTCCCGCTCCACGGTGGAGATCACCCTCAACCGGCAGTGCGCGAGCTTCTCGGCGCGGGCCGGGGTGGACGGGCTGTCGCTGCTGACCGACGGGACGGTGCGGTTCTCCGTCTACGGCGACGGGCAGCGGCTGTGGCGGTCGGGCGCCCTCGGGTACGACGACGCCCCGGTGCCGGTCCAGGTGCCGCTGGCCGGGCGTTCGAAGCTGCGGCTGGTGGTGGAGCAGGCCGGGCAGGGGCACCTGCCGACGCTGGCGAGCTGGGCCGACGCGGTGATCAGCTGCCGCTGAGGCCGAGCACCGCGACGACCTCCGCCGGGGTCAGGGTCCGGCCCTCGGCTTCCGCCCGGGCCCGGCCGGCCGCCCCGAGGGCGGCGAGGGTGCGCTCCGGGAGCCCTTCCAGGGCGGCCTCCTCCGGGACCGAGCGGGGATGGCCCGCGCGCCAGGCGGTGGCCGCCGCGAGGATCCGTACGCTCTCCTCGGGACGGCCGGCGTCGGCGAGGAACAGTGACGCCGTCTCGGCGATGCCCGCCAGGACGCGTTCCGCGCAGTGCGCGGCGACGGCACCCGCGAGGGTCGGGCCGATCCTGGCCAGGCCCGCTTCCGGGCCGTTCTCGCGGGCGTCCAGGACGGTTTCGATGAGGTCCAGCCCGGCGGTGAACTGGGAGGGCACGTTGATCCGTTCGCCCGCGGCGCGGGCGGCGGCGCACTCGGTGCGGGCGCGGGCGAGGTCGCCCCGCTGGAGGGCGAGCGTGGCGGACAGGAAGCGGCTGAAGGTGTTCACGTCGTACACCCCGCCCTGTTCGTCGGCCTCGCGGTCGGCCTCCGCGAGCAGCTTCTCGGCTGCTTCGTATTCCCCCGCGCAGTACTCGGTCTCGGCGATGCGGGCGATCGCGAAGGGCGCCTCGATGCGGGCGCCGACCTCCCGGGCCAGGCGCAGGCACTCCTCGTAGGCGGCGCGGGCGGTGCCGTACTGGCTGCGCGAGAGGGCGGCTTCGCCGGCGGCGCTGGCCACCTGGGCGCGGATCCAGCGGTCCCCGACGCGCCGGGCGATCGCGTCGAGCTCGGCGAGGTCCGCGTCCACGGTGGAGAGGCCGCCGGTCATGTCGATGGCGAAGTGGGTGCGCATCAGCAGGGGGATGGCCAGTTCCCAGTCCCCGGCGTGGCGGCGGCAGTTGGCGATCGACTCGTCGATGCTCCGGTGGAAGTGTTCGACGTCGCCGGTGAGGAAGCAGATCGCCGGCCAGAGCATGCCGGGGAAGCGGGTGGTCTCCGGGGAGCCGTGGCGGAAGACCTCCTTGAGGCGGGCGGCCTGCACGCGGTGCTCGGGCGTGCGGAACCGCTCCGCGCCGGTGCTCTCGGCGAGCAGGAAGACGTGGAGCATGCGCAGCCGCATGTAGGGCCAGTACCCCGTGGAGTCCTCGGGCGGTTCGACGGGCATCCGGGCGAGGATCCGGGCGGTCCAGTCGGCGCCCTCGGTCCGGTAGTCGCGCAGCCACCAGAACCAGCCGAGGCCCGACAGCATGCGCTGGGCGGTCTCGGTGCCGACGCCGTCCGGGTCTCCCTCGATGACGGTGTGGAGGGCGGAGCGGAGGTTGTCGAGCTCGGTCTCGACGCGGCGGATCCACGGGAGCTGGCCGGCGGAGCGCAGCAGCGGCTCGGCCCGTTCGGTGAGGGCGAGGTAGTGCGCGGCATGCCGGCGGGCGGTGGCTCGGGCGTCGGCGGGGTCCTCGGCGAGGCGTTCGGCGGCGTACTCGTGGATGGTCTCCAGGAGGCGGTAGCGCATGCCGTCGGGGTCGGGCTCGGCGCCGACGAGGGACTTGTCGACGAGGGCCGCCATGGTGCCGGCAACGTCGGCGCGGGTCTCGCCGTCCGCGCAGACGGCTTCGGCCGCCTCCAGGTCGCAGCCGCCGGCGAAGACGGACAGCCGGGCGAGGACGGTGCGCTCGGCGGTGTCGAGGAGGTCCCAGGACCAGTCGACGACGGCGCGCAGGGTCTGCTGGCGGGGCAGCAGCGTGCGGGCGCCGCCGGTCAGCAGCCGGAACCGGTCGTCGAGCCGGTCGGCGATCTGGCGCGGGGTGAGCAGCCGCAGCCGGGCGGCGGCCAGCTCGATGGCGAGCGGCAGACCGTCCAGGCGGGCGCAGATCTCGGCGACGGCGGCCGGGTCGTCGCCGGGGCCGTAGCCGGGGCGGGCGGCGGCGGCCCGGTCGGCGAAGAGGCGGTGCGCGGGGCCGGGCGGCAGCGGTTCGAGGGGGCGCAGGAACTCTCCCGGCACGCCGAGGGGCTCGCGGCTGGTGGCGAGGATCCGGACGCCGGGGCAGTGGGTGAGGAGGCGTTCGGCGAGTTCGGCGGCGGCGCCGATGACGTGCTCGCAGTTGTCCAGGACGAGGAGCAGGCGGCGGTGCGCGCAGTGTTCGACGAGGACGGCGGTGGGGTCGTCGTCGGCGGGGGTCTTCTCACGGGCGACGAGGCTGTTCTCGCGCAGGCCGAGGGCGCTGAGGACGGCGCCGGGGACGGCGGCGGGGTGGTCGAGGCGGGCGAGTTCGACGATCCAGCCGGAGTCGGGCCGGGCGGCCGCCGCGTGCTCGGCGAGGCGGGTCTTGCCGGAGCCGCCCGGGCCGGTGAGGGTGACGAGGCGTACGCGGTCCAGGTCGGCGGCGAGGGCGGCGAGTTCGGGCTCGCGGCCGACGAAGGAGGTCAGGCGGGGGCGGATGTTGCCGCGGGGCTGCGGGGGCGGGGTCTGGAGCAGCTCCGCGTGCAGGGCGCGCAGCTCGGGGCCGGGGTCGGCGCCGAGGCCTTCGGCGAGGTCGCGGCGGGTGCGCTCGTAGGCGGCGAGGGCGTCGGCGGAGCGGCCCGCGGCGCGCAGGGCGCGGAGCTGCTGGGCGCGCAGCGGTTCGTCGTACGGATGCTCGCGGATCAGCGCCTCGATCTCCGGCAGGAGTTCGGCGGGGGCGGTGGCGCCGCTGCGCAGGTCGGCCTCGACGCGGTCCCGCTGGGCGCCGGCGCGGCGGGCCTCGGAGGCGGCGGCGTACGCGGTGCGGGCGGGCTCGGGGAGGTCGGCCAGGGCGGGGCCGCGCCACAGGGCGAGGGCCTCGCGCAGGGTGGTGGCGGCGGTGGCGGGGTCGGTGGCGAGCTGCTCGGCGCCGAGGGCCGCGAGGCGGGTGAAGCGGTGGAGGTCGACGTCTTCGCGGGCGGCGGTGAGGCGGTAGCCGCCGGCGGGGTCGGTGGCGAGCTGCCCGGGGCCGAGGGTGCGGCGCAGGCGGGACACGAGGGCCTGGAGGGCGGCGGGGGCGTCCTGGGGCGGGTCGTCGCCCCAGACCTCGTCGACCAGGTCGGTGACGGACGCGGCGGCCGGGGCGCCGGCGCGGAGGGCCAGGGCGGTGAGGAGCGCGCGCAGGCGGGCGCCGCCGGGGGTGAGGGGGGCGCCGGTGTCGTCGTGTGCCTTGACGGGGCCGAGGATTTGGTAGCGCACCGGCTAATTCTGCCTTGCCCCTGCCGGGGGTGGGCGGGGGTTTTCGGTGGGGCCGGGCCTTGCGGGGCGGGGAGGGCGGGGGCGGGCGGCGGGTGGGTCGCTGCGCGGGGCTGGTCCCCTACCCGCCTTTCCACCGGCCCCCAGGGCTCCGCCCGGACCCGCGCCTCGGACGCCGGCGAGGCCGGAACCGCCGGCCGGCGGTTCAGCGGCCTGCCGGGAGGGCTCCGGGGGTCAGGCGGGGGAGGGGGGTGTCCAGGGGCGGTACCGCGCGGCGGCGGGGGGTGGAGGTGCCGGTCCAGCAGGTGCCGCGGCGGGCCAGGAGGCGGCGGAGCCACAGTTCCATCGAGACGAGTTCCGCGAGCCCGTCGAGCGGCACCGGCCGCCCCTCCGCCGCGTCGATCAGGGCCTGCTGCACCACCCGGGCGTCGACGAGGCCGGCGTCCGCGAGCAGCGGCGCCGCGAAGAGGGCCAGCAGGGAGGTGAGGGCGGCCCGCAGCCCCAGGCGGGTGGCCGTCTCGTTCGGGGTGTGGGCGGTGGCGCCCCAGCCGGGCGGGAGTTCGCGCACCCCGGCGGAGGCCAGGACGCTGCGCAGGATCTCGGCGCGGGCCCCGGGCTGTACGCGCAGGGACTCCGGCAGGGCGCGCGCGGCCCGTACGACCTGGTTGTCGAGGAACGGCGCGTGCAGGCGCTGGCTGCGGACCTCCACGGCCTGCTCGAAGACGCGGTGGTCGGCGGCGTGCCGGGCCAGCAGGGCGCGGGCGCGGGCCTCGCCGGGGCGCAGCGAGAGCGGGGGCCGTCCGGCGGCGGCCCGCAGCCGGATCGATACTTCCGCCAGGGCTTCGCCGGTGAGCCAGCCCGCGGCGGGGCCGGGCCGGGACCAGGTGAGGGCCGCGAGTGAGGCGTCGACCGGCCCCGAGGCGGCGGCGACGGCCGCGCCGCCCTCGCGGAGCCGGGCCGCGGCGGCCTCCATGCCCGCGCGGTACGGCGTACGGGCGAGGCGGCGGGCGGCCGAGTAGACGGAGAAGGGGACCAGCAGCGGATCGGCGGGCGCGGAGCGGGCGAGGGCGGCGACGGGGCGCAGCAGGTGGCGGCGTCTGCGGTCGAGCAGGAGGTCCGCCATGCGGGCGGGGTGCGCGTCGAGGACCCGGCGGGCTCCGTGTCCGGTGAAGTGGTCGGCGGAGCCGGCGGCGAGGCGGCGGCGCTCGCGGGCGGCGGAGACGAGGGAGGGGCCAGGTTCGTCGGTGAGGGGGCCGTCGAGTTCCGCGTAGGGGAGGGCTTCCTCGGCGGCGGCCACGACGACGTGGTGGAGCCGGGGGTCGGCGGCGAGGGCGTGGGCGCGTTCGAGTTCGCCCTCGCGGCCCTGCGGGGTGGCGAGGTCGTTGAAGGTGACGGCGAGGAGCCGTGAGCCGGAGCCCTGGAGGGTGCCGGGGGCGCCGGGCAGGCCCGCGGCGAGGAGGGCGAGCGTCGCGGAGGCGGTGCCGCCCGAGAGGTCGGCGCCGACACCCGGCGCGGGGGCGCCGCGGGCCGCGCGCCGGTCGGCGGGGCCCATTCCGGGCACGGGTCCGGGGTCGGGGAGCAGGGTCTCGGGAGCATGCCGCGGCGCCGTGAGCCGGGCGCGCACCGCGGCCGTCAACGCTTCCCGTACGCCCTCCACCGCCCGTTCGGGGTCGGCCTCGGGGGCGGCCACGGCGAGGGAGGCCACCGGTTCGTACCCGGTGATCTCCCGGGAGCCCTCGCGCAGGATCAGCGTGTGGCCGGGCGGGATGCGCCGGACGCCCGCGTACGGTGTGCCGTCGCCCAGTGCCTCGGGGCTGTCGGGGCAGGCGAGGAGGGCGGCGAGGTGGCCCACGTCGAGCTGCGCCTCGATGAGGTCGGCGAGCGGGAGCGCGGCGGTGGCGTAGGCGGTCCCGCCGGCCCAGGGGGTGTAGAAGACGGGCCGGGCGCCCGCGAGATCGCCGAGGACGGTGATGCGGCGTCCGGCCTGGACGACGGCGGTGTAGCTGCCGGGCCATTCGGTGAGGTGGCGCAGGGCGCCGCCGCGGGCGGCGTAGAGGGCGCGGCGCAGTTCGGCGGCGGTGGCGCCGCAGCAGCCGAGGACGGCGAGGCGGGTGAAGGGGTCCGCGGGGTCGGCGGTGACGGTGCGGATCTCGTCCGGGCGCCAGTCGCCGACGGCCCAGAGGGGGTCGGGGTCGCCCCACAGGAGCTGGGCGCCGACGGGGTGGACGGTGCGTTCGGCGTCCTGGGCGGCGGGGTCGTCCGCGTAGGCGGCGTCGGCGATGCCGCCGTGCTGCGGCGGCTCGGGGTGGGGCGGGCGGCCGTACGGGGAGCCGTGGCCGCTGGAGGCGTGGCCGCTGGAGGCGTGGCCGTTGCCGTTGCCGGAGCCGTAGGGGTCCGCGGGTCCGCCGGGGCCGGACGGGACCCGTCCTGCCGTGCCGAAGCTCGCGGCGATACTGCTCCACCCGACCAACCAGCGCACCGCCGCCTCCCCCAGCCCGTGGGCAAATGACCGGGGCAACGGACGGCCGGGACGGCACGGACAACGTGCGTCGGCGTGCGTCGGCGCTTGGAGGGCGCGGCCGGCGGGACCCCGGGTGGCTCGGGGTCCATGCTGCCACGAGAAGGGCGTGCGGGAGTGGCTTCGGGGGGCGCACATGTAAACGAACACGCCCCGGCCACGCGGTATTTGGCGTTCCGTTCCCACCGCCCCATAGGTCGGTTTCGGCCATTCTTCGGCCGTACTGAGGGCCTGTACGGGTCCTCGCGCGGGGAGGCCGGGAAGGCCGCGGGGCGCGGTCCGGGAGGCGTCTCCCACCTCCCGGACCGTTCCGCCACCCGCGGGGATTGAGGCAGCGGCATCCCCCGGCCCACCGGTTCCACGCGGCGGGCCGACCCACGCACCGCACATCGAATCGCCGGGCCCCGGGAGCGGCCAGAGCGCACGGCCGGGCGCACGGCCACACGGCCGGAGCACGAGCTGACACGTGCGCCCGGGGCACAACCCCCGCGCCGACTGTGCATACGGACAACAATCCCGCCATACGGAAGTCGAGGCCTTAACGCTTGGGAGGCGGGGAACTACGCTGGGTTTACGAAATGCCGGGCGCCTATGCCCCGGCGGCGTCTGCGTTCCGCGTGTGACGAGGGGTGGCGCATGTCCAGGGAGCTCCGCGAGCCCAATGAGAAGCTCGGCGCCGTCCTCGCCCTCGCGGGCATCAGCAACGCCGGGCTGGCCCGGCGGGTCAACGACCTCGGTGCGCAGCGCGGCCTGACGCTCCGGTACGACAAGACGTCGGTGGCGCGGTGGGTGTCCAAGGGGATGGTGCCGCAGGGCGCGGCCCCGCACCTGATCGCCGCCGCCATCGGGGCGAAGCTGGGCCGGCCGGTCCCGCTGCACGAGATCGGGCTTGCGGACGCCGATCCGGCGCCGGAGGTCGGGCTGGCCTTCCCCCGCGACATCGGAGCGGCGGTGCGCTCGGCGACCGACCTGTACCGGCTGGACCTCGCGGGGCGGCGCGGCGGTGGCGGGATCTGGCAGTCGCTCGCGGGTTCGTTCTCGGTGTCGGCCTACGCGACGCCCGCCTCGCGCTGGCTGATATCTCCGGCCGACAGCTCGGTGGCCCGCGAACCGGGCCCCGCCGGCGACCCGGGCACCACCCCCGAGCCGACCGCGGCGACTGCCGGAGCGGCTCCCGCAGCGGCTCCCGGGCGGGCTTCCACCACCGCCGCCCCGCTGCGGCGGACGCCGGAAACCCCCGCGCAGGGCGTTGTGCCCGCCCAGTCCGGGCCCGAAACCGCGCCGTCGGCCACCGCCGCCGCCACCGCCGTGCGGCCCGTCCCGGACGCCTCCCCGCAGCGCGTGGGACACAGCGACGTGGCGAAGCTGCGCGAGGCCGCCGAGGACGCCCGCCGCTGGGACTCCAAGTACGGCGGCGGGGACTGGCGTTCGTCGATGGTGCCCGAGTGCCTGCGGGTGGACGCGGCGCCGCTGCTGCTCGGCTCCTACACCGACGAGGTGGGGCGCGCCCTCTTCGGGGCGACCGCCGAACTGACCCGGCTGGCCGGCTGGATGGCCTTCGACACCGGCCAGCAGGAGGCCGCCCAGCGCTACTACATCCAGGCGCTGCGCCTCGCCCGGGCGGCCGCCGACGTCCCGCTCGGCGGGTACGTCCTGGCCTCGATGTCCCTCCAGGCGACCTACCGGGACTTCCCCGACGAGGGCGTGGACCTCGCGCAGGCCGCCGTCGAACGCAACCGCGGCCTCGCCACCGCCCGCACCATGAGCTTCTTCCGCCTGGTAGAGGCCCGGGCCCACGCGAAGGCGGGCGACTCGGCGGCCGCCGGGGCGGCGCTGCGGGCGTCCGAGGGCTGGCTGGAGCGCTCGCGGGAGGGCGACCCCGACCCGACATGGCTGGGTTTCTACTCGTACGACCGTTTCGCGGCGGATGCGGCGGAGTGCTACCGGGACCTCAAACTCCCGCGCCAGGTCCGCCGCTTCACGGAGCAGGCGCTGTCCCGCCCCACGGAGGAGTACGTTCGCTCGCACGGGCTGCGGCTGGTGGTGAGCGCGGTCGCCGAGCTGGAGTCGGGCAACCTCGACGCGGCGTGCGCGGCCGGCACCCGGGCCGTGGAGGTCGCGGGCCGGATCTCCTCGGCGCGGACGACCGAGTACGTGCGTGACCTGCTGCACAGGCTCGAACCGTACGGCGACGAACCGCGGGTCGCGGAGCTGCGCGAGCGGGCCCGGCCGCTTCTGGTGGCCCCCGCGTAGCCCGGTTGTCGGTGGTGGGGTGCAGTATGCAGGGGTGGGAGGTGTCAGCGTGGATTGCGACGTGCTGGTGATCGGTGGCGGGATCGTCGGCTTGTCGACAGCCCATGCCCTGTCACGGCTGGCCCCGGGTACCCGGGTGACCGTGCTGGAGAAGGAGGCCGCCCCGGCCCGGCACCAGACGGGCCGCAACAGCGGGGTGATCCACAGCGGCATCTACTACCGCCCGGGCTCGCTCAAGGCGCGCTTCGCGGTGACCGGGGCCGCCGAGATGGTCAAGTTCTGTGCCGAGCACGGCATCCCGCACGAGGTGACGGGCAAGCTGATCGTCGCGACCGAGCGGTCCGAGCTGCCCCGGCTGCACTCCCTCGTCCAGCGCGGCCGGGAGAACGGCATCCCGGTGCGCGAGCTGGGGCCGGCCCAGATCACGGAGTACGAGCCGCACGTCCGGGGCCTCGCCGCGATCCACGTCGGCACCACCGGGATCGTGGACTACGGGCAGGTCGCGGCGCGGCTCGCCGAGGACTCCGGGGCGGAGATCGTCTACGGCGCGGAGGCGGACCTGATCTCCCGCCGACCCTCGGCGGTGGCGGTCCGCACCACCTCGGGCCGGGTGTTCCGCGCCCGCGTCCTGGTCAACTGCGCGGGGCTCCAGTGCGACCGGGTCGCCCGCCTGGCCGGCGACGACCCGGGCATGCGGATCATCCCCTTCCGGGGCGAGTACCACGACCTGGCCCGCCCGGACCTGGTCCGGGGCCTGGTCTACCCGGTGCCCGACCCGGCGTTCCCCTTCCTCGGCGTCCACCTGACCCGGGGCATCGGCGGCGGGGTCCACGTCGGCCCGAACGCCGTCCCCGCGCTGGCCCGCGAGGGCTACGGCTGGGGCACGGTCCGCCCGCGGGACATCGCCACGGAACTGGCCTGGCCGGGATCCTGGCGGATGGCCGCGCGGCACTGGCGGTACGGGGCGGGCGAGATCCACCGCTCCCTGTCGAAGCGGGCCTTCACGGAGGCCGTACGCCGCCTGCTGCCGGCCGTCACCGAAGCGGACCTCACCCCCGCGGCGGCCGGGGTCCGGGCGCAGGCGGTCCTGCGCGACGGCACCCTCGTCGACGACTTCCTCATCCGGGAGGCGCCGCGGACGGTGCACGTCCTGAACGCCCCGTCGCCCGCGGCGACCGCATCGCTGCCGATCGGGCGCGAGATCGCCACCCGAGCCCTCGCGCACCTTCCTTCTTGACGCGCCGCCCGCGCGGTGCGGCCGCGGGCGGCCTTACCTGCTTCGCGCCGCTGCGCCGGCCTCCGGCCGTCGGACCCGGGGCGGGGCCGGTGCCCCTGGCCGGGGCCGGTGTGTCGTGTGCGGGTGGCTGGCCGCTGCGCGGGGCTCGCCCCTCCCCGCCCTTCAACCGTTCTCGCCTCAACCGCCGGCGCGGCTTGAGGGGGATCCGGCGCTCCGTGCCGGTGCGGGTCACCACACGGCGCTACCGCGCCAGCGGGGGAGCCGGCGGAGGGGGGGGGGGGGGGGGGGGTCTGGGGGGGGGGGGGGGGGGGGGGGGTGGGGGGGGGAGAA
>NZ_JBVJWV010000041.1:18624-60232 GCF_055602105.1 Streptomyces sp. NPDC037421
CCACCCCCCGGCCCGCTTGGGGGGGGACCCGCCCCTCTTTCCTGGTGGGGGTCACCAAACGGCACCACCCCGCCATCGCCCCAATCGCCGGCGGGGCTGATTGCGGCCCCGCCGGCGATTGAGGCGCTGGGGGAGGGTCTGGGGCGGAGCCCCCAGGGAGCGGGGTCCGGGGCAGCGCCCCGGGGAACGGGCGAAGGGCGGGGAGGGGCCGAGCCCGCGCAGCGGCACAGCACCCGCACACATCCACCGGCACCGGCACAAGCACGAGCACCGGCACCGGCACCGGCACCGGCACCGGCACCGGCCAGGGCAATCGCCAGAGCAATGGCCAGGGCAATGGCCGGACCCGCTCCGCCCGGCCAGGGCAACGGCGGGGCCCGACGTAGAATCCCCCCATTGTGTCTGAGCCCCTGAATCCCCAGCCCAGCCTCCCCGACTCCCCGCCGGAGGCGTACACGCCGCCCAAGTGGCGCACCGAGCCGCGGTTCCCCGACGGTCCCGCGCCCGACCCCGCCGGGTCGCACCACGAGCGCCGGATCCGGAGCTTCCAGCCGCGCCGCAGCCGGGTCACCACCGGCCAGGGCGAGGCGCTGAAGCGGCTGTGGGGCACCTGGGGCCTCGACATCGACGGCCACGAGGTCATCGACCTGGAGAAGCTCTTCGACGGGCTCCCGGTCATCCTGGAGATCGGCTTCGGCATGGGCGAGGCCACCGCCCAGATGGCCGCCGCCGACCCCTCCACCGGCATCCTCGCCGCCGACGTGCACACCCCCGGCCAGGGCAACCTCCTCGCCCTCGCCGAGCGGGGCGGCCTCACCAACGTCCGCGTGGCGAACGGCGACGCGATCATCCTGCTCCGCGAGATGCTCCCGCCCGCCTCCCTCGCCGGGATGCGCGTGTACTTCCCGGACCCGTGGCCCAAGGCCCGGCACCACAAGCGGCGCCTGATCCAGCCCGAGTTCCTCGACCTGGCCGCCACCCGCCTGGCGCCCGGGGCCGTGCTCCACTGCGCGACCGACTGGGAGGACTACGCCGAGCAGATGCTCGAAGTCCTCACCGCCCACCCGGAGTTCGTGAACACCCAGGCCGACGGCGGCTACGCGCCGCGGCCCGAGTTCCGCCCGCTCACCCGTTTCGAGGGCCAGGGCCTGGACAAGGGCCACGTCGTCCACGACCTCCTCTTCGCCCGGCGCGGCGCGGAGGAGATCGAACCGGCAGTCGAACCTGACTCCAAGAACTGACAAACGTCACTCGGAGTGTCCGACCCGCTCGGTAGGGTCATCATGTGTACCGAGCGCTCTCCCGTGTGCTCGCACGCCCATCGGGCCCGGCCCGCATGTGCGTGCTCGGCACGCTGCTCACCGCCACCGGGGTCGTGATCCTGGAGCTCGTGCGGGAGCAGACCGGCACGGCCGGGTTCTTCGTGGGCCTCGGCCTGGCCCTGCTGCCGGTGCCGCCGCTGATGGCGGCGTTCCGGTGGGTCGGCCGGGCCGCGCCGGGCCCCTGGCGGCAGTTGCTGTTCTGCTTCGGCTGGGGGGCCTGTACCGCGGCGCTGATCGCGATACTGGCCAACAGCTTCGCCACGGAGTGGATGGCCGCGGCCTCCACCGACCCCGCCGCCGCCGACCGCCTCGGCTCGGTCGCGATCGCCCCGGTGGTGGAGGAGACCGCGAAGGCCGCGGCCCTGCTCCTCGTCTTCGTCTTCCGAAGACGGCGGTTCACCGGCGCCGCCGACGCGATCGTGCTCGCCGGGTTCACCGCCACCGGCTTCGCCTTCACCGAGAACATCCTCTACCTGGGCAACGCCTTCGAGGAGGACCTGGCCAACGGCACCCGCGTCCTGGACTCCGTGACGGCGGCGACGTTCTTCGTGCGGGTCGTGCTCTCCCCGTTCGCGCACCCCCTCTTCACGGTGCTCACCGGCCTCGGCTTCGGCGCTGCCGCACTCACCGCCCGCCGTGCGCGCAGGACCGGGCTGCCCCTGCTGGGCCTGGCCCTCGCCATGGGAGCCCACGCGCTGTGGAACGGCTCCTCGCACTTCGGTGAGTACGGTTTCTACCTGGTCTACGGCTGCGTGATGGTCCCGGCGTTCGGGCTGCTGGTGTGGCTGGCCGTGCGGGTCCGGCGCGGGCGCCTGCGGGCCGTCGCCGCCGAGCTGTCGGTGTACGCCGCCGCGGGCTGGCTCAGTCCGGCGGAGGTGCCGGCCCTGGCTTCGGTGCCGGCCCGGTCACTGGCGCGCGCCCTGGCCCGCCGCACCGGAGGCCGCCCCGCCGCCCGCGCGGTGTCCCGGTACGCGGCGGACGCCGCCGCCCTCGCCCTGCTGCGCCGGCACGCCCGGCAGTCCGGCCCGGGCGGCCGCGGCCGGGACCCGGAATTCGCCGAGCGGGAGCGCGAGTTGCTGCACCGGCTCTGGCACCGCCGGGCGACGGCCGCGCCCGCGCTGGCACGGGCCGCCGTACTGGAGGAGCTGCTGGCCCCGCCGCGCTGGACCCCGCAGGCCGCCGCCCCGGCGCCCGCGCGGGTCCTCGTACCGGCGGCCAGGACTCCGGAGCTGTCGGCCTCGCCGACCTAGCGGGGTGCCCCCGGGCCGAGCCGTCAGACGTCGAGGCCCTTCGAGCCCAGCCACGCCAGCGGGTCGACCGTCGAGCCGCCCTTGCGCACTTCGAGGTGGAGGTGCGCACCCGTGACGTTGCCGGTGGCGCCGACCCGGCCGATGGTCTCTCCGGCGCCCACGGAGCCGGAGGTCACGGACATCGAGGAGAGGTGGCAGTACCAGACCTCGGTACCGTCGTCGAGCTTGAGCACGATCCGGTAGCCGTAGGCCCCGGACCAGCCGGCGGAGATGACCTTGCCGCCGCCCACGGCCTTGACGGGGGTGCCCGTCGGAGCGGCGAAGTCGAGGCCGGTGTGGTAGCCGGAGGACCACATGGAGCCGGCGGCCCCGTAGTGGGAGGTGAGGGTGTAGGAGGAGGTCGGCAGGGACCAGCCGCCCGCCGACTGCGAGCCGGAGCCCGTGCCCCCGCCGGAACCGGTGCCGGTGCCCGCCGCCTTGGTGGCGGTCTGCTCGGCGGCGGCCTTGTCCGCGGCCGCCTTCTCGGCTGCGGCCTGCTCGGCGGCGACGCGCGCCGTCTCGGCCTCCTTGTCGGCGGCTTCGCGCTGGGCCTTGGCCTCCTGGGCGGCGCTCTCGCGTGCCGTCCGCTCGGCGTCCGCCCGGGCCTGGGCCTCGTCGGCGTCCTGCTGCGATTCGGCCTGCAGGAGGATGCGGCTGAGCAGCGCCTCGCCCGCGTCGCCGCCCTGCTTCGGCACCGCGGCGGTCTCCGTGCCGCCCGCGACGCCGGTGCCGGAGTCGGCCGCGGCGGCGGTCCGCACGGCGTCGCCGCCGTCGGTGCCGGAGTGGCCGCCCCCGCCGAGCAGGTCGGGCATGGATATGGAGACCTGGGGGCGGTCCTGCGCGGTGGCGATGCCGCCCGCGCCGACCGCGGCGATCACGCCGACGCCGAGGACGGTCGAGCTGCGGGCGAGTCCGCCGCGCGCCTTGAGGACGCGGTGCTTGCCACGGAGCGGGCGTGCGGAGTCCTCCGTGGGATTCCACTCGCCCCAGGCTCCGGCAGTGGGCGCCTCCTGGACGTCGATGCCGTCAGGGGCAGGCGAGTTGGAGGCCACCGGGGCACACTCCTCATGGGCGAGAACGCACACGGGTGCCGTCGTTGCGACAGCTGGGACGACCGCGCTGCGTTATCGAACGGTAATCTACGCGGGGGAATGATTCCAAGCCGAAGCGATTGATCGTTAACACCAATCGGCCACGCCTCGAACAGCTTTGGCCTCCGCATTCGGCCCATGGAGCCACAACTCCGGCAATTCTCCCGCCCCACCCCCACCACTCCAGCCACACCGGCCAAATGACGCACTGTCAAGCACCTTGCACAGAGCCCCCTCTCGGCCACGCACGGTCACCCGGCCCCTCGCGGGTCGTCGCGGCGCACCACCGGGACGGTCCTCCTGCGCTCCGGCTGCCCCTCCCCCGCCCGCCCCACCGCGAGCAGCGCCATGTCGTCGGTCGTACCGCCGCCGGTGTGCCGGCGCACATCGCTGCTGAGCGCGCCCAGCAGCTCGTCCGGCCCCGGGAAGACCCTCCCCCGCAGCCGGGCCGCCGGATCGTAGAAGGTGCCCGACCCGTCCCGCGCCTCGGTCAGCCCGTCGGTGTACAGCAGCAGCGTGCTGCCCGACGGGAAGGGCCACTCCTGCGGCCGGGACGCCCCGCCGGCCGCCAGCTCGCCCAGGCCCAGCGGCAGCGCCGGCTCGGCCGGGGCCAGTACCGCCAGGCCGCCGTCCGCGTACAGCAGCAGCGGCTCGGGGTGGCCCCGGTTCAGCAGCCGCAGCCGTTCGGCGCCGGGCGGGATCTCCCCGAGCACGCACGTGGTGAACCCCTCCACCGCGTCCAGGCTGCCCCGCCGCGCCCCCTCCCGGGCCAGGGCGCGCTCCAGGCGCCGCGCGAGCCCCTCCAGGGTCGGCTCGGTCTCCGCCGCCTCCCGGAAGGCACCCAGCACCACCGCGACGGCCTCCACGGCCCCCAGCCCCTTGCCCCGTACGTCGCCCACCGCGAGCCGCACGCCGTACGGGGTGTCCTGGACGGCGTAGAGGTCCCCGCCGATGAAGGCGTCGGCCTGCGCGGCCTCGTACCGGGCGCAGACGTGCAGCCCCGCGATCCGCCCGGCCGGGGTCGGCAGCACGGCCCGCTGCGCGGCCTCGGCGATCCCGCGCGCCGAGGCGAGCCGCTCGCCGCCGCGCCGTACGACCAGGTTGATCAGCAGCGCCAGTCCGGAGACGGTCAGCACCGTCGCCAGCTCGGTCAGCGCCTCCACCTTCCAGCTGGTGCCGTTGTGGACGTGCAGGCCCACGACCACCAGCGAGGCGGCGATCCCGGTCAGCGCGGTCGCCCGGAGGGTGTACAGGGGCGCCGCGATCAACGGGGCCGCGGTGAAGAAGGGGGATCCGGTGAAGCTGGGCGGGGTCGCGAGGTCGAAGACCGTCCCCAGCACGATCAGCAGCACCGGCAGGATCCGCACCACCCGCCGGGCGGCGCCGTCCGCGCTGCCGTCCTCGCCCTGCCGGCCCAGCCCCGCCACGCTGCTCTCCTGCCGCCCGGTCGCGCCCCGCCCCTCCAGGCTGGCGGGAGGCGGCCCCGTACGGCGAGCGGACCGGGCCGAAGGGGTGACGACGCCGCGCCCCGGCCCCGGACACGACGAAGGCCCGGTTCCAAGAGGAACCGGGCCTTCGTACTGAGTAGCGGGGACAGGATTTGAACCTGCGACCTCTGGGTTATGAGCCCAGCGAGCTACCGAGCTGCTCCACCCCGCGTCGGTAAACCCAACTCTACGTCATCCGGGGGACGGCTCCTGCCAATTAACCCGCCCACACCCCCGCTGAAGGACATAACCGCAGGTCAGAGCCCTAGAACTATTCCATCCCGGTGCCCGGAGCAGCAGATCGGGCACCGGCGCGCAGGCCCTGGGACGGGATCAGGCCACCGGCCGGCCCCGGGAACGACGGAGCGCCCCGTCCGAAGAAGTCGGACGGGGCGCTCGGCGCGGGTCCGGAGGATGCTCCCCCGGGCCTGCGAGCGGTAGGCCATGTCGGACTCGAACCGACAACCAACGGATTAAAAGTCCGCTGCTCTGCCAATTGAGCTAATGGCCCTCCAGGTGCTCACCCCAGAGCATAGCCGGAGAGGGGCTGCGGACCGATCGGGTATCGCCGGGTGTGGCTCCGGCGGTTTCCCGCCATCCGGCGCGGGAGGGGCGAAACGGCCGGAAATGGGCTCGGCCCCCACCGCACCGGAGTGCTGTGGGGGCCGAGTCTTCGTCAGGTGGCGCTCAGGCGTCAGCCGTTGCGCTTCCAGCGGGGCTTGTCGTCGCGGCGGAAGCCGCCACGGTCGCCACCGCGGTCGTCACGGTTGAAACCACCGGACGGACGGTCATCGCGACGGAAGCCGCCGGAGGGACGGTCGTCGCGGCGGAAGCCGCCACGGTTGTCGCCGCCACGGTCGTCACGGTTGAAACCACCCGACGGACGGTCATCGCGACGGAAGCCGCCACGGTTGTCGCCACCACGGTCATCGCGGCGGAAGCCACCCGACGGACGGTCGTCACGGCGGAAGCCGCCACGGTCGCCGCCACGGTCGTCACGGTTGAAACCACCCGACGGACGGTCATCGCGACGGAAGCCGCCACGGTTGTCGCCACCACGGTCGTCACGGCGGAAGCCACCCGACGGACGGTCGTCACGGCGGAAGCCGCCACGGTCGCCACCACGGTCGTCACGACGGTTGTCGCGGCGCTCGTAGTTGCCCCGGTCGTCGCGGCGCTCGAAGGTGCGCTCCTGGGCGACGGGCTCGGCGACGGCGGCCACGGCAGCGGCGACCTCGGCCTCGGCGGCCTCGACGACCTCGGCGACGGCGGCCTCCGGGTCCTCACCGCGCTCGCGGGCGGAGCGGGCGACGAGGCGGTCGGCCTCCTCGCGCAGCTCGGCGGCGCGACGGGTCGCGCGCTCCAGCTGCTTGGTCAGGTCGGCGACCTCGCGCTCGGCCTGCTTGGCGGCGTTGTTCGCGGAGTCGGCCTGGACCTCGGTGAGCGAGCGCGCACCGGTGATCTCGGCGACCTCCGGGTCGAAGGCGCCGGCGCCCTGGACGATGTGGCGCGAGGCGTCGACGCCCGCGTCCTCCATCAGGCGGAAGATCTGGCGGCGCTGGTGCGGCAGGGCCAGGGAGACGACGACACCGGACTTGCCGGCGCGGGCGGTACGGCCCGAGCGGTGCAGGTAGTCCTTGTGGTCGCCGGCCGGGTCCACGTTGAGGACCAGGTCGATGCCGTCGACGTGGATGCCGCGGGCGGCGACGTCGGTGGCGACGAGCGCGTTGACGTAGCCGTCCTTGAAGTCGGCGAGGACGCGGGTACGGGCGCCCTGCGTCATGCCGCCGTGCAGCGCGTCGGCCTTCACGCCGGACTCGATGAGCTGCTCGGCGATGCGGTCGGCGCCCAGCTGGGTGCGGACGAAGATGATGGTGCGGCCCTTGCGGGCGGCGATGGCGGCCGTGACCGGCGCCTTGTCCTTCGGCTTCACGACGAGGACGTGGTGGGTCATGGTCGTGACGTTGCCCTGGGCGCTGTCGACCTCGTGGCTGACCGGGTTGCTCAGGTAGCGCTTGACCAGGGTGCCGATCTCGTTCTCCATGGTGGCGGAGAAGAGCATGCGCTGGCCGCCGGCCGGGACCTGGTCGAGCAGCTCGGTGACCTCGGGCAGGAAGCCCAGGTCGGCCATCTGGTCGGCCTCGTCGAGGACCGCGACCTCGACGTTCTCCAGGGAGCAGGCGCCGCGGTTGATGATGTCGCGCAGACGGCCGGGGGTGGCGACGAGGATGTCGACACCGCGCTCCAGGGCGTAGATCTGGTTGCCCATGGAGGTACCGCCGCAGACGACCTTCATCTTCAGGCCGAGGACGTCGCCGTAGGGCTGGAGGGCGTCCGCGACCTGCATGGCGAGCTCGCGCGTCGGGGTGAGGATGACGGCGCGGGGCTTCTTCTTGTCCGTGTGGCCGTCGGTCAGGCGGGCCAGGGTCGGCAGACCGAAGGAGAGGGTCTTGCCGGAACCGGTGCGGCCGCGGCCGAGGATGTCCTTGCCGGCCAGGGCGTCCGGGATGGTAGCGGCCTGGATCGGGAACGGCGTGGTGACGCCGTTCTGGGCGAGCTTGCGCACGACGCCCTCGGGCAGACCGAGGTCCGCGAAGGTGACGGTGGGCTCGGCGTCGTCGGCGTCGGCCGCGTCCGCCTCGGCGGTCACGTCGGCGACATCCGCCACGTCAGCCTCAAGGGCTTCGATGATCTCGTCGCGCTCGATGGCGTCCATGGCCTCGGTGACCGCGAGGGTCTCGGCGTCGACGATCTCGGTGGAGTCGTTCTCGGGCATGACGGAACGGTCAGAACTGGAAATGGACATGCGAAATGCGAAACCTTCCGGAGTCTCGGCACGCGCCCAAACTCCGTGAATCGCAAATCGACCGCCTCAATGCGGTCAGCCACGGCTAGGGAGAGTACGCGCCACACGGCGCTCTTCGGATTCGGCGCCGGGCAATGGGATCAAACGATCTATAACCATACGCACCCTCCCGGGGGTCTGGCAAGTCACCCTCCCGATTTCGCCCCTGACCTGCGGCGATACCTCGGGGACGAGTTACGCGAACCCCGGAAGGGCCGCCCAGAACCCCTCAGACCCGGGCAGAGTCCCTCAGGCCAGGGTCGCCCCCGGACCCGCGTCGGACGACCCGCTCGGCGTGGGTTCCGTCACAGTCGGGGTGGGGTCCGGCGTGGGGGTGGTCGTCCCGCCCGACCCGCCGGAGCCGGAGCCGCCGGAACCGGATCCCGAGCCCGAACCCGACCCGCCGGACCCCGAACCCGACCCGGACCCCGAACCGGATCCCGCGCCCCCGGCGGCCGACCCCGCGCCGCCGGCCCCCGAGCCCGAACCGGACCCGCCCGCCGCGGACCCCGGGCCGCCGGCACCCGTACCGCCCCCGGACGGCACCTGGCCGCCCTGACCGCCCGCGCCGCCGCCCGGGCCGGCCGACGGGGAGGGCTGCCCGGGCTTCGCGGGCGCGCCCGGGCTGGGCGAGGCGCCGGTCGCGCCGGAGGCCTTCCCGGGCTCACCGGGCTTGCCCGCCTGGCCGCCCGTACCGTCCTTCACGCCGTGGCCGTTGCCGTGCACCCCGGAGCCGTGGCCGCCGCCGGCCGCCCCGGCGGGCCCGCCCGTGTCCTTGCCGCCGACCGAGGCCGCGGGCCCCGGCTTCGCGGCGTCCTCGCCGACGCTCATGCAGCCCGCCGTCGCCGCCACCGCGAGCGCGGAGACGGCCAGTCTGAGGGACGCGGACAGGGAAGCGGTCAAAGGGCGCACGGGGGCACCTCCGGAGCACTGCGGCGGGGTCCGCGATGAGCGGGTCAATGAGCCCAACTCCCTTTACCCCGTAAGAGACACGCCCCTTACGCGAACAGCTGTCGCGCCACCTGCGACCCGAGCGTCACCGCGCCCAGCCCCGCCAGCACCGACGCCGCGACGTTCGCCGCGGCCAGGAACCGCCGGCCGCGCTCGGCCAGCCGCAGGGTCTCGTACGAGAAGGTCGAGTACGTGCTGAGCGCCCCGCACAGACCCGTACCCAGCAGCAGGTCCGCCCGCGAGGAGCCCGCGCCGGCCAGCGCCGCCCCCGCCAGCACCCCGAGCAGCAGACAGGCCGCCGCGTTGACCACGAAGGTCCCCCACGGGAACACGGAGTCGTGGCGGGCCTGCACCGCCCGGTCGGTCAGGTACCGCAGCGGCGCCCCGACGACGGCACCCGCCACCACCAGCAGCCAGTTCACCGGCGCCCCCGCGCACCGAGCGCCAGCCGGGTCACCGAGGCCGCCGCCCACACCGCGCCCAGCGCAGCCGCCACCGTCAGCCCGGCGTACGCCAGCGCGGTCCCGGCCTCGCCCTCGTCCAGCAGCCGGGAGAAGTCCACGGCGTAGGTGGAGAAGGTGGTGAACCCGCCGAGCACCCCCACCCCCGCGAACGGCCGCAGCAGCGGGTGCGGCGCGCTCCGCCCGCCCTCGCTGATCAGCACCATGAGTACGCCGATCAGCGCGCAGCCCGCGGCGTTGGTCCAGAAGGTCGCCCACGGGAAGGCCCCGGGCCCGGCCGGCCACAGCAGGGCCAGCCCGTAGCGGGCCGAGGCGCCGACGGCCCCGCCCGCGGCGACGGCGGCCAGCACCCGGCCCTGCGGCTCGGCGCGCTGGGCGGGCACGTGCAGGTCGACGTCGGGGTCGATCGCCTCCGCGCCGGGGACCGGCCGGGTCACCCGTAACCCAGGGCGTGCAGCCGTTCGTCGTCGATCCCGAAGTGGTGGGCGATCTCGTGCACCACCGTCACCTCCGTCTCGGCGACCACGCTCTCCCGGTCCTCGCACATGCGCAACGTGGGGTTCCGGTAGATGGTGATGCGGTCGGGGAGCACTCCGGCGTACCACTCGCCGCGCTCGGTGAGCGGGGTCCCCTCGTACAGGCCGAGCAGCTCGGGGTCGTCGGCCGGCGGCTCGTCCTCGACGAACACGGCGACGTTGTCCATCAGCCGCGTCAGCTCCGGCGGAATCCGGTCCAGGGCCTCTGCGACGAGCTCCTCGAACTCCTCGCGCGTCATCTCCAGCACCCGGCCATTGTCGCCCCGGTGCGGGCGCCCGCAGCTCGTCGGGGGAAACCGTTTTGGCGATAGCTCCTCCGATCCCATATGCTTCTCACGTCCCCGACGCGCTGCAAAGTGCCCGGCGGGCCTTTAGCCCTCATCGTCTAGTGGCCCAGGACGCCGCCCTTTCAAGGCGGTAGCACGGGTTCGAATCCCGTTGGGGGTACGCAACACCATGTGCAAGACTTGCTCTTGCACACACCAGGTCCTGTGGAGCAGTTGGTTAGCTCGCCACCCTGTCAAGGTGGAGGTCGCGGGTTCAAGTCCCGTCAGGATCGCTGAGGCTGGAAACAGTCTCGTGGCTGGGTAGCTCAGTTGGTACGAGCGATCGCCTGAAAAGCGATAGGTCGCCGGTTCGACCCCGGCCCCAGCCACAGAAGGAAGGCCCCGTCCATCGGACGGGGCCTTCCGCGTTCTACTCCTCCCGCTGCTCCGCCCGGGCGGAGCGCCGCCACCGCGCCAGGCCGAAGGCGAGGGCGCCCGCGCCGACCAGGGCGAGCAGCGCCCAGTCCGGCACGGCGTCCGCGAGGGAGCCGGCCCACCGCTCGACGGCGTACGAGTCGTCCACGTCCAGCAGCCCGGGCAGGGCGCTCGCCCCGTCGTACGCCAGGAACAGCGCGCCCAGGGTGATGAAGAACAGCCCGGACAGCAGCGACGTCGTGTGCAGTTCGAAGCGGCCCGCCCGGAAGGCCCGGCCGCGCAGCCAGCGCCGCCGGCCGAGGTCGAAGCGCTCCCAGAGCAGGGCCAGCACGAACAGCGGTACGGCCATGCCCAGCGCGTACACCGCCAGCAGCAGGCCGCCGTAGACCGGGCTGCCGCTGACGGCCGCCACCGTCAGGACGCTGCCGAGGATCGGGCCCGCGCAGAAGCCGGCCAGCCCGTAGACCGCGCCGAGGGCGTACACCGACAGGGCGGTGGTCGGGCGGATCCGGCCGGACAGCTCGGAGATCCGCCTCGGGGCGAAGCCGAGGCCCAGGATCTGGGCGAGGCCGAGCGCGATGATCAGCCAGCCGCCGGCGAGGACGAGCAGGTCACGGTTGCCGTGGAAGAAGCGGCCCGCGTAGGAGCCCGCCGCGCCCATCGGTACGAGGGTGCTCGCGAGGCCCGCGTAGAAGATCCCGGTGCGCGCCAGGAGCCGTGAGCGGGAGTCGATGGAGTACGCGAAGAAGGCGGGCAGCAGCAGGGCGCTGCACGGGCTGAGCAGAGCGAGGAGGCCACCGAGCAGGGCGGCCAGGTATCCGATGTGGGTCACTGCTTCGCCGCCGCCTCGGCCCTGGCGATGGCGGCGGTGAAGGCGTCCAGGGGCTGGGCGCCGGCGATGGGCTGCCCGTTGACGAGGAACGAGGGGGTGGACTGGACGCCGATGCGGTAGCCCTCCTCCTGGTCGCGGCGCAGCGCGGCCGAGGCCTGCTCGCCGCCCATGTCGGCCTTGAAGCGGTCCAGGTCGGGGACGCCGGCCTCGCGGGCCAGCTCCACGAGCCGGTCCTCGCCGAAGCCCTTGGCCTTGGCGCCCTCGGCGTACGCGGCCGCGTGGAAGGCGGTGAAGCGGTCCTGCTGCCCGGCGGCCCAGGCGGCCTTGGCGGCGGCCTCGGACTCGGCTCCGAAGATCGGGAAGTTGCGCCACTCGATGCGGAGGGTGCCGTCCTCGACGTACCTCTTCACCAGTTCGGGTTCGGTGTCGCGGGCGAACTTGCCGCAGTAGCCGCACTTGAAGTCGGAGTACTCGATGAGGACGACGGGCGCGTCGGCGCGGCCGACGGCGAGCTTGTCGCCGGCTTCGCGGCGGGCCAGCGCCTTGAGCTCGGCGGCGGGGTCGGTGCGGGGCGTGGCGGCGGCGGTGTCGCGGTGCGGCTTCTCCTGGGGGGCGGTGGCCTGCCAGGACACCAGGCCGAGGGTGACGGCGGCGATGGCGACCCCGGCGGAGATCAGCAGGGGCTTGCGGGACGAGCGGGACATACGGGTGCTCCAGAACTGCGTGGCTGCGTGTGGTGAAGGGGGGACTGGTGGTGCGGCCCCCCTACACCCGCATCACGGACAGCTCCACCGGCGAGGGCGCCCGCTGGTCGGGGCCGCGTACGGGTACGCGTACGCGCAGCGCGAGGTGCGGGCGCGCCTGCCCGGGCGCGGGGCGTGCCGCCGCGAGCTGCGCGTGGTCCTGCCCGCCGGCCCGGGGCGGCACCCCGGGCCCCTGCCCCCGCCCTCCGGGATCACACGAGGGCCCCGGCCCCTGGTCGCCGGTGGGGGCGTCCGCCACACCGGTCCCGGAACCGGTCGGCGCCGGAGCGAAGCCCGTCGGCGCCGCGCCCCGGTCCGGGGTCTCCCGTACCGGCCCGGCCGGGTAGCGGGCAGCGGGCCCGTGGGCCTCCGGCCGCACGGCAGGTGCGGAGGCCGGGTCCGGATCCGGGGCCGCCCGCACCGGCCCGCCCGTGCCGGTGGCCGCCTGCGGGGCCGGGCCCCTGTCCGCGGTCGCCCGCGCGGGCCCGGCCGGGGCCAGGGCCGATTCCCGACCCGCAGTCGCGAGTACACGAGCCGAGCGCAGCTCCGGACCGGCCTCCGGCCGCCCGGCCAGGGCAAGGGCCGGATCCCGGTCCCGGGTCCCCTGTACGGGCCCGGCCAGGGCAAGGGCCGCCCGCAGGGCAGGATCCCGGTCCGGGGTCGTCCGTACCGGCCCGGCCAGGGCAAGGGCGAGGGCCGTGCCCAGCAGAGCCACGAGGACGGCGGCAGCCGAACGGCGGAAGGACAACGGTGGGCGGCCTCTCACTCGCACAACTGGGGGACTCGTCCCGAAATGGTACGGGGAGGGGCACAAATGCGTTCGCCACCCGCCCGGCCCAGGTGAGATCCTCGATCAGGTATGTCTACTTCCTTCGCCGCCCTGCAGACGCTTCTCGGTGAGATCTCCCTCCGTGACGCGCACCGCCTCGGCCGCCGCCTCGAGGGCGCCCGCCGTATCCGCAAGCCCGAGGCCAGGCAGGCCGTGCTCGACGAGATCGCCGCGGAGGCCGAGAAGGCCGCCGCGCGACTGGCCGGCCGCGCCTCGCGCATGCCGGAGGTCACGTATCCCGAGAACCTGCCCGTCAGCCAGAAGAAGGACGAGATCGCCGAGGCGATACGCGACCACCAGGTCGTGATCGTCGCGGGCGAGACCGGCTCCGGCAAGACCACGCAGATCCCCAAGATCTGCATGGAGCTGGGACGCGGCGTCCGGGGCATGATCGGGCACACCCAGCCCCGGCGGATCGCCGCCCGCACGGTCGCGGAGCGCATCGCGGAGGAGCTGAGGTCGGAGATCGGGCAGACCGTCGGCTGGAAGGTCCGCTTCACCGACCAGGTGGACCAGGACGCGACCTTCGTGAAGCTGATGACGGACGGCATCCTGCTCGCCGAGATCCAGACGGACCGCGAGCTGCGCGCCTACGACACGATCATCATCGACGAGGCGCACGAGCGGTCCCTGAACATCGACTTCCTGCTCGGCTACCTGGCCACGCTGCTGCCCAAGCGCCCCGACCTCAAGGTGGTCATCACCTCGGCGACCATCGACCCGGAGCGGTTCTCCCGGCACTTCGGGGACGCGCCGATCGTCGAGGTCAGCGGGCGGACGTACCCCGTCGAGGTGCGCTACCGGCCGCTCCTCGAAGAGGACTCCGAGGAGAGCGACCGCGACCAGATCACCGCGATCTGCGACGCCGTCGACGAGCTCCAGGGCGAGGGCCCGGGCGACATCCTGGTCTTCCTCTCCGGTGAGCGGGAGATCCGCGACACCGCCGACGCGCTGGTCAAGAAGAAGCTCCGCTTCACGGAGGTCCTCCCCCTGTACGCCCGGCTCTCGCACGCCGAGCAGCACCGGGTCTTCCAGCCGCACACCGGCCGCCGGATCGTCCTCGCGACCAACGTCGCCGAGACCTCCCTCACCGTCCCCGGCATCAAGTACGTGATCGACCCGGGCACGGCCCGCATCTCCCGCTACAGCCACCGCACGAAGGTGCAGCGGCTGCCGATCGAGCGGATCAGCCAGGCCAGCGCCAACCAGCGCAAGGGCCGCTGCGGCCGTACCAGCGACGGCATCTGCATCCGGCTGTACTCCGAGGACGACTTCAACGGCCGGCCGGAGTTCACGGACGCCGAGATCCTGCGGACGAACCTGGCGTCCGTCATCCTCCAGATGACCGCCGCCGGGCTCGGCGAGATCGAGAAGTTCCCCTTCATCGACCCGCCGGACCACCGCAACATCCGCGACGGCGTGCAGCTGCTCCAGGAGCTCGGCGCGCTGGACCCGGCGCAGAAGGACGTGAAGAAGCAGCTCACCCCGATGGGCCGCCAGCTCTCCCAGCTGCCGGTGGACCCGCGGCTGGCCCGCATGGTCGTGGAGGCGGACAAGAACAACTGCGTCCGCGAGGTCATGGTCATCGCGGCGGCCCTGTCCATCCAGGACCCGCGCGAGCGGCCGTCGGACAAGCAGACGCAGGCGGACCAGAACCACGCCCGGTTCAAGGACGAGACGAGCGACTTCCTCTCGTACCTGAACATGTGGCGGTACGTCCGCGAGCAGCAGAAGGAGCGCGGCTCGTCCTCCTTCCGCCGGATGTGCAAGCAGGAGTACCTGAACTTCCTGCGGATCCGGGAGTGGCAGGACATCTACGCCCAGCTGCGGTCGGTGGCGCGGACCATGGGGATCCACGTCAACGAGGCGGACGGCGCCGAGACCAACATCCACATCTCGCTGCTGGCCGGCCTGCTGTCGCACATCGGCCTCAAGGACACCGACAAGAACGAGTACCTGGGCGCGCGGTCGGCGAAGTTCGCGGTGTTCCCGGGCTCGGCGCTGTTCAAGAAGCAGCCGAAGTTCCTGATGTCGGCGGAGCTGGTGGAGACCTCGCGGCTGTGGGCGCGGGTGAACGCCAAGGTGGAGCCCGAGTGGGTGGAGCCGCTGGCGCAGCACCTGATCAAGCGCACGTACAGCGAGCCGCACTGGGAGAAGGACCAGGCGGCCGTGATGGCGTACGAGAAGGTCACGCTGTACGGCGTGCCGATCGTGGCGCAGCGGAAGATCAACTACGGCCGGATCGACCCGGAGGTGTCGCGGGAGCTGTTCATCCGCAACGCGCTGGTCGAGGGCGACTGGCGGACCCACCACAAGTTCTACGCCGACAACCGCAAGCTGCTGACCGAGGTCGAGGAGCTGGAGAACCGGGCGCGGCGCCGCGACATCGTCGTGGACGACGAGACCCTGTTCGACTTCTACGACCAGCGGATCCCGGAGCACGTGGTCTCGGGGGCGCACTTCGACTCCTGGTGGAAGCACAAGAAGCGCGAGGAGCCCGAACTCCTCGACTTCGAGCGGGAGATGCTCCTGACGGAGAAGGCGGCCGGGGTCACCAAGGCCGACTATCCGGACTCCTGGCGGCAGGGGCAGCTGAAGTTCCGGGTGACGTACCAGTTCGAGCCGGGCGCGGACGCGGACGGTGTGACCGTGCACATTCCGCTCCAGGTGCTGAACCAGGTCACGGACGAGGGCTTCGACTGGCAGATCCCTGGTCTGCGGGAGGAGGTCGTCACGGAGCTGATCCGTTCGCTGCCGAAGCCGATCCGCAGGCACTACGTACCGGCTCCGAACTACGCGACGCGTTTCCTGCTGACGGCGCATCCGATGCAGGAGCCGCTGCCGGTGACGCTGGCGCGCGAGCTGCACCGGATGGTGGGCGTGCCGGTGGCGGCGGAGGACTTCGACCTCGGCCGGATCCCGGACCACCTGAAGATCACTTTCCGGATCGTCGACGAGCGGCGCCGCAACCTCGCCGAGGACAAGGACCTGGAGGCCCTGCGGCTGAAGCTGAAGCCGAAGGCCCGCCAGGCCCTCTCCAAGGCCGCGGCCGCCACCGCCGAACGGGCGGGCGGGGAGTCCCTGGAGCGCACCGGTCTGACGGACTGGACGATCGGCACGCTGGAGAAGGTCTTCGAGACCCGCCGGGCGGGCCAGCCGGTGAAGGCGTACCCGGCGCTGGTGGACGACGGGGCGAGCGTCTCCGTACGCCTCTTCGACACGGAGGCCGAGCAGCAGCGGGCGATGTGGCTCGGCACGCGGCGCCTGATCCTGCTGAACATCCCGGTGAACCCGGCGAAGTTCGCCTCGGACAAGCTGTCGAACCAGCAGAAGCTGGCACTGTCGCGCAATCCGCACGGCTCCATCCAGGCGCTGTTCGACGACTGCGCGACGGCGGCCGCCGACAAGCTGATCGCCGATCACGGCGGTCCCGCCTGGGACGAGGCCGGCTTCCGCCGGCTCTACGACAGGGTCCGGGCCGATCTGGTGGACACGACGGTGCGGACCGTCGGGCAGGTGCAGCAGGTCCTGGCGGCCTGGCAGGCCTGTGAGCGGCGGCTGAAGGCCACGGGCAGCCTGGCCCTGATGGCGAACGTCGCGGACGTGAAGGCGCAGCTGGCGGCCCTGATGCCGGCCGGTTTCGTGACGCTGACCGGGCTGAAGCGGCTGCCGGACCTGATGCGTTATCTGGTGGCGGCCGACCGGCGGCTCCAGCAGATGCCGACGGGTGCCCAGCGCGACACCACGCGCATGGAGAAGGTCCACGAGATGCGGGACGAGTACCTGTGGCTGCTGGAGCAGTTGCCGAAGGGCCGGCCCGTCCCGGAGGCGGTCACGGAGATCCGCTGGATGATCGAGGAACTGCGGGTCAGCTACTTCGCGCACGCCCTCGGGACGGCGTATCCGGTCTCCGACAAGCGGATCGTGAAGGCGGTGGACGCGGCGGCGCCGTGATCCGGTTCGACCGCACCCCCTGAGCTGCTGTACAGTCTGTTTCGCAGCCGCGCCAGTCGGCCGCGAATCAAGGTCCTGTGGAGCAGTTGGTTAGCTCGCCACCCTGTCAAGGTGGAGGTCGCGGGTTCAAGTCCCGTCAGGATCGCAGAAACGTCAGGGCCCGTATTCCGCAAGGGATACGGGCCCTGACGCGTATCCGGGCGCCGGCCGCGCCGCAGGGCGCCGGCGATCCGGGCCGACTCCCCCGCCGCATGATCGCCCGAGCCCCGTGGCGCCCCTGTGGGCCCCCCTGAGAGCCCCGGTGCCCCCTCGGCGCTTCCCGGGCCGCCGACGCGGCCCGGGGGCCTTCCAGGGGCCCTTCAGCGGGGTCGGGGGAACACATCGCCCGGAGAGGAAAAATCCCCCATACGCATGAGGCGCTCTGTACCCGGACCTCCCTTTACGGGGGGCATTGCCGGATGTACAAGAGTTATCAGCTGTGACGGGAGTCACCACATGAGTTTTTGAGACTCGCACGTTTATCGGACTCATACGCACGCTCAATTTAATATGTGCAATGGCACCTACCCCGCCGGCGCCCGGGGACGACGGGGTCCCGAACCCCTCCCAGGTCCGCCCGGGGGCGCTCCGGACACAAAAAGATCGCGCTGGACCCGGCGGAGTCCAGCGCGATCAAACGGCAGTGAGCCTGTTGGGGCAGGCCCAGCCGATGAAGCCATGTGGGTTTCATCGGATTGGGGGATCCGACACGTACCCGTTAATGCGGTGTTGCTGCGGGACCTCAGGCCTCGCTGCGCTGCTGCGGAATTCCCGCGAGCAGTGCGCGGACCTCGGCCTCGCGGTAACGGCGGTGTCCACCCAGGGTGCGGATGGACGTGAGCTTGCCAGCCTTGGCCCAGCGGGTGACCGTCTTCGGGTCCACGCGGAACATCGTGGCAACCTCAGCCGGGGTCAGCAGCGGCTCGGCATCAGGGGTGCGAGCGGTCATGAGCGGCCTCCTCGGGAGAACCGAACCATCTCGGTTCTTTCCTCTAAATTCTGCACCTTGGCCCGCGTTGCCCGAAATGGACATACGCAGGCCGAGTCGGTTATAGGACGAACGGCTTGTCCTCGGCACTACAACTACACCATCCGTCCAGCCTCGACGGCCAAACCGATGGAATTGCCCTCCGAGGTGTTCATCAGCGGCGGAAGCCGATGGACCGCCCCATAACGGACAGTCACCCCACTGTGACGATCAGTCACAGAGCGATCAGGAGTCGTCAGACCCCCCATAGAGTGCAATACCGAGCATTCCGCCCAAAGTTGGGTGGAAGGAACCCTCCCCGGACTCCTTGTCCTATTTTGGCACGAGGGTAGGGGAAGGGCGCAAGGGTGTGGATAGTGCGTTCCGTCACGCTTGGGCCAATGGCCCGTATCGGGACGTAGGTCCTGGAACTAAGACCCTAATGCGGTGATCGAACCCTTGATCTGCGTATTGTGGCCGATCGGCCGATGACAACCGATACGGGCGATACGCGAGGGGTCCGAACGGGTACCGAACGGGATTCGTACATGATCCCCACCGACCACGGGTTCCGAAAGGCCCAAAGCCCTCCTAGTTCGCGAAGAGCCTCTCCCGGACCGCCCGCCACCGCAGCGAAAGCTCCCCGTAGACCTGCGAGGCGCCCTCGCCGTCGCCCGCCCGCAGGGCCGCGAGGCCCTCCGCCAGGTCACGTGCCGACCGGTCCCCCGCCAGGCCGTCAGCCGGCAGCGCGTGCAGCAGCCCCCCGTAGTCCAGTTCGACCATCGAGCGCGGATGGAACTCCTCCAGCCAGCTCCCGACCTCCACCAGCCCGTCCGCCAGCGGCCCGTAGCCCTGGCCCTCCGCCGCGCGCAGGGTCCGCAGCGCCCGCGCGAGCCGCCGCCGGGCCTGCACCATCGGGGTCCGGTAGCGCAGCCGTTCGCCCCGCAGGTACTCCCGCTCCTCGTCCGCCACCAGCACGAACCAGCGCAGCGGGACCTGCCACACCCCGGTGCGGATCCACGGGCGCGCCTCCGGGTTCCGCTCGCGCCAGGCCTCGTACGCCTCGGCGGCCCGGCGCCGCTGCGCCGGCGGCAGCGCCGCGTCCAGCACCGGGCGCGGGAGCTCGGCCACCAGCTCCTGGAGCGCCAGCCAGCCGCGCAGCCGGGTCCGCCAGGGGCACACCAGCAGCACCCCGTCCCGCTCCGCCGTGAAGGCGTCCCCGCTCTCGTGCGCCGGGACCCCGACCACGGGGACCCGTACCAAATCGGAGAGCGAGCGCCGCAGTTCGTCCTGGGCCGTCGGGGCGGTCCCGCGCCGGGCGTACGCGGCCCAGTGCGTGCGCTCGGGCTCCGTGAACGCCGCCAGGGGCTCGTACACGCGCAGGTAGGAGGCGTACGGGACGGCCGGCCCGGGCCGTGGGGATTCGCTCACGCACCGGTCCTGCCCTTTTTGGCGCTCCGGCTCACCTCCGGGGCCGGGTAACCCGGGAGTGTTCCGATCCCCGGACAGGGGGTACCCCCGCGCGCCGCAGGTCTTACTCTGCTCCCAGTGCGCCCTCCCCCACCCGCAGGGCGGGCGTCTTTCCGCCGCATCTCTTCCATGGGAGTCACCACCGTGACCGAAATGACCGACGGCGTCCTGCACACCCTGTTCCGTTCGGAGCAGGGCGGCCACGAGCAAGTCGTGCTGTGCCAGGACCGAGCCACGGGCCTCAAGGCCGTCATCGCCATCCACTCCACCGCCCTGGGCCCCGCCCTCGGCGGCACGCGCTTCCACGCGTACGCCTCGGACGAGGAAGCCGTCCGCGACGCGCTGAACCTCTCGCGCGGCATGTCCTACAAGAACGCCCTCGCCGGTCTCGACCTCGGCGGCGGCAAGGCCGTGATCATCGGCGACCCGTCCGTCCTCAAGAGCGAGGAACTCCTGCTGGCCTACGGCCGGTTCGTGGAGTCGCTCGGCGGCCGCTACGTCACCGCCTGCGACGTCGGCACGTACGTCGCGGACATGGACGTCGTCGCCCGCGAGACCCGCTGGGCCACCGGCCGCTCCCCCGAGAACGGCGGCGCCGGCGACTCCTCGGTGCTGACCGCCTACGGCGTCTTCCAGGGCATGCGCGCCAGCGCCCAGCACCTGTGGGGCGACCCGACGCTGCGCGGCCGCAAGGTCGGTGTCGCGGGTGTCGGCAAGGTCGGCCGCCACCTGGTGGAGCACCTGCTGGAGGACGGCGCCGAG
Organism: Streptomyces sp. NPDC037421; assembly: GCF_055602105.1. Lineage (NCBI taxonomy): Bacteria > Bacillati > Actinomycetota > Actinomycetes > Kitasatosporales > Streptomycetaceae > Streptomyces > Streptomyces sp. NPDC037421. Next base: position 38,904 of record NZ_JBVJWV010000041.1, read on the forward strand.
GTCGTGATCACGGACGTCCGCGAGGAGTCGGTCCGCGAGATCCTCGACAAGCACCCCGGCGGCGAGGTCACCGCGGTCGCCGACACCGAGGCCCTGATCCGCGTGGAGGGCCTGGACATCTACGCCCCCTGCGCGCTCGGCGGCGCCCTGAACGACCACTCCGTCCCGGTCCTGACCGCCACGGTCGTCTGCGGCGCGGCGAACAACCAGCTCGCCCACCCGGGTGTGGAGAAGGACCTCGCGGACCGCGGGATCCTCTACGCCCCCGACTACGTGGTCAACGCGGGCGGGGTCATCCAGGTCGCCGACGAGCTCCACGGCTTCGACTTCGACCGGTGCAAGGCGAAGGCATCGAAGATCTTCGACACCACGCTGGCCATATTCGCACGTGCGAAGGCCGACGGGATCCCGCCGGCCGCCGCGGCCGACCGGATCGCCGAGCAGCGGATGTCCGACGCCCTCGCGGAGCGCGCCGCGGCACGCAAGGCGTAGCCCTTTCCGGGACCCGCCGGAGCGCGGCGAGACAGAACTCACTGCGCTTCGGCGGGTCGGCGGCCAGGAAAGCGTTAAAATCGCAGCTGACCAGCGAGTACGGGGTGTCCCGCTGGTTCTGTGGAGAGGCGCGTCATGCGGGCGGCGTACCGTATGGCCGCGGAAGCAGGTACCGTTAAACCCCTACGGACGGTCTCTCCACGGAGAGCCCGCTCCGAACCATGAACGCGTGTCAGACTCTGGGGCCGTCGAGCCCCGTCACCGAGGGGGTCGAGCCATGGGGCGCGGCCGGGCCAAGGCCAAGCAGACAAAGGTCGCCCGCCAGCTGAAGTACAACAGCGGCGGGACTGACCTCTCGCGTCTGGCCAATGAGCTGGGCGCATCGCAGACAGAGCCGCTGCCTATCAGCGCGCCGGTCGAAGTCGATGACGATCTGGACGACGACGACCCGTACGCCAAGTACGCGGATCTGTACAACGATGACGACGAGGACGAGGACGAGCAGTCCGGCCCCTCGGCGCACCGTCGCGGGGCTTGACGCACCGATCCTCTGTTCACGGCGTGCCTACCAGCAGGCTGACTGAACTTGTTCCACACGTGCCGAAACCCGGTCCAGGGCATTGCCCCGGACCGGGTTTCAGTGCTGCTCAGACCGCGTAGCTCCCGGTCAGGGTCGCGCCCTCGGCGTGGTCGCCCCGGTCGAGGATCTCGCCGGCGACCCAGGCCTCGACGCCCCGGTCGGCGAGGGTGGTCAGGGCCACGTCCACCGACTCCTGCGGGACCACGGCCATCATGCCGACGCCCATGTTCAGGGTCTTCTCCAGCTCCAGCTGCTCGACGCTGCCGGCCTTGCCGACCAGGTCGAAGATCGCCCCGGGCGCCCAGGTGGAGCGGTCGACGGTGGCGTGCAGGTGGTCCGGGATGACCCGGGCGAGGTTCGCCGCGAGGCCGCCGCCCGTGATGTGCGAGTACGCGTGGACCTCGGCCGTGCGGGTGAGGGCCAGGCAGTCCAGCGAGTAGATCTTGGTCGGCTCCAGCAGCTCCTCGCCGAGGGTGCGGCCGAGCTCGTCGACGTGCTGGTCCAGGGACATCCCGGCCCGGTCGAAGAGGACGTGCCGGACCAGCGAGTACCCGTTCGAGTGAAGGCCGGACGACGCCATCGCGATGACGGCGTCCCCCGTACGGATGCGATCGGCGCCGAGGAGGCGGTCGTACTCGACCACACCGGTGCCGGCGCCCGCGACGTCGAAGTCGTCCGGTCCGAGCAGACCCGGGTGCTCGGCGGTCTCGCCGCCGACGAGGGCGCAGCCGGCGAGGACGCAGCCCTCGGCGATGCCCTTGACGATGGCGGCGACACGCTCGGGGTGCACCTTGCCGACGCAGATGTAGTCCGTCATGAAGAGCGGCTCGGCGCCGCAGACGACGATGTCGTCCATGACCATGGCGACCAGGTCGTGGCCGATGGTGTCGTACACGCCCAGCTGGCGGGCGATGTCCACCTTGGTGCCCACGCCGTCGGTGGCCGAGGCCAGCAGGGGGCGCTCGTAGCGCTTGAGGGCGGAGGCGTCGAAGAGGCCGGCGAATCCGCCGAGGCCGCCGAGGACCTCGGGGCGCTGCGTCTTCTTCACCCACTCCTTCATCAGCTCGACGGCGCGGTCGCCCGCTTCGATGTCGACGCCGGCGGCTGCGTAGCTGGCACCGGTGGTCTTCTCTGTCATGACAGGCGAGAGCTTTCGTGTCGTTGCTGCGTGTGGTGCCGGGCCCCGGGAGAAGCCTCAAAGACAGGGCTCGGCGCAGGTGGAGCCGGGCCGGCCCGGGGAGGGCCGGCCCACGGGCCTACGGGCGGCGGAGCGCGTCGGCGGCGTCGGTGCCGCCCGCGAGCTCGTTCTCCAGGAGCTGCTTGCCCAGGAGCTGCGGGTCGGGCAGCTCCATGGGGTACTCGCCGTCGAAGCAGGCACGGCAGAGGTTGGGCTTCTGGATGGTGGTCGCCTCGATCATCGAGTCGAGCGAGATGTACGAGAGCGAGTCCGCGCCCAGCGACGTGGCGATCTCGTCGACCGTCATGCCGTTGGCGATGAGCTCGGCCCGGGTGGCGAAGTCGATGCCGAAGAAACACGGCCACTTCACCGGCGGGGAGGAGATCCGGATGTGGACCTCGGCCGCACCGGCCTCGCGGAGCATCTTCACGAGGGCGCGCTGGGTGTTGCCGCGGACGATCGAGTCGTCGACGACGACGAGGCGCTTGCCCCGGATGACTTCCTTGAGGGGGTTGAGCTTGAGGCGGATGCCGAGCTGGCGGATCGTCTGCGAGGGCTGGATGAAGGTCCGGCCGACGTAGGCGTTCTTGACCAGGCCGGAGCCGTACGGGATCCCGCTGGCTTCGGCGTATCCGACGGCGGCGGGCGTGCCGGACTCCGGCGTCGCTATCACCAGGTCGGCCTCGACCGGAGCCTCCTTGGCGAGGCGCCGGCCCATCTCGACGCGCGACAGGTAGACGTTCCGGCCGGCGATGTCGGTGTCCGGGCGCGCCAGGTAGACGTACTCGAACACACAGCCCTTGGGCTTCGCTTCCGCGAAGCGCGAGGTGCGCAGGCCGTTCTCGTCGATCGCGATGAGCTCGCCCGGCTCGACCTCGCGGACGAAGCTGGCGCCGCAGATGTCGAGGGCGGCGGTCTCGCTCGCGACCACCCAGCCGCGCTCCAGGCGGCCGAGGACCAGCGGGCGGATGCCCTGCGGGTCACGGGCGGTGTAGAGGGTTCCCTCGTCCATGAAGACCAGGGAGAAGGCGCCCTTGACCTGGGGGAGGACCTTGGCGGCCGACTCCTCGATGGTCAGGGGCTTGCCGTCCTCGTCGGTCTGTCCGGCGAGGAGGGCGGTGACCAGGTCGGTGTCATTGGTGGCGGCCACCTGGGTGGCGCGGCCGTCCTGACGGGGGAGGTCGGCGACCATCTCGGCGAGCTCGGCGGTGTTCACCAGGTTGCCGTTGTGACCCAGGGCGATCGAGCCGTGGGCGGTCGCCCTGAAGGTGGGCTGAGCGTTCTCCCAGACGGAGGCTCCGGTGGTCGAGTAGCGGGCGTGACCGACCGCGATATGACCTTGGAGGGATCCGAGGGAGGTTTCGTCGAAGACCTGGGAAACGAGGCCCATGTCCTTGAAGACGAGGATCTGGGAACCGTTGCTCACAGCGATTCCCGCGGACTCTTGTCCGCGGTGCTGCAGTGCATACAGTCCGAAGTAGGTGAGCTTGGCGACCTCTTCACCCGGAGCCCAGACACCGAAGACGCCGCAAGCGTCCTGGGGGCCCTTCTCGCCGGGGAGCAGGTCGTGGTTGAGTCGTCCATCACCACGAGGCACACCACCGAGTGTAGGCGAGATCGACCACTGGTCCGAATTGGGGACGGCCGGGAAATCTCACAGCACAGAGGGTGACCGGGCGGCGCCGTCTCGTATTCCGATCACTTTGTTGACAGCTACGAGGGAATTCGTACAGGCTCTCGCCCCATGCAGCCTCTCGGTGACCGTGCCGTCACCCTCGTCGAGCGCCGCCACGTAGACCTGGTCCGTGTCGCGAGCGCCATCTGTCGCTGTTCTGCGTAGTCACAACTCTTTCTCCTTTTTCCTGATTTCGCTCGTCCAGCCCCGCCCTGCCGTGCCGCGCGCCGTCCCGCGCCCGCCCGGGGCAGGGGCGGCCGGGCCGCGCCTTGGAGTTCCCGTGTCTTCGTACAACAGCAAGCTGTCCCGCCGTGCCTTCGGGGGCGCCGTCGGAGCGACCGCGGCCACCGCCGCCGTGGGGCTGGGCGCCGGTCCGGCGCAGGCCGCCGACGGCCGTGAGGCGGGCCCGCAGGAGCGCGAGTTCCGGGCCGCGCGGGACCGGCGCTCGCGCCGCCCGAACATCCTGTTCATCCTCGGGGACGACCTCGGCTGGGCCGACCTCTCCTCGTACGGCTCCCCGCACATCAAGACCCCGAACCTGGACCGCCTCGCCCGCCAGGGGGTCCGCTTCACCGACGCGTACTCGGGCTCCGCGACCTGCTCCCCGACCCGTTTCAGCCTGTACACCGGGCGCTATCCGGCCCGCACCAAGGGCGGTCTGGCGGAGCCGATCGCCGACAAGTCGGCGGGCCTGGACCCGACGCACCCGACGCTGGCGTCGCTGCTGAAGGAGGCCGGCTACGCCACCGCGCTGATCGGCAAGTGGCACGCCGGCTACCTGCCCGACTACAGCCCGACGAAGTCCGGCTGGGACACGTTCTTCGGGAACTTCGGCGGGGCGCTGGAGTACTACTCCAAGCTGGGCCTGGGCGGCGAGTACGACCTCTACGAGGGCGACGCCGCCTACAAGGACCTGCGCTACTACACGCGGATCATCACGGAGCGGGCGAGCGAGTACGTCTCCCGCGACCACGGCGGCAGGCCCTGGCTGCTGAACCTGAACTTCACCACCCCGCACTGGCCGTGGATCGCCGACGGGGACACCGCCGAGAGCGCCGAGATCGTCCGGCGGATCAAGGCGGGCGACGCGCGGGCGCTGTGGCACCAGGACGGCGGCTCGGTCGAGAAGTACAAGCAGATGGTCGAGGACCTCGACCGGTCGGTCGGCGAGGTGCTGAAGGCGCTGAAGCGCTCCGGCCAGGAGGACAGCACCCTGGTCGTCTTCTCCAGCGACAACGGGGGCGAGCGGTTCTCCTACAACTGGCCGCTGTCCGGCAACAAGGCCTCGCTCCAGGAGGGCGGGATCCGGGTGCCGAACATCGTGCGCTGGCCCGACCGGCTGGACGGCGGCCAGGTCAGCCGGGTGCCCGTGTTCAGCCCCGACTGGACCGCGACCCTGCTGGAGGTGGCCGGGACCCGGCCGCACCGGGCGTACCCGCTGGACGGGGTGAGCCTGGCCGGGTACCTGCTGCGCGGCGAGAGGCCGGCCGAGCGCGACCTGTTCTGGCGGGTGCGCGGGGAGCGGGCGCTGCGCCGCGGCGACTGGAAGTACTACCGCGGCAAGTCGGGGCGCGACCAGCTGTTCAACCTGGCCGGGGACCTGCGCGAGCAGGCCGACAAGGCGGCCGTGGAGCCGGCCAGGCTGGCGGAGCTGCGCAAGGCGTGGGAGGCCGTGGACGCCGGTCTGCTGCCGTACCCGGCCTGAGGTCACTCGGCCGCCGAAGCCGCCTCGGCGGTGACGGTGCTGCCGTCGGGGGCGGTGAGGGTGAGGGTCCGGCCCTGGACCTTCCAGGTCAGGGGGCCGCTGCCGAAGAGGGCGGTCAGGGAGCGCTCCAGCTCTCCCGCCGCGCCCTCGCACGCCATCCGGGTGGTGGTCAGCGGGCCGAAGGCCACGGTGGCGCCGTCGACGGTGGCCGGGGCGCTGAAGCGGTTGCAGCCGAGGGTGCCGCTCGCCTGCCCTTCGGGGGTGAGGGTGAAGCGGGCCTCCCGGTCGCCGGGGGCGGTGATCCCGGCGACGGAGTGCACGGTCCAGGCGGTCGCGGTGAGCGGGGCGTCCGGAACGGGCGGCGTGGCGGAGGTCCGCACGGTCAGGGTGGCGTCGCCGCGGTCCTGCCCGGCCGCGCCGCACGCGGTCAGGGCCAGTACGAGGGCCAGGGTGCCGGTCGTGAGGAGCCTGAGGGTACGCATGCCCCTGGGACGGGTCCGGCGCCCGGCCGGTTCCACGGCTCAGGCCATCAGGGGGAGGACCCCGGACAGGTCGGCCCGCTCGCCGCTGGCGCTGACCCGCGCGGCGTCCAGTTCCGCGGCCCAGCCGGTACGGCCCGTCGCGAGCCGGATCCAGGTCAGCGGGTCGGTCTCCACCACGTTCGGCGGGGTGCCGCGGGTGTGGCGGGGGCCCTCGACGCACTGGACCACCGCGAAGGGGGGCACCCGTACCTCGACGGAACCGCCGGGGGCCTTGAGCGCGAGGGCGTCGGCGAGCAGCCGCGTACAGGCCGCGAGGGCCTGCCGCTCCATCGGGATGCCGAGGCCCGCGGCGCGGTTCAGGTCGTCGGTGTGGACGACCAGCTCGACGGTCCGGGTGACCAGGAAGTCGGCCAGGGTCATGTCCCCGATCCACAGGTCCAGCACCCGGTTGCCGGGGTTGGCCTCCAGCGCCTCGGCGAGGCGGGCGCCCGCCCGCTCGTACAGTTCGGGGAGCGGGGCGCCGGTCAGGGTCTCCCGGGCGGCCTCGGAGATCTTCCCGGCGAGGGAGGCGGTGGCGAAGGGCCACTCGACGGCGGTCAGCTCGACGACGGCGGCGGGCGGCCGGGCGAGGCCGCGGGCCAGCGAGTCGGCGATCCACGCGACGTGCGCGGCGAGCTCGGCCACGCTCCACTCCCCGAGCCCGCTGGGCCGCGCGAGCTGCTCGGGGGTCAACTCCCGGACGGCTTCCGCGACGTGGCCGAACTGTGCGGTGACGGCTGCGCGGATCTTCGCCTGGTCGTAGGTACGCGGCTTCCTCTTGGCGGGCGGCATGCCCCGACCCTACTCGGGGAGGCGGAGGGCGGTGCAGCCGTGGCGGGTCGCGGTCGCGGTGGCGTAGGCCGTGAACACCTCGTCCAGTCGCGGCCCGAGCACCCGGTCGTAGCGGTAGGCCGCGGTCATGCCGAAGACGGCGGGGCGGCCGCCGCAGGTGGCGGACGCGTACACGACCCGGTCCTCGCGGCCGGCCTGGCCCGCGGCGATGTCGTGGAGCCCGCCGGTCAAGGGCTTGGCCTTCGTGCCGTCCGCGTCGTCCCCGAAGTAGGCGTGGGTCTGCAGCCACCAGGGGTTCGTGTGGAGGTCCGAGGGCCCGCCGGCCCGCACGCCCTCGGCGAGGAGCCCGGCCTCGATGCCGCGCCGCGTGTCGGTGCCGAGCGCGAGGACGCAGGACTCCTCCGTGGCGTGCTCCGCCGACGGGGTCCCGAGCGCCCGGTCGGGCAGCCGCTTGCGGTCCTGCCGACCGTGCAGGAAGGCCGCGTACCAGGCGCAACCGCCGGTCGCGCGGTCCGCGGGGCCGAGGTCCCGCCCCGGTACGGGCAGGTCGGCGGGGAGTCCGGGCGGGGTGGTCTCGCAGCCCTTGCGTTCCGCCGCCCGCACCGCCGCCGTACGGGCGATGGCGGCCAGTGCCCTGCGGTCGCGGGCGGTCGGTTCTGCGTACCGGGCGGTCGCGGTGGCCCTGAAGGAGGTCACCCCGGCCACGTCCCGACGGCACACGGCCTCGACCGTGACAGCGCGCGCGGTGTGGCTGCCGGCCCGGCCGTCGCCGAGTGGAGCGGGGAGCGGCGCGGCGATCCGGTCGGTGACGTCCGCGGTGGAGTCCCCCGGGGCCCACCGCCGGACGGGCTCGTCGTCCGGGTCGAGGACGTGCAGCCCGGGCTGGGGCAGGGAGTGGACCTTGAGGGTGAAGTACCAGGGCCGGTGCGGGTCCCCGGCGCGTCCGCTGCGCAGCCCGCAGAGGTCTGGCAGGTCGTACAGATCCAGTCGGCGCGCGTACGCGTCCTCGTCGGCCGACACCCGGTCCCGGCCTCCGTCCAGGCGCAGCACCGCGTCCGCGTCGACCAGGTCCGCGCACGCTTCCCTGATCGCCGTACGGCTCTCCGCGCGGTACTGCCCCGACCGGCAGGAGCCGTACAGGGCCCAGCCGCCGAGGAGCACACCCGCCACACCGGCGGCGCAGAACAGCGCGTTGACGGTGTTGCGCCGTCGGCCCCGGGCCGGCGCCGGTCCGCCGCCGGACGGCTCCGGTGGTGCGGACATCCGGGCCCCCAGGTCCTGCGACGACGCGACGCGGGCGACGCTACCAACCGGCGGGCCGGGCGGTCCCGGAAACGACGGGCCCCCGCCCGGAAGGGTCCGGACGGGGGCTCGGGGCGGCGGGCGCCGGGGACGATCAGGCCAGCAGGGCCGGGATCGTGGCCTCGTGGGCTTCGCGGAGCTCGGTCAGGGGGAGGGTGAACTCGCCCTGGACCTCGATCGCGTCGCCGTCGACCACGCCGATGCGGGCGGCCGGCAGGCCCCGCGCACCGCACATGTCGGTGAAGCGGAGCTCCTCGCTGCGCGGGACGGCCACGATGGCGCGGCCCGCGGACTCGGAGAACAGGAAGGTGAACGCGTCCAGGCCCTCGGGGACGACCACGCGCGCACCGTTGCCGCCCTTGAGGCAGGACTCGGTGAGCGCCTGGATGACGCCGCCGTCGGACAGGTCGTGCGCGGCGTCGATCATGCCGTCGCGCGAGGCGGAGATCAGGATCTCCCCGAGCAGCTTCTCGCGGCCCAGGTCCACCTTCGGCGGCAGGCCGCCGAGGTGGTCGTGGACGACCTGGGACCAGGCCGAGCCGCCGAACTCCTCGGCCGTGTCGCCCAGCAGGTACAGCAGCTGGCCGGCCTCCGCGAACGCCATCGGCGTACGGCGGTTGACGTCGTCGATCACGCCGAGGACCGCCACGACCGGGGTCGGGTGGATCGCGACGTCGCCCGTCTGGTTGTAGAGGGAGACGTTGCCGCCGGTCACCGGGGTGCCCAGCTCGAAGCAGCCGTCCGCGAGACCGCGGGTGGCCTCGGCGAACTGCCACATGACGCCCGGGTCCTCGGGGGAGCCGAAGTTCAGGCAGTCGGAGATCGCCAGGGGCTTGGCGCCGGTCGCGGCGACGTTGCGGTACGCCTCGGCCAGGGCCAGCTGCGCGCCCGTGTACGGGTCGAGCTTGGCGTAGCGGCCGTTGCCGTCGGTCGCCATGGCCACGCCGAGGTTGGACTCCTCGTCGATGCGGACCATGCCCGCGTCCTCGGGCTGCGACAGCACGGTGTTGCCCTGCACGAAGCGGTCGTACTGGTCGGTGACCCAGGACTTGGAGGCCTGGTTCGGGGAGGAGACCAGGGCCAGGACCTGCGCGCGGAGCTCCTCGGAGGTCTGCGGGCGGGGCAGCCTGCCCGCGTCGTCCGCCTGGAGCGCGTCCTGCCACTCGGGGCGGGCGTAGGGGCGGTTGTAGACCGGGCCCTCGTGGGCGACGGTGCCCGGGGGCACGTCCACGATCTGCTCGCCGTGCCAGAAGATCTCCAGGCGCTCGCCGTCGGTCACCTCACCGATGACGGTGGCGATGACGTCCCACTTCTCGCAGATCTCCATGAAGCGGTCGACGTGCTGCGGCTCGACGATCGCGCACATGCGCTCCTGCGACTCGCTCATGAGGATCTCCTCGGGCGAGAGCGTCGCGTCGCGCAGCGGCACGGTGTCGAGCTCGACGCGCATGCCGCCGGAGCCGGCGGAGGCCAGCTCGGAGGTGGCGCAGGACAGGCCGGCGCCGCCGAGGTCCTGGATGCCCGCGACCAGCTTCTCCTTGAAGATCTCCAGGGTGCACTCGATGAGGAGCTTCTCCTGGAAGGGGTCGCCGACCTGGACGGCGGGGCGCTTGGTGGGCTTGGTGTCGTCGAAGGTCTCGGACGCGAGGACCGAGACGCCGCCGATGCCGTCGCCGCCGGTGCGGGCGCCGTAGAGGATGACCTTGTTGCCGGGGCCGGAGGCCTTGGCGAGGTGGATGTCCTCGTGCTTCATCACGCCGATGCAGCCGGCGTTGACCAGCGGGTTGCCCTGGTAGCACTCGTCGAAGACGACCTCGCCGCCGATGTTGGGCAGGCCCAGGCAGTTGCCGTAGCCGCCGATGCCCGCGACGACGCCCGGCAGGACGCGCTTGGTGTCGGGGTGGTCGGCCGCGCCGAAGCGCAGCGGGTCGACGACGGCGACCGGGCGGGCACCCATGGCGAGGATGTCGCGGACGATGCCGCCGATGCCGGTGGCCGCGCCCTGGTAGGGCTCGATGTACGAGGGGTGGTTGTGCGACTCCACCTTGAAGGTGACCGCGTAGCCCTGGCCGACGTCGACGACGCCGGCGTTCTCGCCGATGCCGACGAGCATGGCGTCGTTCTGCGGGACCTTCTCGCCGAACTGCTTCAGGTGGACCTTGCTGCTCTTGTACGAGCAGTGCTCGGACCACATGACGGAGTACATGGCGAGCTCGGCGCCGGTGGGGCGGCGGCCGAGGATCTCGCGGATCCGGGCGTACTCGTCCTCCTTGAGGCCGAGTTCCTTCCAGGGCTGGGAGGCGTCCGGGGTCTCGGTGGCGTTCTTTACGGTGTCGAGGCTCATGCGCTGACCAGCTTCTTCAGGACCGACGTGAAGAACGGGAGGCCGTCGGTGCGGCCGGTCCCGATCAGCGGCTCGACCGCGTGCTCGGGGTGCGGCATGAGGCCGACGACGTTGCCCGCGGCGTTGGTGATGCCGGCGATGTCGCGCAGCGAGCCGTTGGGGTTCACGTCGAGGTACCGGAAGGCCACTCGGCCTTCGGCCTCCAGTTCGTCGAGCACGCGCTCGTCGGCGACGTACCGGCCGTCCATGTTCTTGAGCGGTACGGAGATCTCCTGGCCGGCGGTGTAGTCGCCGGTCCACGCGGTGTCCGCGTTCTCCACCCGCAGCTTCTGGTCGCGGCAGATGAAGTGGAGGTGGTTGTTGCGGAGCATCGCCCCCGGCAGCAGGTGGGCCTCGGTGAGGACCTGGAAGCCGTTGCAGATGCCGAGGACGGGCATGCCGGCCTTGGCCTGCTCGATGATGGTCTCCATCACCGGCGAGAACCGGGAGATGGCTCCGGCGCGCAGGTAGTCCCCGTAGGAGAAGCCGCCCGCGAGGACGACCGCGTCGACCTGGTGCAGGTCCTTGTCGCGGTGCCAGAGCGAGACCGGCTCGGCCCCCGCGAGGCGGACGGCGCGCAGCGAGTCACGGTCGTCGAGCGTTCCGGGGAACGTGACGACTCCGATGCGTGTGGTCACCGTCAGGCCTCGACCTTCACGGTGAAGTCTTCGATGACGGTGTTGGCGAGGAACGTTTCGGCCATCTTGTGGATGCGGTCGAGGGCGGCCTGGTCGACCGGTCCCTCCACCTCCAGTTCGAAACGCTTCCCCTGGCGGACGTCGGCGATCCCATCGAAGCCCAGGCGCGGCAGTGCACGCTGCACCGCCTGGCCCTGGGGGTCGAGGATCTCCGGCTTGAGCATGACGTCGACTACGACGCGTGCCACTGGCACTCCCGATGAGGTGGTTGGTGCGAAGGCGGTTCCCTCAGCGTACCCGCCCGAAATTTCTACGCGGGTAGATATCCGCGGAGTCCGGACCTCCCGCCGTTTCGGCTTCACCAACGCTTCGCAAAATCCACCGGAAAACCACGCCCCCGGGATTGCGACGGGACACGCGGGAGCAATTAACTGGGCTTCGCAATTAACCGGGAATCGCGGTACAAAGGAATCAGCCGGGATTCCCACGGTTTGACGTATTCCACCGAAACATCCACACAGGCGACATCACCGCACGTCAGCGGGCGGCGACGGCGCACGAAGGGACCGATATCCGTGGCGCAGCGCGTAGTAGTCACGATCTCCGACGACATCGATGGCGGAGAAGCGGCGGAAACGGTCACGTTCGCCCTCGACGGTAAGTCGTACGAGATCGACCTCAATGCGGCCAACGCAAAGAAACTGCGGAAGAGCCTGGCCCCCTTCGTGGCCGCCGGCCGCCGCCGGTCGCGTTCGGGGAAGACCTACAAGACGACCTCGATCGCGCCGGACCCGGCGGTCGTGCGGGCCTGGGCGCGCTCCCACGGGCACGACGTGCCGCCGCGGGGCCGCATCCCCAAGGCCGTCTACAGCGCGTACGAAGCGGCCCACTGACCGTCCGGTGGCCGCCCGGTGGCCATCGGGCGGCCGTCCGTCCGGTGGCCCGCGACCCGGATTTGCCATGCACCCCCTCCGATCGGCTAGTGTGTGGATCACGCCGAGGGGCGAGGCCGAAAGGCAAGAACCCCGAAGTCGTGCGGGTGTAGTTCAGTAGCAGAACACCCCCCTTCCAGGGGGGAGGCGCAGTGTGCAATCCCTGTCACCCGCTCTGCACGCTTTACCGGCCACGGTTGTGGATCAGGTAGAGTAGTGCTCGCATCGCAACGGCCCAGGCCGCAGCGAGATGCGGACGTAGCTCAGTTGGTAGAGCACCACCTTGCCAAGGTGGATGTCGCGCGTTCGAGTCGCGTCGTCCGCTCAGTGAACGAAGGCCCCGATCGGATTCCGATCGGGGCCTTCGTCATTTCCGCTCCCGCCCCCTTTCGGCTTTTGTGGCGCGGCTCACATCCGATGACAAATGTCATCGCGGGCGGTGACAGCGCGCACTGCTCCGCCCGCCGGTCCGCCGCGAGGCTTGAGCCATGACCACCGACACAGTGATCCAGGCAGAGGAACTGCGCCGCGGCTACGCCGGGGGCTTCGAAGCCGTCCGGGGCGTCACCTTCTCCGTGGCGCGCGGCGAGGTCTTCGCCCTGCTCGGCACCAACGGCGCCGGCAAGACCTCCACGGTCGAGCTGCTCGAAGGGCTCGCCGCCCCGACCGGCGGGCAGGTCCGCGTCTTCGGGCTCGACCCCCACACCCGGCGGGCCGAGGTCCGCCCGCGGACCGGGGTCATGCTCCAGGAGGGCGGCTTCCCCTCGGACCTGTCGGTCACCGAGACCGTCCGGATGTGGAGCGGTGTCACCACCGGCGCCCGCCCGGCGGCGGAGGTGCTGGAGCTGGTCGGACTGGCCGCTCGGGCGTCCGTACGGGTCAAGCAGCTGTCCGGGGGCGAGCGGCGGCGGCTCGACCTGGCGCTCGCCCTGCTGGGCCGGCCGGAGGTGCTCTTCCTGGACGAGCCGACCACCGGGATGGACCCCGAGGGCCGCCAGGACACCTGGGCCCTCGTACGGGAACTGCGGGCGCAGGGCACCACGGTGCTGCTGACCACGCACTACCTGGAGGAGGCCGAGCAGCTCGCGGACCGGCTCGCGATCCTGCACGAGGGGGAACTGGTCCTGTCCGGCACCCCCGAGGAGGTGACCGCGACCCGGCCGTCCCGGATCCGCTTCACCCTGCCCGACGGGGTGCCCGCGGGCCGGCTGCCGCTGGCGCTGCACGCGGCGGCCGACGGGCAGCAGGTCGAGATCCGCACCGACCGGCTCCAGCACGACCTGGGCGCCCTGCTGCGCTGGGCCGACGAGGACGGGGTGGCACTGGCCGGGCTCGACGCCCGCCACGCCTCCCTGGAGGAGGCCTTCCTGGAGATCGCCCGGAGCCGGCGCAACGCGGGCACCGGCGCTCTTGCCCACGACGAAACGATGGCGGGGACCCGATGAACACCATGACCCTGAACCCCGGCCGGCTCGCCGCACTCGGCCGCTCGGAGCTGACCCTGCTCCTGCGCAACCGGGCCGCCCTGAGCGTGGCCGTGCTGCTGCCCGCCTCGATGGTGTTCGTCCTGCGCTCCTCCGTCGGCGGGGACACCGCGGCCGCCGTCGCCGAGGCCACCCTCACCGGTGGGATCGGGATGGTGCTGCTGCTCGTCGTCTACATGAACCTGGTCTCGGCGTACGTGGCCCGCCGCGAGGAGCTCGTACTGAAGCGGCTGCGCACCGGGGAGGCCGGCGACCTGGAGATCCTCGCCGGGACGGCGCTGCCCGCCGCGGCCATCGCGCTCGCGCAGATCGCCGTGCTCACCGCGGCCGGCGCCTCGGTGCTGGGCGCGCCGATGCCCGACAACCCGGCGCTGGTGGCGGCGGGCGTGCTCGCCGCGATGCCGCTGCTCGCCGGACTGGCCGCGCTCACCAGCGCGTTCACCCGCAACGTGGAGACCGCGGGGCTGACCACGCTGCCGCTGTTCCTGGCGACGATGATCGGCTCGGGGGTGTTCGCGTCGACGGACAAGATGCCCGACATGGCGGCCTCGTTGTGCGAACTGCTGCCGCTCAGCGGCGTGATGACGCTCGTACGGGGCGGCTGGAGCGGCGGGGTGGCGGGGTACGACCTGCTGGGGGCCGCGCTCACCACGCTGGCCTGGATGATCGTCACGGTGTTTGCTGTCCAGCGGTGGTTCCGCTGGGAACCGCGACGCTGACCAGAGCGAAGAGCCGGGGGGACGGGACCGTGTCGAAGCTGACCGGGTGGTGGAAGAAGCGCAGCAGTGCGGGGAAGGTCGAGGTGTACACACGCTGGTCCTTCCACCTGTTCGTGCTCATCGAGATCGTGTCCTTCGGGCTGGTCGCCCTCGCCGGCAGCGTCAACGACTCGGAGAACAGCACCCCGGCGGCGCTGGGCGTCGCGGCCTTCCTCGTGGTCGTCGCCCACGCCGTCCTCGTCGGCTTCCTCTCGTCCAGGTCCCTGGACGCCGTGTGCGGCCGCCGCGAACGCCCGGTCCGGCTCGCGGTGGTGACGACGGCCGCCACCGTCGCGGCCGTACTGCTCTTCCTCTTCCTGCGCCGGTTCGGCAGCCTCGACGACTCCGTGGCCCCCGGCCTGGTGGTGGGGGTGACCTGCTTCGGCTGCGGATCCCTCGTCCTGGCCGTGGAGAAGGTCCAGCACATGAAGTACGTGCCCCTGGTCGCCGCGGTCGCGACCTCGGCGACCGTCGCCGCGCTTGGCCTGCCGCTGAACGAGATCATCGGCTACTTCGTCGCCGTCCTGCTGACGAGCGTCTTCCTCGCCTTCACCTGCGGGTTCTCCGGCTGGCTGCTGCGCACCGTCTACGAGCTCGACCACGCCCGGGAAGTCCAGGCGCAGTTGGCGGTCGCCGAGGAGCGGCTGCGGTTCGGGCGGGACCTGCACGACGTGATGGGCCGCAACCTGGCGGTGATCGCCCTCAAGAGCGAGCTGGCGGTACAGCTGGCCCGGCGCGAACGCCCCGAGGCCGTGGACCAGATGATCGAGGTGGAGCGGATCGCGCGCGAGTCGCAGCGGGAGGTCCGCGACGTCGTGCGCGGCTACCGGGAGGCGGACCTCGCGGTGGAGCTGGAGGGCGCGCGCGGGGTGCTGAACGCGGCCGGGATGGACTGCCGGGTCGAGTACCCGGCGGCCGCGCGGCAGCTGCCGGGCGAGGTGCAGTCGGCCCTGGGCTGGGTGGTCCGGGAGGCGACGACGAACGTCCTGCGGCACGGGGACGCGCGCAGCTGCCTGATCCGGCTCACCGCCCTGGCGGCCTCGGGCACGGTGACGCTGCTGGTGGAGAACGACGGGGTGCCCGAGACACCCGCCGGCATGCCCGGGTCCGGGCTCGCGGGGCTGCGTGAGCGGCTCGCGGCGGTGGAGGGGACCCTGCTGGCGGGGCCGGCCGAGGGCGGCCGGTTCCGGCTGCGGGCCGAGGTGCCCCTGGACACACGACGAGTGGAGGTGCGGGCGTGAGCCCCGTACGCGTACTTCTGGCCGACGACGAGCACCTGATCCGGGGCGCGCTGGCCGCGCTGCTGGGCCTGGAGGACGACCTCGTCGTCGTGGCCGAGGCGGCCTCCGGGCCGGAGGCGCTGGCGATGGCACGGGCGCACCGGCCGGACGTGGCGGTGCTGGACCTCCAGATGCCGGGCGCGGACGGTGTGAGTGTGGCCACATCGCTGCGGGCCGAACTGCCCGACTGCAAGACCATGATCGTGACCAGCCACGGGCGTCCCGGGCACCTGAAGCGGGCGCTCGCGGCGGGGGTGCGGGCCTTCGCGCCGAAGACGGTCTCGGCGCAGCGGCTGGCCGAGCTGATCCGCACCGTGCACGCCGGAGGGCGTTACGTGGACCCGGAGTTGGCGGCCGACGCGATCAGCGCGGGCGACTCCCCGCTGACGGCCCGCGAGGCGGAGGTGCTGGAACTCGCGGCGGACGGGGCCCCGATCGCGGAGATCGCGGAGCGGGCCTCGCTGTCGCAGGGGACCGTGCGCAACTACCTGTCGTCGGCGGCGACGAAACTCGGCGCGGAGAACCGGCACACGGCAGTGCGTCTCGCACGGCAGCGTGGTTGGGTATAGTGGTTCTCGCGCTACGGCGCACAGGCGGACATAGCTCAGTTGGTAGAGCACCACCTTGCCAAGGTGGATGTCGCGCGTTCGAGTCGCGTTGTCCGCTCAGTGAACGAAGGCCCCGATCGGTTGATCGGGGCCTTCGTCGTGTCAGCTCCAGGTCTGGCCGGTGAGGCGCTCGTAGGCCTCGACGTACTTGGCGCGGGTCTGCGCCACGACCTCCTGCGGGAGGACCGGCGGCGGGAGCTCGCCCTTGGAGTCCCAGCCGGAGGCCGGGGAGGCCAGCCAGTCGCGGACGTACTGCTTGTCGAACGAGGGCTGGGTGCGGCCCGGCTGCCACTGGTCGGCCGGCCAGAAGCGGGAGGAGTCCGGGGTGAGGACCTCGTCGGCGGCGACGAGCGTGCCGTCCTTGTCGAAGCCGAACTCGAACTTGGTGTCCGCCAGGATGATGCCGCGCTCGCGGGCGATGTCGCGGGCGCGCCCGTACACGGCGAGGGTGGTCTGGCGCAGCAGCGCCGCCGTCTCGGCGCCGGTGGTGCGGGCGACCTCCTCGTAGGAGACGTTCTCGTCGTGGTCGCCGACCTCGGCCTTGGCGGCCGGGGTGAAGATCGGGGCGGGCAGCTCGGAGCCGTCCACCAGGCCCTCGGGGAGGGCCAGTCCGCAGACCGTGCGGGACTGGACGTACTCCTTGAGGCCGGAGCCGGTGAGGTAGCCGCGGGCCACGCACTCGACGGGGACCATGTCGAGGCTCTTGCAGACCAGCGTGCGGCCCTCCCAGTCGGCGGGGGCGCCGGCGGGCAGGTCGGTGCCGATGACGTGGTTGGGGACCAGGTCGGCGAGCTGGTCGAACCACCAGAGGGAGAGCTGCGTCAGGATGCGGCCCTTCTCCGGGATCTCGGTGGGCAGCACCCAGTCGGCGGCGGAGATGCGGTCGCTGGCGACCATCACGAGGTTGCCGTCCTCGTCACGGTAGAGGTCGCGGACCTTGCCGGTGTGGAGGTGGGCGAGGCCGGGCACCTGCACCGGCTCGGGCTTTTCGACGAATCCGGGCACGGGGTCTCCCTGTGGTTCTGTACGAGCGCGGGACCATTCTCCCGCACGGGGTGCCGTGCCCGGGGCAGGGGGTGTGCCGGATCCGGGGCGGGCGCCTCAGTCCCGCTTGCAGATCCGGTCGAGGAGGTTCGCCGTCGCCCGCTGGACCCGCTCGTCCACGTGCCCGGGGCGGTCGAGCGCCGGGGACCAGGCGAAGGTGCCGGAGGCGAAGACCAGGGCGCCGCTCGGGGCCCGGTACAGGGAGGTCTCCTGGTGGCGCTTGGCCCCGTCGCCGTCGAGGTAGGGGGAGTGCGCGAGCAGGATGCGGTCCTGGTGCTCGGGGAGCTGGGTGCGCGGGAAGTAGCGGTCGGCCTCACCGGCCACCAGACCGTCGAGCTCGTCGTTCTCGGCGGCACCGGTGGAGTCCCAGAGCCAGTGCGTGGCGTTGCGGACGATCAGCGGCGCGGGCTCGGGGACCCGCCCCGCGTACTGGATGCCGAGCAGCTGCTGCTCGGGGCGGTCGATCTCGCGCCACAGGCTGGGACGGCCGGGGCCGCGGCGTTTTCGGCAGGTCAGGAGCCGGTCCTCGACCCCGGAGGGCGAGGGGGACAGCTCGACCTGCCAGTACATGGTGTTCGCGGAGAGGAAGACGAGGGAGGTTCCGTGGTCGCGGGCGCGCTCGACGGTGCGGCGCATGGGGACCGACCAGTACTCGTCGTGGCCGGGGAAGACCAGGCCCCGGTAGCGGGCCGGGTCGACGCGGCCCGCGTGCAGGTCGCGGGTGTCGGCGTAGGCGAGGTCGTAGCCGTAGCGCTCGGCCCAGCGGATGAAGTCGTAGGCGTGGCCCACGTGCAGGGGCAGGCCGGCGCCCGCGTAGGGGCGGTCGAAGGAGACGGTGATGGCGGCGTCGCGCTCGCCGAGCAGCCGGCCCTGCTCGTCCCAGGCGTGGTAGAGGCTGGCGCCCGTGCGGCCGTCCTCGGGGTAGAGGTTGTAGGCCTGCCAGGTGATGTCCGGGAGCAGCAGGAGGAGGTCGGCGGGGTGGTCGTCGCGGACCGTGAAGGGGATGTGGGAGCGGTAGCCGTCGGCGGTGGTGAGGACGGCCACGTAGGCGCCGATGCTCCAGTACGAGGGGACCTGGAGGCGCCAGGAGAGCCACCAGTGGTGGCAGGAGACGGTGCGGTCGGCGGTGAGCGGGGCGGGCTGGACGATGCCGGACAGCCGGGGGCTGGTGGTGATCTTGGAGGCGCCGTCGCCGCCGTAGTGGCCGATCCGGTAGACGTCGACCGAGAACTGCTGGGGCGGGTCGACGGTGATGTGGAAGTCGATGGCCTCGCCGGGGGCGACGGCTCCGGTGGAGGCGAAGCCCTTGATCTGCCGGTGGACGTCGTCGGCGGTGCGGGGGCCGCCGCCCCGGGGGTTCTGGGCGGGGATGCCGGGGTTCTGGCCGGGGGTGGCGACGGCCGGGTCCACGTACCAGGGGACGACCTGGCCGGTGTCGTCGAAGTACAGCTCGCTGCCCCGGAACCAGGGCAGGGGGCCCTGGCCGAAGGGATCGGTCACCGCGTGCGCGAGCGCACCTGACTCCCAACGCCGGATCTGGTCCGCACCCATACCGTTCCCCTCCCTCGCTCCCCCGAACGCGTTCGCTCCACTCAGGTGCGCGGCGGGATTTCGGACACCCTTCCGCGACCGGTCCCAAGCACATCACATAACGCACTCACTCCGTCACCGTTCGTCGTGAATTGACGTGACCGGAACGCGGGGAGCCGCTCGGCGCGGGTGGTGGTCCTGGGCCTCGCCCCGGGCGTCCGGGGGTGGTCCGGCCGCGGCTCAGAGGAGGCGGACGGGCTTCTCGGGGCGTACGCCCAGCTCCGCGAGCCAGTCGCGCAGGGGGGCCGGGTCCCCGTCCTCGACGAGGGAGAGCACCCGGGGGGCGAGATCCGCGCGGCGCTCGCCGTCGACCAGCAGCACGGGGCCGTCCAGCCAGTCCAGGCCGGGGCCGGCGCCGGCCGAGTCCACGGCGGCGCAGCAGACCAGGGCGGTGACGTGATCGGCGAGCAGGTCCCGGCCGCTGCGCGGGGGCTGGAGCGGGAACAGCGGCAGCGTGTCCGCGCCGCCGCGCGGCTGGGGCCTGGCGGCTCCGGCGGCGCGCTCCTCCCGGGCCAGGTCGCCGCTGAGCCGCCCGGCGAGGGCCTCCCCGGCCGCGCCGTCCCCGGCGGGGTCGGTGAGGTAGCCGAGGACCCGCTCCAGCGTCGGCCCGCCCGGGGCCGCCGGTTCGCCCAGGGCGGCCCGGTCCGCGGGGCGGGCGGGGGCGGGGCCGCCGGGGCCGCCGCTCACGGGCGTGGAGGCTTCGGCCTGGGCGGGGGCGCCCGTGGTCACGGGCACCTGCTCCGCCGGGGCCGTGGAGCCGTCCGGCCGGGGCGGGGCGCCGGCGGGCGGTGCCAGGTCCGCCGGGACGGACAGGGCGTCCAGGGCGGCGTGCAGGCGGGCCGCCTCGGTACGCCACTTCCGGTCCACGACCTCCTGCGGGTAGGCCGTCCAGTCCACGGGCGACCAGTCCGGCCCCGCCTCGGCCGGGCCGCCGTGGAACAGCCGGGCCGCCAGCAGGGAGGCGGCCTCGTCGACCACGCCGGGCTGCTCCAGCAGGTCGCAGGCGGGGCGCTCGCCGAGCCGCGAGGCGAACCCCTCGGCCAGCCGGTCCCGCCGGGACAGCTCGGTCAGGGCGGAGACCACTCCGGCGTCCAGGTGCGCCGGCCAGCGGCCCATCCGCCAGGCGGGCAGCGCGACCCGGGTCAGCAGCCGGTCCCAGCCCGCGTAGGCGAGGCCCACCTGCTCCTGGGCGACGATGCGCAGCCCGTAGTCCACACCCTGTGCACGGTCGGAGGCTGCGGCGGCCACTCCGCGCTCCATCTCGGCGGCGTCCGTCCGGCACAGCCGCAGCAGCAGCCGGGCCGGGCCGCCGATCCAGCCCAGGCCGGGCCTGCCGCCGATGTCCACCGCCGCGTCGAGCCCGCGGACGAAGCCGCGCGCGTCGGCTATGTCCGGGTGCGCGGAGGGGCCCGTACCGGCGACGACGGGCGCGAGGACGGCCCGTAGCTCCGCGACCCGCATCCACCACAGGAACGGCGAGCCGATCACCAGCACGGGGGCCGCGCCGGGCTCGGACTCCGGGCCGGTGGCCGTGCCGGTGCCGGTCCGGCGGTGGGCGGCGTGGGTGCGGTCCTCCAGCCAGCTGTCACAGTCCGGGGTCAGGGCTATCGCGGAGGGCGCGGGGACGTCCATCCGGTCGGCCAGGTCCCGGACGAGCCGGTAGAGGTCGGGCGCGGCGGCTTCCGGCAGCGGCACCGTCGGGGTCACGGCGGGACCCGCGCGCAGCACCACCGCGCCGAATATCCCGCCCGCCAGCAGCACCAGCGCGGCCACCGAGCAGACGGCCAGGGTCACCGCCGGCCAGGGGTCACCGGCCAGCCGGCCCGTCATCCGGGCGGCGACGAGCACCACCGCGAGGGCGGCGGGCAGCAGCACGGCGGCCATGGCCCTGCTGCGGACCCGCAGCACGGCGAGGGCCCGCGAACGCGCGGACGGCGCGCCCACTTCTGCGATCGAACCGGTTCCGGACACGGCCGGACCTCACCCCCTCTGCCCTGCGGCGGCTTTGCTCACTCCCCCACTGTGACACCCGCCACTGACATCGCAATGCCGGTGGGCCATGTGCCGGAATGCTTGCGCCGCACCCTAGTTGGGGCGGGGGCGGACGTCAGGCAGTCCGGGTGACGATCACCCGATGGAATGGCTTTGGGTAAAGCTGGCAGCGTTCGAAGGCGGCCGGATGCAGTCGCACGCGTACGCACGCGCGGGGGCGGGGGGGGGGGGGGGGGGGCGGGGGGGGAGGGGGGGGGGGGGGGGGGGGGGGGGGGGGGGGGGGTGGCTGGGGGGGGGGGGGGGGGGGGGGGGGGGGGGGGGGCCCCGCCCCCCCCCCCCCAAACCGGCCCTGAGACCGCCCAGCCGGCACCCCGCT